>JAENWC010000249.1 GCA_016650235.1 Terriglobia bacterium
GGTACAACATCGTCCGTCCCATCGCCGTCGGAGCCATGCTGGTGGCCGCCTGCAACACCCTGCTCGGCATGCGCGACTCGATCGTCCGGTCGCTCAAGGGAGCATTCGTGGCGACGGGCGCGGCCTCGCACGGCGGGCCTCAAATGGACAGGACGGAGCAAGATATCCCCGCCAAGTGGGTGCTCGCCGCGACCCTGGTTCTCCTGATTCCCATCACCGCGATCTACTATCACTTCACTGGCGACTGGACCACGGCGGCGGTGGCGGCGGTAGTGATGACCGTGGCCGGATTCCTCCTATCCGTAGTAGGCGGCTATCTTGTGGGCTTGGTGGGAAGCTCCAATCAGCCGGTCTCCGGACTAACACTCGCGGCGCTGGTAATCGCGGCGCTGCTTATGGTGGTCGCCGGCGCGACAGGCAAGGCGGGCATGGCGGCAGTGCTCGGTGTAGCGGCAGTGGTCTGCTGCGCGTGCAGCGTCTCCGGCTCGCTCATACAGGACCTGAAAGCAGGCCATCTTCTCGGTGGCACGCCATGGAAGATGCAGGTGGTCGAGATAGTAACAGTAATTCTCCTGGCCTTCTTTCTGCTTGCCCCCATCATCTCCCTGCACGAAGCCAATCTCGACACAGGAGGAATCGGAGGACGCGCGCTGCCCGCGCCGCAGGCCGGCCTGATGGCCCAACTGACGCAGGGAATCGTAGGCGGCAAAATGGCCTGGGGCCTGCTCGGAATTGGAGCGGCCTTCGGCCTGGCCCTGATCCTTTGCGGTGCGAGAGCGCCCATGCTCATCGCCGTAGGAATGTATCTCCCCTTCGACACAACCTCCGCCATCTTCCTGGGAGGAGTGATCAAATGGGTCCTCGATCGCCGCATGGCGCAACGTACCGAAGCGGACAAACTCGCCGCCGAAGAACGAGGCACCCTGCTAGCCAGCGGCCTGATCGCCGGAGAAGCGATCATGGGAATTCTACTGGCGGTGGCGTTAGTGGCCGGACTCCCGTCCCTCTCACAACTCCTCTTCGGTCTCGACGTGATGCCATTCTACGCCGCTTGGGGAAGCTGGTTGTCGCTCGCCGGATTCGCTGCCCTGGCCTGGATGCTGATACGCCTTCCGTCGAGAAATTCTTAGGCCCCAAGCTCCCGCCGCAAATCCTCCATCTGCGCCCGCAGTGACTCCACCTCCGCCTCCAACCTCGAAACACGGTCCGCCAGCGAATCACTACGCGGAGCCGGCTCAGCCACTGGAGCATGTATGTCCACCGCGCCCCCCAGCAAATGCATCCAACGCGGCTCTCGCATCCCGGACTGCTTCGGAATCTGAATCGCCATCTGCCGCCCCGCGAGCTTAGCCAGACACCCCTCCACAGACTCCAAATCGTCAAACGCGTGCAGACGCTCCGTGCGCGTCTTCAACTCATTCACCGTCTGCGCGCCGCGCAGCATCATCACGCACAGCACCGCCAACTCGCGATTATTCACGTCCAAAGTCTCCCAGGCGCGATGCCCATGTTTGGGGACCCGGTGGTCGCCGCCGCTTAAGATAGTGGCCAGGTGCCGCGCGCGGAGACCTTCCAACGTTTGGCTGACAATCGCCTCGTCATAACTGGTCAGCGGATCGCGGTTGTTCTTCTGGTTGCACGCGTTCATCAGCGCATTGAGCGAGAGCGGATAGTATTCCGGCGTGGCCATGTCCTTCTCGATCATTGCGCCTAAAACACGAAGCTCTTCCGGCGTGAGTGGGGGATTCATTTTCGTTTGCTCTTTTTGGGCATGGGCATCAGGACGGAGAACTGTAGTTTCTTCTCCACCGAATCGATGCGGTCCAGGCGTACGCGAACCTTGTCCCCGATCTTGAACTGCTGTTTGGTGCGCTCTCCCATGATGCGGCGGGTACTCTCATGATAGCGGTAGCGGTCGCCGGCGATGGAATCCAGCGGCACCAGCCCCTCCACAAACATCTCCTCCAATTCCACGAAAAATCCGAACTTAGCCGTGTTGATGATCAACGCGGAGAAATCGTCGCCAACGTGACCCGACATGAACTTGAGCTTTTTCCAATTCACCAGTTCACGTTCCGCCTCGGCGGCAGTGCGCTCTCTGTTCGAGTTCTGTTCGGCGAAGCCGGCAAGCTGCGCTTGGGTGTACGGCGGGCTCGCATGATCGAGCAGTGCGCAGAGAAGTCGATGCACCAGCAGATCCGGATAGCGCCGTATAGGCGAGGTGAAATGCGTGTAGCAATCCGACGCCAGCGCAAAATGGCCGAGGTTTTCCGCCTTGTAGCGGGCCTGTTTGAGGGAGCGCAGCATGAGATAGCTGAGTATGCGCTCTTCCGCGCGGCCTTCAATCTGGGAAACCAGCTTCTGGTAATGCCGCGAGGTGATCTTGACATCTCCGGTGATAATGATGTCCCGGCTTGATTTGCGGCCGTCCCGGTGCCGTGTGGTGATGGCGTGCCGCTTGGCCGGGATGGCTCCTATCCCCAGCGACACGCCGAACTGCACCGCGATCTCCTCAAACTCGGCCACTCGCTTGGAATCGGGAACCTCATGCACGCGGTAAATCATCTGCGATCCCGCCGCTTCAATATGCGCGGCCACGCTTTCGTTCGCCGCCAGCATGAACTCCTCAATCAACCGGTGCGCATCGTTGCGAGGGCTCCGCGTGACGCCCGTCATCTCGCCGAACTCATCAAATTCGATGAGGGGCTCGGGCAAGTCGAAGTCGATCGAGCCGCGCCGCGTGCGTTTCTTATTGAGAATGCGCGAAAGATGCCGCATCAGATCGAAGCGCTCCACCAGTGGTGCGTAGCGCTCGCGTAAAGCGGCATCGCCTTCCAGCAACGCGTGGACGACGGTATACGTCATCCGCTCAACGCTGCGTATAACGCCCCGCGTGAAGCGCTGCGATACCACCTCTCCCTGGCGGTCCAGTTCCAGAATCGCGCTCAGCACCAGGCGGTCCGCCTTTGGCTTCAGCGAGCAGAGTTCTGTGGATAGCTCGAGTGGCAGCATCGGTACGGCGCGGTCGGGAAAGTAAACGCTGGTGCCCCGCATCTGCGCCTCTTTGTCTATTTCGGAGCCGGGCCGGATGTATTGGCTGACATCGGCGATATGAACCTGCAGTGCGAAGTTCCCGTTGGGAAGCCTGTCCACCCAGACTGCATCGTCGAAGTCGCGGGCCGTCTCGCCGTCGATGGTGACAATATCGAGCGAGCGGAAATCCTCTCGTCTGGCGATCTCAGACTCCGGTATCGTGCTCAAGAAGGATTGTGCCTCCTCAATCACCTGCGGAGGAAAACGGTGCGGGATATGAAACTTGCGGATCAGGATCTCGACGTCCACTCCGAAATCATCCGGCGCTCCCAGAACCTCCACCACGCGGCCGGTGCCCGGGCCGTCCTTGCTCGGGAATTCGAGAATCTCCACGTTGACAATCATCCCGTCCAGATCGGCTGGGCTCTGGATATTCAAAATGGGCGCTCCGACACGATCCACTTGTGGCGGGGCGCTCGGCAACGCCATCCCTTTCGGGATCTCAATCCACTGTTGAATCCGGCCGTCGTGTGGCCGTACAAACATGCCGCCCCGCTTGAGGAGGAACTCCCCGACCACGGTGGAGTTCGAACGCTCCAGCACTTTGACGATGTCCCCTTCCGCACGCCCGGCCCCGCCGCGGCGCATTATGCGGACGGCCACGCGGTCGCCATGCATTCCCTTCGCGGCAGCGGCGGGAGGCAGGAAAATATCGCCGTCCACGCCAGGCACCGGCTGGTCTGGAATCAAGAATCCGAAACCGTCGCGATGCACGCTGAGACGTCCGTGTATGAGCTTGGGAGCGGGCTTCGGTTTAGGCACCGGTTTCCTTTCGCAGCCGGTCGAGCCGCTGTCGCATCGCCGCCAGGGCGGACTTGTCTTGATGGATGAGATTATTCATTTCGTAAGGATCCTTGCGCAGGTTATAGAGCTCATCCATCCCCTTCAGTTCGCGGTACTGTATGTACTTCCAATCTTGCGTCCGCACGGCGTGGTAGCCCATGTTCCTGATACGCGGAAAGACAGTGTCGGAATAATATTCGATCAGAAAATCATCGCGGCGCCGCGGGAGCTGTTGCCGCAAACAAAGATTTGCGATATCGATCGACAGCATAAAATCCTCCGGCCGCGAACCCGCGCGGAACATGGCTGGATACCGTATCAGCATCGGGATACGGATCGCTTCCTCGTAGGCAAGCCGGCGCTCGGCGTCAAGACCATGTTCGCCGTAGAAGTATCCATGGTCGGAGGTGAAGATCACCATCGTTTCGTCGAGGTTGGGAACAGAGGCAAGAATCCGGCCGAGGCTCTCATCCACCGCCTTCATCATCCGCATGCGGTTGAGAATCGTCGCGTCCGGAGTAGCCGTTTGCGGACCCAGCGGTTTGAGGCCGTTGATGGAACGCTCGAGTGCGGGTTTGCCCGCCGGTGGTTTGCCATAGTTGGGACGCCGCGGCAACGTCTTGCCCACGTACAGATTCCGGTGACGCTCGGCGGGAATGAAGGAGTCCGGATCGTCGACACTGGTGCCGGCCACGCTGCCGTCGTCGCGTTGGACGATGTTGGGATGAACGGCCTTGTGCGCCAGGTAGAGACAAAACGGACTTCTGCGTTTGCGCTTGAGAAAATCCACCGCGTGATCCGTGAGCAGATCCGTAATATATCCGCGCGTCTGGACAGCGGCGCCATTGACGTTGAGCGGTGGGTCGATACATTGGCCCTGGCCCGGGAAACTGACCCAATGGTCGAAGCCGGGGCGCGGTGAGTCGTCATTGCCCATGTGCCATTTGCCGATGAAGGATGTCTGGTAACCTGCCTCGTGCAGGCGGCGCGGCCAAGTCATTAATTGATGGCTTTGCCGCGCCCGGCTGGTATTGTCGGTGATTCCGTTCGCGTGCGGATATTGGCCGGTGAGGAATGAGGCGCGGCTAGGCGAACACAGCGGCGTCACAGCAAACGCGTTGAGGAAGCGCGCGCCTTCACGCGCGAGCCGGTCCGCGTGGGGGGTGGAAGCAAAGGGGTGGCCATAGCAGCCAAGCTCGTCCTGGCGCAAGTCGTCCACTAGTACGAAGATGATGTTTGGCCGGCTCGGTGCGGCTGCCGCCAGAGGCAGGGAGAGCAGATTCCGTCTTGTTAATCGCAGTTGGTCCATCCAGTGATATTCTGTGTGTCTAATGGAGCTAAAAGCAATTCGCCTGGAGATCCCTACCGGCGGCAACATCATCGTCGGCCAGTCCCACTTTATCAAGACGGTGGAAGATATTCACGAAGCCATTGTCAATACGGCGCCACAGATGAAGTTTGGCGTGGCCTTCAACGAGGCATCGGGACCGTGCCTGACCAGGGTCGGCGGCAATGACGCCGCGATGAAGGACAACGCGGAGAAGAACGCCACCGCCATCGCCGCGGGACACATTTTCGTTGTGTCGATGACCGATGGATTTCCCATTAACGTGCTCGGCAGGATCAAAGACGTGCCGGAGCTGTGCGGTATTTTTTGCGCCACCGCCAACCCGGTGGAGGTCATCGTGGCCGAGACCGAACAAGGGCGCGGGATTCTCGGCGTCATCGATGGGTCTTCGCCCAAGGGCGTCGAGACTGAACAGGATGCCGAGTGGCGTCACGGATTCCTGCGCAAGATCGGATACAAGCTGTGACCATCTCGAGCGTCGAACAATTAGA
>JAENWC010000250.1 GCA_016650235.1 Terriglobia bacterium
AGCTATCCGCTCCCGCAGTTTCTCCTTCGTCAACACCTGAGCTTCGCCATTTTTCACGGCGGCCAAGGAGATGTTTGCCATGTTTGTTGCGGTTCTTATACCACCACTCCGCTTCTTCCGCCTCGGTCGCGAAAGCCGGCATGACGCGCTTGGGCGCCTAACCCAGCATATCGAGCGCGCCCTGCAACTCACTGCGCGTATGCATGTCGCCGCTCCGCGTGGTTACCTCGATGCCCTCGCGGTAGAGCGCTTTGGCTTCTTCGATCCGGCCCAGTTTCTCCAGGGACTGAGCGCCCTGGAAGTAGCCGGCGGCGTAGTTGGGGTCCACTGCCAGCAGATCGCGGAAAGCCTGTACGGCATCTTCCAGGTTGCCGCCGTTCATCGTTTCGATCGCCAGCATGTAGCGGAAACGGCTGTTGGTGGGGTCCTGTTCAATCAGGGAACGGAGTGTATCGGCGCGGGAACTCATGAGCGCCCATTATCCCATGCTAAAATTGACAAAGATGGCTAGCGACAATAAAGTTCCTGTGGTGACCTGGTTGCCTGTGATCGGGCTGGCTTGGCTTGTGCCCGGAGGCGGGCATCTGCTCTTGCAGCGCCGTAGCCGCGGCCTGATCCTGTTCTTCACCATCATGGTGACTTTCCTGGCCGGACTCCTGATGCGCGGAGCCATGTTTCAGTGGAAGACCGGCGACCTGTTCACCACCCTCATCTATTGTGGCGGCTACCTTGCCGATCTCTCCAGCGGGATTCTGTACCTGTTCACCGTGTGGATGGGTTATGCGCAGGACGACGTTGCCGGCCACGTCCATGACTACGGCACCAAGTTTCTGGTGGGCGCGGGACTGATGAATGTTCTGGCGATGGTGGACGCCTACGAGATCGCTACGGGGAAGAAAGAATAATGCCGAAGATGAATCTATCTCACATGGAAGCGAGCATCCTGTTTGCACTGTGCGCATCCATCGTGCTCGGGCTAGTCACCAAGCGGACGGACCGCGAACGGCTCATGTACGGCCTGTACTGCTTTGCCTGCTTTGTGGGGACGTTGTTCGGGCTTGGCTGGCTGATGTATTTCGGCCATGGGTAATCGAAGGCTCGCTTGGTAGCATCGCCAAACTCCGGGCGGCAGGAGTAACCTCTCGGCTGAGACAACCACTTAACCTAACTATTTCTTGCGCAGTGCCTTGTTCGGACCGCTCCCTTTAGTCGCGGCTCGGCAAGTGGTGGGTTAGTACTGGGTTAGACCCCTTTACTTCCACCTCTGGATCCTGCATAGCTAGGTGGAAATAAAGACGGAAAAGTGGCCCAGGGGTTGGTAGCCCATGTTTTGGTAAAGCGCAAGTCCGGCGGGAGTGGATTGGAGGATAGTGCGTTGTAGGCCGGAGGCACGCTGGGCCTCCAGGAGGCCGTGGCGGGTGATGGCTTCGGCGAAGCCTTTGCCGCGGTGTTTGGGAACGGTGGCGACGCTGTAGACGCCGATTGCGTCGGAGGCAGCATCGGTGGCCACGGTTGCGACGGGCTTTCCCTTGCAATAGCCGACCCAGGCGACGTAGGTTCCATCCCAGAAGGCTTGCTCGCCGTAGACCTTTGTGGAGACCACATCCGGGACTCCGAAGACATCGGAGACGACCTGGCAGAAGTCCATGCGGGTGAGAGGATCGGCGACTCGGCGTGTGGCCAGACGGGGCAATGGGCGGCGCGGCGGAAGGATGGCGTCGCAGTACATGCCCTGATGGTGCGCGATTTCGCGGAGGCGTGCGCGGGAGAGCAGGGTGCGGACGTGCGGCAGAAGAGCGGGCGGGAACAGCTCATGGCAGATCCAGAAGCTCCATCCGAGGGCGCGGGCGGCGTAGAAGGAGGCGGCATCGCGGAGGGAGGATTCCAACTCGAGGATGGATTCGCGGAAGGGTCCGGTGAGCAGGACAGCATTGAAGACGGGGTAATCGACGCCGGAGCTGATCATGATGAGACCGGAGGGCAGATCCCGGACCGCGCCGAGCGGAGTAGCGCGGGCATAGCCGGCCATGGTCAGCCGTAGATTTCCGGCCACCATTTCTAGTGGAGAGGCATGGCTCTCGTCGCGTGCTTCCCCGTACGCTTGCATTTGGGGCGATTAGATCAGACTCAAGGGGTCGACGTCAATGACTAAAGCGGTGGCGGGCCAATGTTTTTCGCTGGCGAGGCGGCGGAGATCCTGCAAAGCCTGGTTCAAGCGATTGCGGCTAACGGCCTTGATCAGGAGCTGATAGCGGAATTCCTGCTTGAGCCGGGGCACGGGGGCGGCAGCGGGCCCCAATGTTTTCAGCCCTTCCGGAGGCGGGTCGAAATGTGCGCCGAGTTCGGAGCTCATGCGCAAGGCGTCTTCCTGTGAGAGGCTGCGGACGAGAATGTTGGCTAGGGCGGCATAGGGCGGGTAGCGCATGAGGCGGCGGAACTGGAGCTCCTTTTCATAGAAGACGGCGTAGTCCTGTGCGGCGGCGCAACGGATGGCGTAGTGATCGGGGTTGATGGTCTGTATGAGCACGATGCCGGGGAGTTCGCCGCGGCCCGCGCGGCCGGCGGCCTGGGTGAGGAGCTGGAAGGTGCGTTCCGCGGCGCGAAAGTCGGGCAGGCCGAGGCCGATGTCGCCGTTGACGACGCCGACCAGGGTGACGTTGTGGATGTCGTGGCCTTTGGCGATCATCTGTGTACCAACGAGGATGTCGTACTGCTTTTCCCTGAAGCCGTGGAGCATCTCCTCGTATTGGCGGCGGCCGGAGACGGTGTCGCGATCCATGCGGACGATGCGAGCGCCGGGAAAGTCGCGATGGAGTTCCTCTTCCACTTTTTCGCTGCCGGTTCCGATGAAGTAGATGTGTTCGCTGTCGCATTTGGGACAGGTGGTGGGGACCTTTTCGGCATAGCCGCAGTAGTGGCAGAGCATGCGGCGATCGCGGCGATGGTAGGTCAGGGTGACGGCGCAATCGCGGCATTGGATGCGTTCGCCGCAACTGCGGCAGCAGGCAAAGCTGGAAAAGCCGCGGCGATTGAGGAGCAGCATGGTCTGCTCGCCGGCATCGATACGTTGCTGGACAGCGGTGACCAGGGAGCGGGCGAAGGTGGTCTGCTTGCGGGTTTCGAGGTACTCCTGGCGCATATCGATCAGCTCGACCGCTGGCATCGGGCGGGATTGGATGCGCTGGGGAAGCTCGATCAGAGTGTACTTGCCGCGATCGGCGTTGAATCGTGATTCAAGACTAGGGGTGGCGGAGCCGAGGACAATCACAGCTTTAGCGGCGCGTGCGCGGACGACGGCGACATCACGGCCGTTGTAGCGGGGCGTTTCGGCCTGTTTGTAGCTTTGATCGTGCTCTTCATCGACGATGATGAGGCCTAGGTTGCGGACGGGCGCGAATACGCCGCTGCGGGTTCCGACCACCACGCCGGCGCCGCCGGAGCGGATTCGGCGCCACTGTTCGACGCGCTCCATGCCGGAGAAGGCAGAGTGTAGAATGGCGACGCGGTCACCGAAGCGGTGGAAGAATTGTCCGGCGACGGCGGGGGTGAGTCCGATTTCGGGAACCAGGAGGAGCGCGCTGCGGCCGAGGGCGAGGGTGGCTTCAATCAGGCTAAGGTAGACCTCTGTCTTGCCGGAGCCGGTGACGCCTTGGAGGAGGAAGGTTTCGTATTTTGAGGCGGCGAGCGATTGCTGGATGCGGCTGTAGGCGGCCTGCTGCATGGGGTTGAGGAGGTGCGGCGGGCGCGGAGGGGCGTTGAGCATGGAGGGCGGCTCAGGCCGGAGGTGGATCAAGCTGCGGCGGGCCAGGGCTCTGGCGGCGGCACTGGCTTTGGGGAGGACAAGCTCGAGGTCGGAGAGGTTGTGAGAACCGGGGTGGAGTTCGAGATAGCAGAGCAGTTCGCGTTCGGATTTCGTGAGTTTTTCCTGATCCGGGCGGCGCGAGAATTCGGCCCGAAGACGCTGCGCGGGAGCGCGCAAGGGATCGCGGCCGGCTTGGTCCTGGTCGAGGGAGACGAGTCCTTTCTTGAGCAGGCCCTTGAGTGCGGTTTCAGCGGTCGGAATTTTCCTGCGCAGGTAGGCGGCGGAGAGGGGCCGCGATTCGAGCAAGCGGAGCAATTGGACGGCGGGTTCCTCAGCCGGGGTTCCGAGCAGGAGTTGGCGTGTGGCATCGCGGCCGCGATCGGTGAGGGTGAAGACTTTGGTTTTGCGCGTTTCACCGGCGAGGGGAATCATGGCGCGGAGTACCTCGCCGAGCGGGGCGCAGTAATAAGTAGCGATCCAGTGTCCGAGCGAGAGGAGTTCGGCATCGAGGACGGGTTCCTCGTCCAGGAGGCGGAGTGCTGCCTTGATTGTAAGTTCGGGGGTGGCAAATTCGGGGGGATCGTTATGGCAGCGGAGAGCCACACCGATTAATTTGCGATGGCCAAAGGGGACCAGGAGGCGGCAGCCGGGCTGGACTCTGTGTTGGAGGGTGAGTGGAAGCTTGTAGGTGAAGGCGCGGTCGAGGGGGACCGGGAGGACGACGTCGCAGAACTGGGGCAAGGGTTCGGGCACTGTAGGGCTAGAAACTTTTCGTCGCAATCAGGTTTAATAAGAGCATGAAGACTTTGACTCGATTCAGTCTCACTATCTTAGCCTTATGCGGGCTTCTGGCAACGTCGTTGATAGCTGGTCCTCTGGACGGCAAATGGACCGGCGCGATGAAAGTGCCGGCAACAAAGAAGCAGGAGGCGCGCGATGTGCCTGTGACGCTGCAGTTGACCGCGGACGGCGAGACGGTGAAGGGCACAGTTTCGGCCTCGCGCGGCAGGAAGGCTGCTCCACTGGAAATTCAGGATGGGAAGATTATCGGCAACAAGGTTTCTTTCACCACTGTAACCAAGACGAAGAAGGGGGACCAGACCACCTATTGGGAAGGGACGGTGGAAGGAAGCGAGTTGAAGATGATTCGCAAGGGGAAGGGCAGGCAGGCGAATGCGGAGGCCACGCTGAAGCGGGCCGGCTAAGGCCGGCTTTCAAATTCCCGGCGGGATGCCGCACTAAATTTCGACGCGATCCATGGCGAGAAACTCGCGGATGTGCGGGTGGTCGGATTGGTCCATTTCAT
>JAENWC010000251.1 GCA_016650235.1 Terriglobia bacterium
CACCATCCCCTTCGATGAACTGCCTTCGGTCTACAACCCGCCCTCGGGCCGCGTGATCACGGCCAATCAGAATCCTTTCCCCGCCGACTATCCCTATCGCGTGAACGGCAACTTTGCGCCGCACTATCGCGCCACGCAGATCAGGCAGATGCTTTCGGCCAAGACTGGCGGCTGGAAACCGGAGGAGATGTTACAGGTGCAGAAGGATGTCTATTCCTCATTTTCCCACTATCTCGCCAAGGAAACTGCCGCCGCGTACCAGCGGCGCGGATTACGGAATGAAGCTTTGTCTCCAGCCTCCGATCTGCTCGCGCGTTGGAACGGGCAAATGGAGAAAGGCACGGCGGCTCCGCTGCTGGTGACGCTTGTGTTCCAACAAGTGCGCAAGGCAGTGGCGGACCGCGCCTCGGGCGGCAAAGGTTCCCTGTATGAATCGCAAATGGCGGCTTCGGTCATCGAGCAACTGCTGCGCACCCGGCCTAAGGACTGGTTCCCAGACTATGATCAGATGCTCCTGCGCGCACTGATGGACGCCGTTCGCGATGGCACTAAGCTGCAGGGCAGCGATCTTTCCAAGTGGGACTATGGCCTGTACAACCAGTTACTCCTGCGCAATCCCGTCGTCGCCGAGGTTCCGCTGGTGGGCCGCTATTTTCAAATTGGTCCGGTCCCCATGAGCGGGTCATCCACCACCGTCAAACAAACCACTCCGCGGCTGGGCCCGTCTATGCGGATGGTGGCCGATCTGGCGGCGCTGGACCAGTCGTTATTGAATCTCACCACCGGAGAGTCCGGGCAACCTTTGTCCAGTCACTACAAAGATCAGTGGGAATCCTATTACACCGGCCGGAGCTTTCGAATGCAGTTTGGAAAGATCGAGGCGTCCGGGACGCTGTTGTTTGTTCCTTTGGAGGCCAAACAGTGATCGTGGGCGCTTCTGAGAAACACGCGCAAAACGAAGCTGCTCAAGGCGAACCTGCGAGCGCCCTTTGCGCGCCTGTGTGTGTGGAGATCCCGGAAGGCTGGTTTGCAATGGGCTGTGAGGCGGGCCGCGACGAGGAGAAACCGGTGCACCAGGTTTGGGTGGACCGGTTCTCCATGGCCGCTTTGCAAGTGCGTAACCTGGATTACGAAGTCTTTCTAAAGCACACGCCCCATCCCCCTCCCAAGCATTGGAAGGAGTCCCCGTTTGATGATCCCCATCAGCCGGTAGTGGCGGTGAGTTGGTTCGACGCCGTCGCGTACGCGCACTGGCTATCAGCGGCAACCGGCCACCGCTATCGTTTACCCACTGAGGCGGAATGGGAGCGTGCCGCGCGTGGCGGGCAGGAACAACTGCTCTACGTGTGGGGCGATGCGCCGCCGAATGAGCGGGAAGAATACCTTCGGCGCTGGGGAGGCGAGGTGAAGGCTCCGTTACCGGTCGGGTTGGCGCCCCCCAACGCGTACGGCCTGTTCGACATCGGAGAAAATATTCACGAGTGGTGCGCGGATTGGTTCCACAAGAACTACTACGTGCAGTCAGCCGTGAGGAACCCGCAAGGTCCAGCGGACGGAGATCGCCGCGCCTCCAGAGGTGGGTCCTGGCGGCATCACGTGAAGGTGAGCCGGTGCGCGGCGCGCTCCAGTATTCCGCCGGCGTTTATGTACGCCGACTATGGCTTCCGCTTGGTGCGCGAAGTCTGAACCACCACTACTTGATCTTGTATTCGGTGTCGGAAATCTTTTCCCGGTGTACGTCGTGGCAGCCTTTGCAGCCGGCGCCCACCAGTTTCATCCCCGCCGTCACACCCGGCTGATCACCGGCCTTGGCGGCGGCAGCGGCCTGCTTGGCGCCGTTGGCCGAATCATCGCAAGTCTTTACGGCGACATCGGAGGTGCGCTTGGCCCAGAATGCCTTCACCTCGGGCATGACCGCCACCATCTTTGCCGCGTTCTGCTCCACATCAACGCCCTTCCGGATCTGGCCCATGGCCGAACCCAGGTCCTTCATCCACTGCTTGTGGTCCGCTGGAGCATCTTCCGCGGCATGGGCGATCCCAAAACTCATCGCCACGCAACCGGCCAAAAGTATCTTCGTGAGCTTCACTGATTCATCCTCGCAAGTTAAAATCTATATTCCCAGGTAGGGGGTTTTTCTATTCTACGTGAAGGCGGTGGAAAAAAACAAAAGGTAACAGGGGGACCTCTTCTTTCGTGCCTCGCCGCTGTCCCATATTCTCCTATACACTTTACCGCGCCGAGGCGCACCGCATCACCTGCTGCCGGGCACACCTGCGGGCGCACCCACACACCGGGGCAGACCGGGAACAGCCCTTCATAGCGCGATTCTCACTTCAAAGCAGGCGGCAATGGAGCGGCTCAAGGCGCTGGTGCTCGACGGCCTCCATTACGCCGGTTTCCGCTGTCGCATCGATGGAGGTGTCCGGAGGTGTCCATTGAGTATGGATGCCCTCTACTTCTATCGGCCGCTTGCTCTCCCTCGGCATTCGAGAGAACTACGTCGATTCGCCGGCCGGCCCGGCATCGCACCAACGCGGAAAACGCAGTTTAATTCAGCGCCCCCCCTCTAAAGCAAGGCGAAGGCAGTCCGGTTTGCGGCCATGGCGCCGGAGGAGGCATTGAACCTCGCCGGCCCGAGTGCTTTTCAAGAAAACGAGTTGTGCGGCAAAAAAGTACTATTCCTCCAAATTTCCTGGTATATAAGAATTGCTTTTTGCGTTATCTGTAAAGTTTTGGATTGGACCTTCCGATTGTTTTTATATGCCTGCTACGATATGGGCCGCACTATTTGCCTATCTGATGACAGTTCTCAGCGTGCTCGTGCTTATCCGGCGCAGTGCGAACTGGCGGATCAGACTCCTCTGCGCGGTGATCGGTCTGATGCTCATTTCCCAATGCGTCACGCTGGTGGGTCAGCGGGATTTGTGGATATCGCGGTCGATATCGCGGTCTGTGGCCGGTGCCGTGGAATCCATGCAGTTGCTGATTGCAGTTTTGGCTCTCACGGCGGTTCATCTACTCAACAAGGAGAACCGGGATCGTCGCGCTACCGACGCTCGTCTCCGCGTGGTTGAATAAGGTCAACCGGGCCGCCGGTAGTGATCCCGGAATTGATCTGAAACCCTCCTGTCCAAAATGGATGTTCGCCCTCCCGGAGGGTCGCCGTCACTTACCCGTCATCGGTGGATGGATATCGTCCCGCAGAGCCGGCTCCTGAAGCTGTCCAGAAAAATTCTTAGAGCAACCTGTAGCATGGCGACTCCTCCGTGGCCCAAGTTCATAGGGTGGCTCGCCTTGTTGATCTTCCTTTTGCGCACACTTGGGCGCAGCCGAAGGGATAAGCTGTTGAATTAAAATGAACCTTATGGCGGAAGCTAGTGGGGGTCGAACCCACCTGCCACGCGAGGCGTCGCACACTGGTTTTGAAGACCAGGCCCAGCACCGGCCAAGTTTAGCTTCCAGGTCGATTGTAACATTCACTACGTGTGCTATATTGTGCCTCTGCTTATGGAACATCCTGTTGATATAGGCCGCCGCGACCTCCTGGCACTGCTCATAGCAGCTCCCGTTCCATTTTTCGGTCAAACCAATTCAGGTCTGACCAGGGATGAGATTCTTTACGGGGGCCTCGCCCGCCCAGCGCAGCAAATGCTACTGCGCGCCGGCCCACTTTCCATGGTGTTTGAGCCGGAACTCGCCTTCCTGCGCTACGTGAAATACCACGATACAGAGATCCTGCGCGGGCTTTATGCCGCGGTCCGGGATAGAAACTGGGGCACGGTGCCGCCGAAGGTTTCCGGTCTGCGGCTCGAGCAACAGCGCGACCGTTTCCTCTTGCGGTTCGAAGTGGACTGCAGCGAGGGTCCCATACGATACCGCTGGCAGGGGACCTTGGCAGGTGAGCCGGATGGCACTCTGCGATTTGATTTTGCCGGGATCGCCGGATCAAACTTCGCGCGCAACCGGATCGGATTCTGCGTTCTCCATGGTCCCGGTGTGGCCGGTCAGCCGGTAAAGGCAGAGAAGGTATCCGGAGAGGTGAGCGCCGGCCGGTTTCCATCTGAAATCTCCCCGAACCAGCCGTTCTTCGACCTGCGCGCATTGACGCATCCCCTGGAGGCGGGTCTGGAGGCGGAGGTCCGGATGACCGGCGATACCTTCGAGATGGAGGATCAACGTAACTGGACCGACGCGTCTTATAAGACCTATTGCACACCACTGGCAACCCCGTTTCCTGCTGAGGTGAAGGCCGGCGATGGTGTGCAGCAATCGGTGGTCATGCGGTTGAAGGGCACTCCCCGCCAACAAGGCTCCGCGCCGGATCGAACCGGTGTGATCGAATTGAAAGTGGGAGCAAATAAGACCATGCCGGTTCCGGCCCTCGGGCTCGGCATATCCAGCGCGGCGGATTCTCTTTCCGCTAGTGAAATCGCCAGGCTGAAGAAATTGGCTTTGTCGCATTTACGCGCCGATGTGAAATTATCCGAGTCCGATTTCGCGCGCGTACTGGGCCGGGCAGCAGGGCAAGCCCGGGCCTTGGGTGTTTCCTTGGAACTGGCCATCCACTTGGATCGCAAACCGGAGGAAGAGTTGAAGGCATTGGCGCTGGAGATCGGTAAAACAAAAGCGCCGGTGCATCGCTACCTCGTCTTTCACAAACAAGAGAAGTCGACCACGGCCAAGTGGATGGAAATGGCGCGCAAGCACCTCGGCCAATCCGGCGCCAAGTTCGCCTCCGGCACAGACGCCTATTTCACGGAGTTGAATCGCGGGCGTCCACCCCTTGCCTCTTCCGATATGGTCACTTATTCCATCAATCCGCAAGTGCATGCTTTTGACAATCTGAGCCTCGTGGAGACCTTGGAAATGCAGGCGGTGACGCTGGCCTCGGCGCGAGCCTTTTGTGGAAGCCTCCCCGTTGTGGTCAGCCCGGTAACATTGAAACCAAGATTCAATCCTAACGCGACGGCTGGGACAAGCCTGCATCAGGGCCCGTTGCAGGATCTGCCCCAGGAAGTGGACGCCCGCCAACCCTCGCTATTTGCCGCCGCCTGGACATTGGGAAGCCTGAAATACCTGACCGACGGAGGCGCATCTTCAGCGACCTTTTATGAGACAACCGGGTGGCGCGGGGTGATGGAGACGGCGGCCGGATCGAAGCTCCCGCAAAAATTCCCCTCGCGCGCGGGAACGGTATTTCCGCTGTACCATGTGCTGGCAGGCATGGCCGGCTTCACCGGCGGAGAAATGGTTCCTGTGGTTTCCTCCAGCAAGATGGAGGTGGAAGCGGTGCTGCTGCGAAAGTCCGGCAAGCGGCGGTTGATGGTTGCCAATCTGACCGATCAACCTCGCGTGGTGCGCGTGCCGGCCGACCTGGGAGCAGCAGTGCGCGTGCGAATGCTGGACGAGTACTCCGCCCAGGACGCGATGCGGAAGCCCGAGGAGTTCCTCAACCAGCGCGGGGCGCTACGCCAGCTTGGCCCTGGAGTGCTGCAACTGGCGTTGTTGTCCTACGCAATTGCCTTTGTGGATTCGGAGTAGCAGGGGATCGGGATCTTGCAAAGGAAGCTTATTCTCCCGTTTTCCAATTCTTGGTTCTTTCGCCGTCAGGCTTTTAGGGGGGGCAGGAATCCTGGCCTATGACTCCCTCCAATCCTGGCTCCTGCGGCCCTGAACGGGGCAGCCTTGCAGTGAACCGTCGCGCTGAGGGGTGGGTTACGGCCCGCTTCGGATCTGGGGCCATTGTAAGCCTCCTGGAAAAAGATGCGCCAAGCCGAGGAAGTAACGAAGTGTATTATTCCACCACCCACATCGGAGCGCTGAATTCCGGCTCGATCCCAAACGCCATGGTCTACGAGTTTGGGGGTGCGTTGAACAAGGATCGTGTCAGGGCGCAGTCCGGGACCACCTATAGCTGCGATCGCGGTCGGTGAGCCGGGAAGAGACGGTCTATTTGTACCGCAAGAAAATTCAAGCCCCGATATAGCGCGCATAGAGGCTGCGCGCCAGGCCCGTGTCCGTTGTCCCCTTGATGATGGCGCGCCCGTCCGGGAAGACGGTCAGCTCGTAGGCATCCACTTGGAAGCGTAGCGCGAACTCATTGGCGCGCACCTTCCCCAGCGGCGCCAGCCTTTCCGCCAATTGTGCTAAGTCGATCGTGTTTGTGTTGAGGTGAATCTGCACCGCGTTGCGGCCGCACAGGCTGATGGGCGCCGCGCGGCAACTCCCGTCGAGCAGCGGAAACCGCCGCATCCCGCAAACAGTACAATCCGGCTGCCGGGGCGGCTGCTCCAATTGCCGGATGTGTCCCGTCCATACATCCACTGTCGTGATCCGTCGAGGCACCAGGTCCGGATGTCCGGAAAGAATCTGGAGCGCCATACTCGATTGCAGCGCGCCGATGGCGGCAGTGATGGTGTTGAGCACTCCCGCTGTCTCGCAGGTCGGCTGCACGCCCGAGGGCGGTTCCGGGTACAGGCACGAAAAACACGCCGTTTCTCCTGGAATCACCGGCATAACCAGCCCGTAGCTGGACACCGCCGCACCGTAGATCCAGGGCACGGACTCGCGCACGGCGAACTCGTTGATCAGATAACGCGTTTCAAAATTGTCGGTTCCGTCCAGAATGAGATCCACGTCCATGAGCAGGTCCAAGGCGTTGGCCGCGGTCAAATCGCTCACGTGCGGCTCCACCAGAATCGAGGAGTTCAATCGCGCCAGTTGCTGCGCGGCCGCTACCGCTTTTGGCAGCGCCTGCTCCGCATCGGACTCATCGTAGAGCCATTGCCGCTGCAGGTTGTTGAGTTCGACGTAATCGCGATCGATGAGGCGCAGATAGCCTACACCGGCGCGGGCAAGGGAAGCCGCCTGAAAACTGCCCAGGGCGCCGCATCCGACGATGGCGAGCCGGGCCCCCTCCAGTTGCCGCTGGCCGTTCTCGCCGAGGGGGGAAAATCGCACCTGGCGTGAATAGCGATCCATGGGCGGCTGCCTCATCTTGTTATCATTGCAGATAAGTGAATTGGTCCGGCATGCGCATTGTCGTTCTTGTTGCACCGCTGCTCGTCGGATATTCTGTACGCGCACAGGCAGGAGCCAGAGATTACCAGGGGCTTCCCGTGCTGGAGATCCAGTTTGAGCCTGAGATGCAGCCCTTGCCCAAGGACGAGATCGCGCGGCTGCTCCCCATACAGGCCGGTGACCTGCTGCGGCTGGAAGTTGTCGGATTGGCAATCGAGAAACTTTACGCCACGGGCCGGTACGAAGAGATCACCGTGGATGCCACCCGGCGGGAATCGGGCGTGGTGCTGCGCTTTCTCACCAAGGGCGCCTGGTTTGCCTGGTTTGTGGGCCGACTCATTGTAGAGGCGAACCCTGTTATGATGGAACGCCGTAGTTGGGCGCGTTCTGCCGAACGGGAAATGGCGGTTGACCGGCGCATGATCAGTGGGCGGAGTGTGTGGAATGGCTAGCACACGGGAGTTTCCGGCGGCGCGGACCCCGCGAATACTATGGGTGGAGCTGTCATCCAAGTGTCCGTTCGACTGCGTTTTCTGTTCGAGGCAGGTGCGGCGGGGCGAGGGCAGGCACCTACCGTTTGCGGTTTACTCTTCGCTACTCAACGCTCTCGTTGATCCGCGCAAGTTTATTCTCAATTACTCCGGCGAATCCACGGTATACCCGGATCTGATACCGGCGATTCAACGGGCACGGGCCACGGGAGCGTTTGTAGAGATTGTATCCGTAATGGCTACCGTGCCGGAATCCCTTTTGGGCCCGTTGAGCCAAAGCGGACTAAACCGACTTACCGTCTCGGTGCACGCCACTGATCCGGAAAAGTTCGCTGAAGTCTATCGTTACAGCTCCTTCTCCACGCTCCGCTCGCGCCTGGAGCGTTTCATCGAACTGTGCCGGGCGACGCAGCAGCCGCCGGTGGTCGACCTCGCTTTCGTGGCGATGGATACGAACCTGACGCAGCTTTTATCCGTCGCATCGCTCGCGAACTCGCTGGGGCTGCGCGATATCATGATCTTTCCCGTAATGCGGCGGGATGAGATTCCCGCCCAGTTCGCCAGTGAACTGACACCACGCGGCGTGCATCTGCCAGAGTTCGAGAAGCGCGTGCAGACGGTCGTGAACGCGACGGCGCAAAGCCATCCGGAGATCCGCTTAACCATCTGCAACGAATCGTTCACGGCCGGTGACCGCCGTCTAGGAGAAGTTCCGGTTCCGTACCCACGGGAACTCCCCCAGGGCGCCCGCATACACTCTTGTGAGCAAAATCCTTGGGAAACAGCGCACGTCCTGTCCAATGGCGACGTGGTGGCCTGCGAGGTACTGGACAAGATTCCGTTGGGCAATCTCTTCGAGCAATCGATCGACGAGATCTGGCACGGGGCATCATACCAGCGCTTTCGTGAGCGATACCGGCGCGGCGAAGTTCCGGAATGCCGCATGTGTCCATGGAAAAGAGCCTGCCTCCCGGGCCCGCAGGTGAGCGAAATCATTGCAGCGCGGGGCCTCAGCTCGCAACTGCTCTACGGTTGGCACGAGCCATCCGGCGAAGATCACATTTGGAGCAGCCAACAGGCTGCGGCAGTCTTGGCGCCCCGCCCGGGCTCACGGACGTTGCACGTCTCCGGAATGCTCCCGCCGGGGCCGGAAAACAATCCGAACCACTTGACGATCTGCCTGAACGGAACGGAAATCGGACAGGTGACCAATCCCTGGGAGGAGATCATTCCCTTCGGGTTGGACTTCGCAGTCGCGGCGAATCAGCAAGAGCGTTGGATGCTTGAGTTTCGGACGACCCACGTGTACCGGCCTTCGGAACGCGGCGCTGGAAGCGACCAACGCGATCTTGGATTTGCTCTAGTGCTTGTAGTATCGCAAGCGTTCGTCGACCCGGAACGCGCAAAGGAGCAGAAGGCGGCACTCCAGCCGCTTCGTCGCCTTGTGCAGGCGATTGATCTCTGTGGGATGAGGATGAGACGCCGCTGGCGCCGTAGGCCCCGGGTGCCGTCCGGCGGGGCATGGACACCGGGGCTTTCGATTCTCATTCCTGAATGGGATAACGCGGAAGAACTCACCGCCTGTCTGGCGAGTGTGCGGGAGGCGGCTTGCCAGTGGAGCGAGCCGCTGGAAGTCGTTGTGGTGGTAAACGGTTCACCGGAGTTCGGGTACGGACCTTTGCGGAAAGCGCACCCAGGAGTTCGCTGGCGCTTTTATGATCGACCTCTCGGCTTCGGGGGCGCCATTCGTGCCGGCCTGCAATCGGTGCGCTACGATTGGGTCTACCTGCTGAACAGCGATGTCCTGCTGGAACCGTCCGCCCTGCGCGTTTTGGCGCCGCAACGCTCGGGCGGAACTTTCTCAGTGGCATCCCAGATTATTCTCAAGGACATGACGCGCTTCCGCGATGAGACGAACTGGACAACCCTGATGGTCGAATCCGGGCTGGCCACCATTCACGACTGGATTCCGAGGTCCAATGCCCCCGTCCCGACCTTCTACGGCGGCGGCGGAGCATCGCTGTTTCGCACGTGGCTGCTGCGGAGGTTGCTGGATGCCTCTGCCTACGATCCATTTTACTGGGAGGATGTGGAATGGGGCTGGCGCGCGCGAAAACTCGGGTACGACTCGTGGTACTGTCCCGGCTCAGTGGCGTACCATACACGGCGCTCCACCATCGGGCGACACTATCCGGCCGAACTGGTAGAAAGGATCATCCGGCGCAACGGCCTGCTATTCCAGTTGCGCAACTTCACCACGGCGGGCTCGCTCGAACGGGTGATGGAAGAAATTGGGCGCGCGCCTGAGCCGGTCGGAGCGCATTTTCTGGCGCCTGCTACGCGTTGGAAAATCGCTCGGGGCCGCTTCTGGAACCATCTGGCGCCTCTCACCGATGAAGAGGTTTTCGCTCTGTGGAACAACTCTATCTCGAATTGTTGAACGACTACCGGCTAAAGCCGGTAGAATTCGATTGCGACTGAAAGTCGCAGGTTGCGGCTGAAGCCGCCTGAAGAATCCCCGGCTAAGAGTCGGCTCAAGGCTCGGTGGGCGCGGTGATCTTGAACGCCTCTTCGTCTTCATCCCATTTCTGGTTCTCAATGTACCGCTTGATCGTCTCTTCATCCACTGCGCCCACCGTCGCGAAAAAATAACCCCGTGCCCACAAGTGTGGCCCCCAGTACCGCTTCCGTAACTCCTCAAACTCGTCCTGAAGCCGTCGCGACGGCCGACCTTTCACGTGCTGAAAATGGGTGCCGACGTACAAACGAGGTACAAAGACCTGGACGGCCTGCTGAAGACGAGATACCGCCTATTCTTTGTGGCGGGTTGTCCGGGCAGCGACGAGATTGCTGTCGAAGCTCAATAATCAACCTTCGCGATTTCGAAGGTGAAGAGGTAGTTCAGGGTCTTGCCGTTTGAGTCCACCGGAAGAAAGATGGAGAACTTCCGACCGCCAAAGGCTTTGGCCTCATCTCCATCGGGAAAAAGCGGCGTCCTGACCCAACCGCCTGCCACGCGGCTAGAGTCGTAGGTGATCGAGTCAGAGGGCTGGATCATATCGTTGACTTTCGCTGTGGGGGGTACAATCGTCGGCGGCAGTTGACCATTCCTGTCGATTAGACGGACACCTTCATGCACCACCTTGTGAGAGACCCCTGATACATCCACATAAGACACATGGTTCCAGTCGATTGTGAAAGGTAGGTCCGTGAGGTTTTGCAGTTCGAAGGCGATTTCCTCCTTGGATGGTAGGAACCTGATTCTCAACGAACCGTCTGTAAACTCCAGCTTATCTGATGGCGCTGGCTTGATCATTCGGAAGGCGTAGGCCGCGATAGCCACTCCCTGTTTCAACCGGAATTCTACGCGTGCGATTTCAGGTTCCACACCCTTCCTTGCTTTCCGTGGTTTGAAAACTGAGATGGCCCGAGGTTCAGACGGGGGGCGTGAAAGATTGTCGAGAGGACGACACTTGCCCTTTTCGAGGTCGTAGTAGCGTACCGTGTCCTGCATGAATCCGAGATCAATCTTGGTTCCGTCGGTCTCCCGAAGATCAATTTCAAGTTCAACGGTCTTCCAATTCCTACCGGCTTCATTGCAGACTTGCCCAGTAATGTAGGCGGGCCATCCCGGGGAGATGCTCACGTTCTTCAACGCGAGACCTCGGTCACCAACATGAACGACGATCTCATTTGGAAGTCGGACATGCTCAACTGGAGCCTTTCCGCTGGCGGTCAACACCGAAATCAGAGCAATGCCAAGCAACGTGAAGTTGCGCATACCCTAGTGTACCGCTGCCATCGGCAAAAAGTGAGCTCGCTTTATAGGGTAAGTGGGAACCGTGCGACCTCTCGTCACGCCGAACGAGAACCCGATCAACGATGCACTCTCGCGGACGGTGTAGTCAGAATCGGGTCATGCGTTTCGTTTCCCGAGCCTTCGCAAATTGTGGGGTTCTTGCAGCTATCCTTCAAGCTCGAAATCTCGAAATGAAGTTGACGAGTGAAAGGCTCGAAAAAGAGCGTTTTCTGAACTCGGCGAATCGTTCCAGCCTGTAGCACCTTCCAAAGGCATCATGAGACCGGGCGAGTCTGCCTCGGACGTGAGCGGGCGAATTCGGATTGCCGAGCAGTGACGTTTAAGCCGAACCTCTGCACCAGCGCTACCACGCTGGCGAAAAACGAGGCGGATGCTGCGGGCGACACAACTACTGCCTCAATGAGATCACCGAGCACGACGGGAACCTGAACCCCCCTCCCCTTGTCATGACCGTTTCCTACAACGATTGCACGCCATTCCTTTTCGAAGTCGAAGCATGACCGCTTCTGCAAGTTGATCACGAACTTCTTCTTCCAGGAGAATTCCACGGATATGTTATAATCGAAAACACGCGGTGGCAGGCCGTCGTAGTACTCGACTCGACCTGTTGTATGCGCAGGATAAGCTTCCGGGAACCGCACAGCTTTGGCGAACTTGTCCACCGTCGATTGAATTACTATTCCGGCATTGAATGAGGCGTAGATCTTCCACAGCGGGATCGATTCCGATTCCGCGAGGGTCCAACAATTCAAGAACGACCGCCTCCGCAACTCGAGCCTCCACTTATGATGCTTGCGCAAGCAATCCTCGTATTCCCGAAGCTGTGTTGCACTTGCACTCGTAGTCGCGGGACGCAAGTAAGGGACGGCTCGGCTGCACGCCTCCCATTTGTCCTCAAACGTGTCAGCCCTCGCGAACCAGACCGCGCTGGAGTCCAGCATTGACACAAATTTCGTAAGGTCCATGTACCGCCAGATCTTCGTATCCGAAGGTAGACAGGTTGGTTCCATGAGGGAAATATACCATTCCCGTGCTGGTGCTGCTCATCGAAGGCGACTCTCTAGGAGTCTGCCGGAAAGAAAAACTCTTGCACCTGGAATCAACAACTTACAAGTCTTTACGGACCGACGAATCCCTGTATGTTATTGATTCTACGTTGAGCAACATTTTCACTCCGACAGACTCCTAGGCACCCTCTCTGACCTTCAGGACAAATCGGATACCTTGAGACGGAACCCGAATCCTTCTCGCCTGATATTCGTGAGAAGCAAGTTCAGGTTCCCGACGCCGAGCACTTGATTCACCGCGCTCTCAAAAGCCATAGGGTACGTAGCAAATCGGAATTGTTGATCGCGGATGCTTTGTACCCTAAATTGGCAATGCCAGGGTAGTTGAGCAATAGTGGCCCGCTGCCATGCGGGTGTAAGAGACGATCCTGCGCCACGAAAGCATGGCCGAGAGTCGAGTACCTGGTCGAATGGTCGAATTCGAATGCTTAGCGGGCAGTGGTCCCCACTGGGGATTCCGGGGCAAGGCGAAAAGGATTCCGGGGTAAACGCGAAAACGATTCCGGGCTGAAGGCGAAAGGGATTCCGGGCT
This sequence comes from Terriglobia bacterium, assembly GCA_016650235.1. GTDB lineage: Bacteria > Acidobacteriota > Terriglobia > Bryobacterales > Bryobacteraceae > VFZE01. The sequence continues at coordinate 12,934 of JAENWC010000251.1, forward strand.
GAAGGCGAA
>JAENWC010000252.1 GCA_016650235.1 Terriglobia bacterium
GGGACCGTGATCACCGCCTGCGTCACTTTTTCGCCCAGGTAGGCCTGGGCCGCCTCCTTCAGCTTGCCCAGTATCATGGAGGAGATTTCAGGCGCTGACATCTTGGCGCCGTTGATGTTCACGCGCGCATCGCCGCTGTCCCCACGCACGATCTTGTAGGGCACCAGTTTGGTCTCTTCGACCACCTCGTCATGGCGCCGGCCCATGAACCGCTTAATCGAGTAAATGGTATTCTCGGGGTTGGTGACGGCTTGGCGCTTGGCCACTTGGCCCACCAGCCGTTCGCCGCCCTTGGCGAAACCGACCACCGACGGCGTAGTGCGACCGCCTTCCTGGTTTGGAATCACAACGGGTTGGCCGCTTTCCATTACTGCGACCACGCTGTTGGTGGTACCAAGATCAATGCCAATGATCTTACTCATGACGACTAAAGACCTCCATAAGACGAAACTCACCCCTGACGGGGTGGAACAAGAGCCGCAAATCACGCGCCCGCACGGGCCAGACAAGGCCCAAACAGTTAGCTCAAGTCTATTATCAAAGTTTAGTCTCCTGTTGTCAAGTTTATTTCTATTCTCCTTGACGCTCGTTGCCCAGAAACAGCCCCTCCTCGTAGCGGCCGCCTCCGATCTTGCGCCGCTGGAAAAACCACTAAGGGATTTGTATAAAAAGACTTACAATCGAGAACTCCGGCTGGTTCTGGGTTCCAGCGGGATGCTGGCCACACAGATTCGCAACAGCGCCCCTTACGATGTCTTCCTTTCCGCCAACCTGCAGTTCGTGCGGGATCTGGAAGCTTCCTCGTATGTTTTGCCGGGGTCGGTCAGGGTGTATGCGGCGGGACGGCTCGCCATCTGGTCTAAGTCTCTTTCCATCAAGACCATGGACCTTCTCGCCGACCCCCGCATTACACACATTGCCATTGCCAATCCGAAGCACGCACCGTACGGCCTGGCGGCTCACCAGGCGATGGAACGTGCCCGAATCTGGGAGCAGGTGAAGGGCAAGGTGGTTCTGGCTGAAAACGTCCGCCAGTGCCTTCAGTATGCCGAAAGCGGTAATGCGCAGGTTGCCTTGCTCGCCTGGTCTTTGGTGTTTTCCCGCGGCGGCGTTCTTCTGCCCGAATCACTCCATGACCCCATCCTACAAGCTGGTGGAGTGGTGGCTGGATCATCGCGCCGGGCGGCCGCGGCGGACCTGTTGGATTTGCTGGTGTCTCCGCATGGCCGTGCGCTTTTATCCAGATATGGATTTTTTCCTATGCAAAAGTAGATTAATAATATACAATTCGAACGGAATGTGCTGGAATAGTCCCGGCCGATTGGTGGAATGATGACTCCCGCCTCGGCCCACACGGCTTCTGCGACTTGCTATAGTCCCGTCAGAATCCGCAAAACAGGTCTTTCATCCGCCGCCCTCGCACTGTTCGCCGCGGTCAGGCGAAAAACGTGAGATCCATTTTTACAGCGAAGTCCTTGGGCCAACCCTTAGCCGGCGCCCTGTCTGCACTCAAGGAGAATGGGAACTCCGAGTGGCTGTTGGAAGCGCAGCTTCTTCCTTTACCCATTGCCGATCCTTGGCAGGACCTTGCACCCTATCTGGTGACCATCATCGCGCTCGTTGTGGCCATCCCTTTGGGGGATTGGTTCTGGAACCGGGCACTGCGCAGGGAGGTGAAACTCCACACGGAACGTCTGGCGCTGACGCTGGCCGAAAAGCAAAAGGAGATCAAGCAGCGGGAACATACCGAACGTCAACTCCGCGAGACCAGCGCACGCCACGAATCGTTGGTCAACAGCGTGGATTGCATCGTATGGGAAGCGGACGCCGCCACCTTCAATTTCACCTACGTCAGCCCGCGGGCTGAACGGATGCTTGGCTACCCGGTTGGCGAGTGGCATAAGCCCGGCTTCTGGCTGGATCATCTTCATCCCGAAGATCGCGCCACCGCGGTCAAATTGTCTTCGGAGGCAACCCGTAAGGGGGAGAATCACAACTTCGAGTACCGCATGGTACACAAGGAAGGGCACTCCATCTGGGTGCGCGATCTAGTGACAGTGCTGGTGGAAAACGGCCAGGTTTCCAAACTACGCGGGCTCATACTGGATGTGGACCAGCTCAAGAGGGCTGAGGAAGCTCTCCGCGAGAGCGAGCTGCTCACGCGCCTGGTAATCGACACCGCTTTGGATGCCGTCGTGCAAATGGACGAGCGAGGCCTTATCATCGACTGGAATCCGCAAGCGGAATCTCTGTTCGGCTGGACGAGGCGGGAGGTAGAGGGAAAGCGCCTCTCTCTGATCCTGCTTCCGGACCCTTTCCGGCGCACTCATCACGACCGCCTCGCACACTACCTGGCTACCGGGCAAGACCCGATCCTGAACCACCTGATTGATGTGCACGCGCGCCATCGCAACGGACATGAGTTCCCCGCCGAACTGGCGATATCTCCGGTGCACCACAAGGGCCAAATCAGCTTTACCGCTTTTATTCGGGACATTTCGGTTCGCAAGCAGTCTGAGCTGCAACTGGCCGAAGCCCGCGACCAGGCTCTGCGGGCTTCTCAACTGAAAAGCGAATTCCTCGCCACTATGAGTCACGAAATCCGCACACCGATGAACGGGGTGCTCGGCATGGCCGGCCTGCTGCTGCAAACTCCGCTGAATGCCGAGCAGCGGGAATATGCGCAAACCGTCAAGAATTCCGGCGAGGCGCTGCTCAACATTATTAACGACATCCTGGATTTCTCAAAGATTGAAGCGGGCAAACTGGAACTGGAACCAGAGCCGTTTGAGCTGGAGTCAGCCGTCTGTGAGGTGGCCGAACTGCTCGCCGGACAGGCAGCCGCAAAAGGCCTCCAACTGCATGTCGAGATCGCGCCCAATTTGCCGCGCCGCCTGGTGGGCGATGCCGGCCGCATCCGCCAGATTCTCCTGAACCTGACTGGCAACGCGATCAAGTTCACCGAGGAGGGCCATGTCCATATAGAAGCCAGTTGTGTGCTCCAAAGCGACGACTCGGCCCTGGTGCGGCTGGCCGTGCATGACTCCGGCATCGGAATCTCCGAACACGACCGCAGCCTGCTTTTCCAGAAGTTTACTCAACTGGACGCCTCCGCCACACGCCGCTTTGGGGGTACCGGGCTTGGTTTGGCGATCACCAGGCAACTGGTGGAACTGATGAACGGCGTGGTAGCCATCGAGAGCCAAATTGGGAAAGGTTCTACCTTTTTAGTCGAGTTTCGCCTCCCCATCCACACATCCTCCGGCCAACCGGAGCCCAATCCGGCCATCGCGCAATCCAGGGTCCTGCTGCTTTGCGCACACCAGATCCGCCAGCGCACTTTAGCCAATCATCTGCGGTTTCATGGGATTGGCCTGCAAACGGCGGTAACGGTCCAGGAAGCCATAGATGCCATTGCCAAGGAAGACTTCCATGCGGTCCTGTGCGATTTGGATTCATCGAATGATTCCAGTCCAGGCCGGATCGTCAAGGTTCTGCCTGCCAATGCCGGCCTGATCCTGCTCGCACCCATCCATGAGACCCGGCCAGCCGAGGAGATTGCGAAGGGTATTCTGCTGGAGCGGCTCAGCCGGCCTGTCCGTCCTTCCGCTTTAGTGAATGCGCTGGGCCGCATTCGCGAAGCTCAGCTTACCGGCAAACCGAACGGCGCTGCCCATCCCGCCATCTCGCAGGCCGCGACGCAACTCGCGAACCGGCTCCATGTGCTTCTGGTAGAGGACAACGCGATCAACCAGCGGGTAGCCATACGGGCTCTGGAGAAGCTGGGATGCCTGGTGGATCTGGCCGTCGATGGCTTGGAGGCGTTGGATATGACTGGCAGAATCCAGTACGACCTCCTTTTCATGGACTGCCATATGCCGCGCATGGATGGTTATCAGGCCACCGCGGAGATCCGCAAACGGGAAGAAGGTACTGGCCGCCACACCCCCATTGTTGCCGTGACCGCCAACGCCATGAAAGGCGACCGGGAAAAATGCCTGCTGGCCGGAATGGACGACTACCTCTCCAAGCCCATCGACATGCAAAACCTGCGCCGCATCCTGGTACAAATCCAGGATTCAGACCTGCGGGCCTCATAAAACCGCTCACCCAGGCACTACAGCGCGTCGAGCGCCTTTTCCGCTGGTTCGCTATCATTAAACAAAGAGGGCCGGTGTGTCCCAACGGAGCACTGTGCCTTTTGGCCCTGCTGCATGCCCCAAAAGCCAGAACCTACACCGGATATCAATAGCTGGCTCGAAGAAGAGCTTTATCACGACTACCTGCACGACCGCGGCGCCGTGGACGAAAGCTGGAAGAGTGTTTTTGAAACCAACGGCGGCTTCCCGGCGCCAGGCGTTCCGTCCTCTCCGCCGCAACCCGAGATTCCCTCAGCCGCCGTGGCTCCTGCGCAGAACCCCATCCATGTAGGCCCTTCCGAACAACTGGTTCCGCTCCGCGGCGCTGCCGCCCGCATCGCCACCAACATGGTTGCCAGCCTCGCGGTTCCCACGGCCAGTTCCCAGCGATCCATTTCTGTCAAGGTGATTGAAGAGAACCGCCGCATCATCAATCAGCATCGCTCACTGGTGGGCAAAAGCAAGATCTCCTACTCGCACCTGCTCGGCTGGGCCATCCTGCAGGCGCTCAAGGATCAACCCTCGCTCAACGACGCCTATGCCGAGAATGGCGGCGAAGCATTCCGCGTGGTACACCAGCACATCAATCTGGGGATCGCGGTGGACGTAGCCACCGGCAACAACCGGACGCTGATGGTTCCTTCCATCAAGAACGCCGCCTCGCTCGGCTTTGAGCAGTACCAGGCAGCCTTTGATGACGTGGTTTCCCGCGCCCGCCGCGGCAAACTCACCGTAGATGATTTCCAGGGCACTACGCTATCCCTCACCAATCCGGGCACGGTCGGCACCGCCGGCTCCGTCCCGCGCCTCATGCCGGGACAAGGCTGCATCATTGCGATCGGAGCCATTGACTATCCGGCCGGCTTCCAGGGCGCGAGTCCGGAAACTCTCGCCATGCTGGGGCTCTCCAAGGTGATGACCATCACCTGCACCTACGACCACCGCATCATACAGGGAGCCGAATCCGGACTCTTCCTCGGACGTTTGCAGGACCTGCTGCAAGGCGTGGACGGTTTCTACGAAAACATCTTCACCGAACTCAAAATGCCGCACCAGCCCGTGCGCTGGGAACCGGACCGCAGCTCCGCCTTATCCGGATCAGGCATGTCGCGCCACGGAGAGATCGCCAAAGAAGCGGCTGTCCTCCAACTCATCAATGCGTATCGCGTCCGCGGCCATCTGATTGCCGAACTCGATCCGCTGGGCAGTGAACTCAGCTACCACGCCGAACTCGACCCGGCCACCTACGGCCTTACCATCTGGGACCTGGACCGCGAGTTCATGACGGGCACCCTGGGCGCGGTCAACGGCGAGGCCGCCCCCAAACCCATCGCCACGCTGCGCGAGATTCTGGAAACTCTGCGCCGCACTTATTGCGGCAAGATTGGATGCGAATACATGAACATCCAGCATCCGGAACAGAAAAGCTGGCTGCAACAACGCATGGAGCCGCAGGCCAACAACTGGCCCATCTCGCCGGAAGACCGTATCCATATCCTTGAGCGCCTGCTCGCCGCCGAGCAGTTTGAGGGTTTTCTCCATTCGCGTTTCGTCGGGCAAAAACGTTTTTCTCTCGAAGGCGCGGAGACCGCCATCGCGATTCTGGATGAGCTGCTGGACCGCGCCGCCACCGGCAACGTGCATGAGATCGTCATCGGCATGGCGCACCGCGGCCGCCTGAATGTTCTGGCCAACGTAGTGGGTAAGCCGCTCAGCCAGATCTTCTCCGAGTTTGAGGGGAACCCCGATCCCGATTCGAGCCAGGGCTCCGGGGATGTGAAGTATCATCTGGGCGCCACCGGCATCCACCACTCCAGCTCCGGCCGCGACATTTTGGTTTCGGTGGCGCCGAATCCGTCCCATCTGGAAGCCGTTGACCCCGTTGTGGAAGGCGTTGTGCGGCCCAAACAGGACCGGCTAGGCGACACCACCCGTTCCCGAGTGATCCCCGTACTCATTCATGGCGACGCGGCCTTTGCCGGCCAGGGCGTGGTAGCGGAAACACTCAACCTGTCGCAGCTGGATGGTTACCACACCGGCGGCACCGTACACATCATCATCAACAACCAGATCGGCTTCACCACCTCGCCTGATGATTCCCGCTCCTCGCCCTACTGCACGGACGTCGCGCGTACCGTCCAAGCCCCCATCTTCCACGTCAATGGGGATGATCCGGACGCCTGCATCCGCGCCGTCCAGGTTGCCTTCGATTACCGCCAGCAATTCAAGAAGGATGTCGTCATCGACATGTTTTGCTACCGGCGTCACGGCCACAACGAAGCGGACGACCCCAGCTACACACAGCCCATCCTGTACCGCAAGATCAAAGATCATCCCCCGGCCAGCAAGATCTACGCCGCGCGCCTGATCCGGGAAGCGGTGGTGGCCGCTGAGGACGTGGACAAGCTTCGCAAACGCGTCGCGCAGCGCCTCGAGGACGGTTTCGAGGAGGCGCGCGCCAACGCGGTCCGCTATGAGGTGCAGGAACTCGGCGTGCCCGATGCCGAATCCATCGCAACCGTCTGCCCCCGTACGGCTGTCGATCAAAGCCTGGTGGTAGCCGTCATAGAGGGCCTCACCAGCTTCCCGGCTGACTTCCATCCGCACCCCAAGCTGCGCGGCTTTATCGACAAGCGCCGCGCCGCTCTCGACGGCGGGCCGGTGGATTGGGCTTTGGGCGAAGCCATCGCCCTTGGTTCTTTGGTCCTCGAGGGCAGTCCGGTCCGCCTCAGTGGCCAGGACTCCTCGCGCGGAACCTTCTCCCAGCGCCACCTCGATTTCTACGACTGCGAAAACGGCGCTAATTACAATCCTCACAAACACCTCTCTCCGCAACAGGCCCGCTTTGATGTCTTCGACAGCTCTCTGAGCGAGTATGCCGTGATGGGTTTCGAATTCGGCTACAGTGCCGGCGACCCCATGACGCTGGTGATGTGGGAGGCGCAGTTCGGCGATTTCGTCAACGGCGCGCAAATCATGATTGATCAGTTCATCTCGGTGGCCGAAACGAAATGGGGCCAGCCGAGCGGCCTCGTGCTTCTGCTTCCGCACGGCTATGAAGGACAAGGTCCGGAGCACTCCTCGGCGCGCATTGAACGATTCCTTACGCTTTGCGCGGAGGACAACCTGCAGGTGGTCAACTGCACGACGCCCGCGCAGTACTTCCATGTGCTCCGCCGCCAGATGTTCGGCGGGGCGGATCGCCGCGGCATCCGCAAACCGCTCATCATCTTCACTCCCAAGAGCCTGCTGCGCCATGCACGAGCGGTCTCGACGTTGGACGAGCTCACTACCGGAGGCTTCCGCGAAGTAATGGGCGATACCTCGAGTCTCTCTCCTGACAAGGTCAGCCGCGTGCTGCTCTGCTCCGGCAAGATCTACTATGATCTGCTCGCCCAGCGCGACCAGACAGGCTCCGGTCACGTCGCCATCCTGCGGCTCGAGCAGATGTATCCGTTCCCTTCGGCCGGCTTGCAGGATTATCTGCTGCGCTACCCCTCCTCGGCCGACGTCGTCTGGGTTCAGGAGGAGCCTCGCAACATGGGCCCGTGGCGTTTTGTACGTGAGTTTATCCAACCCCTGCTCGACCGTTCGCGCCGCCAGATCCGTTACATCGGACGCACCGATAGCGCCAGCCCCGCCACCGGGTCTTATAAGCGGCATGTGCAGGAGCAGCAGGATATTCTCGACTCCTCCTTCGCCATCGAACAGATTGCTCCGCAGCGCAAGGTGCGTGTGGTGCGCGCCAGAAAAACCAAGTAGACTGGGCCGCATGAAGGCGCTTGTGCCGGTGCTGCCGTGGTCCAGCCTGGTTTGGGCCCAAACGCCCTCACGCACCGCCAACATCATCAGCGAAGGAACCCGGATGCCGGCGGAGATTTATCTTCCCGCCGGGATGCTTGGCAAGGACACGCCACTGGAATTTGAATCGACCCGGCGCCGCGTTGCTACTCACGCTGACACCAGTCGCACCGGCAGCCCACTCGCAGCCAAAATCCCGGCCTAGAATCCTTCTTCGCTCAAAATATCGGCCTTGCTCCCGATGAGATCGCGGCGAAAAGGGAAACCGCAAACAGCTGACTTCGATTTTTCGGAACAAGAACATCGATTTCTTCCGGCCCAGGGCAGTTCGTCGGTCTTCTATTGGGAGAAGGTCAACGTTGCTCACGCAATTTTGGTGGAGACTCCGCGGCGGCAGTATTGTGGAGCGAGCCAAAAGGGAGTGGAATTGTTCGCTGACCTGCGCTGGAGCCTTCTTGTCACGATACGTTCCCACGGCCACATTTCCACCCTTCTCGTATGCGAGCAGGGACTCCAAGGCCATTTTCTTGGCCAAGGCATTAACCTGATTCACCGGGTCGGGACCGGACCAGTCAATTGCACTCCTGAAGTGCTGGATGTTCTCCTCCGGTAGTTGCACATCGCAGTCGTCAGGTTCACATGTCTTAGCTCGTCCGTAAGCGTAAGACCAACCCATCCCCCCGCGATCAGCTCCGGCTGGCAGCCCACCGGGCAGGCGTGAGTTGATCCACTTCCCGCAACATTCTGCGCCCCAATCCCGGCAGCAC
>JAENWC010000253.1 GCA_016650235.1 Terriglobia bacterium
TTCGCGGACTGGATTCCGGGCATCGCCTCCTCGGCCGACGATATCTGTCTGGTGCGTTCGATGCACACCGATGCGTTCAATCACCATCCGGGCCAACTGCTGCTGTTCACCGGTTCGCAACAATTCGGCCGGCCAACGCTGGGCGCATGGTCCATCTATGGGCTGGGCAGCGAATCACAGAACCTGCCGGGCTTTGTCGTGTTGAGCTCGGGCGTGGGGACCAGCGGCGGCGCCACCAACTTTTCCAGCGGCTTTCTGCCCTCCACCTATCAGGGCACCCCGCTGCGCAGCTCCGGCGACCCGATTCTCTATTTGTCCAACCCGCCCGGCATCAGCAGCGAATCACAGCGTGCGGGACTCGACGCGCTACGCGACCTCAACCAGATGCACCAGACCAGCGCGGGCGATGTGGAGATTGCCGCGCGCATTGCCAGCTACGAGCTCGCCTATCGCATGCAGACGGCCGGGCCGGAGCTGGTGGACTTCAGCAAAGAGTCCGCCGCGACGCAGGAGTCCTACGGGCTCAACAACCCGAAGACCAGGCAGCATGGGACCAACTGCCTGCTCGCTCGCAGGCTTGTGGAACGCGGCGTGCGATACGTCATGCTGATGAACGCCAGTTGGGACAATCACACTCAATTGAACAAGAAGCTGAAGGAGAATTGCGACGCAACCGACCAGCCCACCGGCGCATTGCTCCAGGACCTGAAGCAGCGCGGGCTGCTTGACTCCACGCTGGTGGTTTGGGGAGGCGAATTCGGACGCACGCCGGTGAGCGAAATCCGCAACTCGATGGAAGAGGGCAATGCCGGCCGCGACCATCACCCCAACGCCTATAGCATGTGGCTGGCGGGCGGCGGCATCCAGGGCGGGCAGGTGGTGGGAAAAACGGACGAGCTGGGTTTCTTCATCACCGAAGATCCTGTGCACATTCACGACTTGCAGGCCACCATTTTGCACACGCTCGGTTTTGACCACACCCGGCTTACCTATCGCCACATGGGCCGCGACTTCCGGCTCACCGATGTGGCCGGGAACGTCGTCAGGAAGATGCTGTCGTAAGCGCGCTATCCTGATAGCAGCATGAAACTCGGTGTCGACTTTGGCACCACACGCATTGTGATTGCGGAAGTGGATCGGGGCAACTACCCGGTCATCACGTTCGATGGCCCGGCAGGCGAGGCTTGCGACTGGTTCCCGGCCCTGGTTGCGGTGCGCGGCGGACAACTGTTGTTTGGATGGGACGCCTGGGAGGCCCAGGAAATGCCAGGCGCCGTGGTGGCGCGATCCATCAAGCGATATCTCCCGGAAGCCGGACCTCAAACACGCGTCGAAATTGGCGGGCAGATCGTTTCCATGCTCGACCTGCTCTCAGAACTTTGCTCAGCTCTCAAGTCGGCGCTACTCCATCGCTCCAGCCTCAAAGTGAAACCCTCCGATGCCATCGAGATCATGCTCGGTGTACCGGCCAATGCCAACGGCAATCAGCGATTTCTGACGGTAGAGGCGTTCCGGCAGGCCGGCTTTGCGGTGCTCGGCCTGTTGAACGAACCAACGGCGGCCAGCATCGAGTATGGACACGGGCAACGCGGCAAAACGGACACGGCGGGCAAGAGCCGGGTTCTGGTTTACGATTTGGGCGGCGGCACGTTTGACGCCTCCCTCGTGGAAATGGAAGCGCATGGGCACGAGGTGGTGGCAAGCGAAGGAATCACTTCCCTGGGCGGCGATGATTTCGACGGTGTTCTCGCGGATCTGGCGCTGGAGACTTCGGAAATTCCCCGGCACGAGCAGGAGAGCATGACGCAGGCCGAATTGTTCCGGCTCCATGAGGAGTGCCGCCGCAAGAAGGAAACCTTGCACGCGAACACGCGACGCATCCACATAGAACTGGATCAGGTGCGCGAGACATGGGAACAGGTGACCGTTCCCGTGAACGAGTTCTACGAGCGCGCACGGCCGCTGGTGGCGGAAACGATTCATGCGGTGGAGGATCTGCTGGCCCTGCATCCGGAACCTTGCGACGCGCTTTACGTTACCGGGGGCGCCAGTGAACTACCGCTTGTCGCGCGCACGCTGAAGGAGAGCTTCGGCCGCCGTGTGAGGCGCTCTGCTTATGCCCGCTCGGCCACCGCCATCGGGCTCGCCATACAGGCCGACGCAGAGACCGGATACGTCCTCCGCGAGAAATTCACGCGGTACTTCGGTGTTTGGCGCGAAGCAGACTCAGGGCACAGTGTCGTCTTTGATCCTCTTTTTCTCAAGGGAACCGAACTCCCCGCCAGCGGCCAACCCGCCCTCACCGTCCGCCGCAGCTATCACCCGGCCCACAACATCGGGCACTTCCGCTACCTCGAGTGCAGCCACTTGACCGCCGGCGGCAGACCCTGCGGCGAAATTACCATCTGGGACCAGATACTGTTTCCCTTTGATGCCGCACTGCAGGCGCGAGAGGATCTATCCGGCGCTGCCGTGCAGCGGCTCGAATGGGGGTCTCGGGACAAGATGGAAGAGTGCTATCGATGTGATTCAAGCGGCGCGGTGACCGTTACCATTTCCAACCTCTCCGGCGGATATGAACGCGACTACCGTCTGGGGCGCTGGACAAAGACCGGTCCCGCGGTTGCGCCAGGCAAGCCGCGCGCCCGCCGTGTTTCGGCCACCGAAACCAAATAAGATAAAGAATTCATGCGAGAGATCCTGAAACCCTCCCTTAACTGGCTCCTTGTGTTCATCCCCGCCGCTGTTTGGCTGGAGCATGCCAATCCGGAATCGCACATGGCCATTTTCGCCTGCGCCTGCCTGTCCGTCTTGCCTCTGGCCGGATGGCTCGGCCGCGCCACCGAGCATTTAGCTGAACGGACTGGAGAAGGAGTGGGTGGACTGTTGAACGCCACCTTCGGCAACGCCGCCGAGCTGATCATCGCCTTCATGGCCCTGCGCCGCGGCCTGTACGACGTGGTGAAAGCCTCGCTCACCGGATCCATCATCGGGAACATCCTGCTGGTGCTGGGCGCGGCCTATCTGGCCGGAGGATGGAAATTCAAGGTGCAAACGTTTAATGCCACCTCGGCGCGCAACCAGTCCACCATGCTCACTCTGGCGGTGATTGGCCTGGTGGTGCCGGCCGCTTTTCACTATTTGGGTGGCAAGGAGAGGATTTACGAAGCCGATCTCAGCCTCGAGATCTCCGCCGTGTTGCTGGCCACTTATGCGCTCAGCCTGTTCTTCAGCCTGCACACTCACAAGAAGCTCTTCAGCACCGCGCCCGAGTCCGAAGAGGTGAAACATCCCAGTTGGAGCCTTACCCGATCGTTGACGGTTCTGTTTGCCGCCACCGCCATGATCGCCTGGATGAGCGAGATCCTGGTGGGCTCGGTGGAGCAAGCGGCCCACACTCTGGGCATGACCAGCGTTTTTGTCGGCGTGATTGTGGTGGCCATCATTGGCAACGCGGCCGAGCACAGTACCGCGATCATGGTGGCGATGAAGAATCGTATGGACCTCAGTCTCGGCATCGCCATTGGCAGCAGCATCCAGATCGCGCTCTTCGTCGCGCCTCTCCTGGTGATCGCCAGTCATTTCATGGGCCCGCGTCCGATGGATCTTGTGTTCACTCCGGCCGAAGTGGTTGCCACAGGACTCGCCGTCGCCATTACCGGTCAGATCTCCAGCGATGGTGAATCGAACTGGTTTGAAGGAGTGCAATTGCTGGCCGTCTATGTGATACTGGCCCTCCTGTTCTACTTTCTTCCGGAGGGCCGTCAGGCGTGAAACAATTGTTGGATCTCGTCGGCAAGGCAAAGACCTACGACCTTGCTCAGCCTTATTACGTAGGAATGCCGCATCACCCGGCACATCCGCCGTTCTTGTTTTCGCTTTCGAAAAAGCATGGGGACATGATTTCGCCCGAGGGCGCAAGCTCCGCGGCCGAGACCATCACCTTTGGCGGCCACGTTGGCACGCACATTGACGCGCTTTGTCATTTTTCCTGCGGCGGCCTGCTGCACGGTGGACATGCAGCCGAGGCCGTGCAGTCCTACGGCAAGGGCTTGGAGCAATGGTCGGTGGATACAATGCCTCCGATTGTCCGTCGCGGCGTCATGCTGGACATCGCCAAACTGGCCGGAGTGGACGAACTGCCTGAGGACTTCGTCATCACCCCGGGGCTAATGGAGGCCGCGGAAGCCGCGCATGGCGTGAAGGCGGCCGCCGGCGATGTGGTGTTGCTACGAACCGGTTGGGCGCGCTATTGGGACGATCCGCGGCGCTACATCCGCGCCCAGCGTGGCGGGGTCGTGTATGGTCCTGGTCCGGAACTCCCCGGGGCGCAATGGCTGAGTACACGGAGGGTCTTCGCTGGCGGTTCCGATACCATCTCCTTTGAGCGTGTCCCGATGCCGAACATGCCCGTGCACGTTCATCTTCTGGTGGAAAGCGGCATACACATTATGGAGGCGCTCGATATGGAGCAATTGAGCCGGGATGGCGTCTACGAATTCCTGTTTGTGGCCGCGCCTCTCAAATTCCGCGGTGGAACAGGTTCCCCTGTGCGCCCCTTTGCTTTGGTGGTCTAAAAGGTAGGATTGGCCTCTGGCCTGTCCCACTTGGATCTAAACGGAAGCTTTCAACTGCCGCGCGAGTTCCCTCGTCAGTTTCTCCAGCGTCGATTTCGCGCCGGCCTCGCCGATCAGATTCTTCATCTCGAGCGGATCGCTTTCCAGGTGATAGAGTTCATCCATGCCATCGAGTCCGGTATAGCGGACATACTTCCAGTCCGGTGTGCGCACCCCTTGCCATGAGGGTGTCCGCGGAAACTGTTTCTCCTCGAAGTATTCGAAGAGAAACGATTGGCGCCAGCGCGGCTGCTTCTTTCCAAACAGCGGCAATATGCTTCTTCCGTGAACGTTCGACGGGACGCGCACTCTGGCGAGATCCAGCATGGTTGGCGCTATGTCGATACTCAGCACGTCTTCGCTGAGGACGCTTCCTGGCGCAATCCGGCCCGGAAAACGGGCAATCATCGGAATCCGGATGGACTCCTCATAGGCCCACCGCTTGTCACCCAATCCATGTTCGCCCCAAAAGTAACCGTTGTCTGAAGTGAAAAGCACCAGCGTGTTGTCCAGTTGCCCGGTCTCCTCCAGCGCCTTCAGCATCGCCCCCACCGAATCATCCACTGCGTTCATGCAGCGCAATTGGTTCCGGATGAGTTCGTCGGAGGAACCGCCGCCCGGCACGGTAGCCGGCTTGCCGTCCAACATGCGAGTGAGCGCTGGTTTGCCGCTTAGTCCATCCTTCGCATTCGCAGAGCGCGTGATGGGGTTGGAAGAATAGTCGCTCTTGTGGCGTTCGGCTGGAGTGAACGGGCCGTGTACGGCCTTGTGCGCCATGTAAAGGCAGAACGGTTTCTCACGCTTGCGGCGTAGAAAGTCCACCGCATGGCCGCCCAGCAGGTCCGTCATGTAGCCGTCCGTCTGCACGCGTTTGCCGTTGATATTCATTGGTGGGTTGTCGTAGCGCCCCTGGCCGATGAAACTGACCCACTGATCGAAACCGGGCCGCGGAGAGTCATCCGTGCCCATATGCCATTTGCCAAAGCAGCCGGTTTCGTAACCGGCATCGTGGAGCAAGCGGGGGAAGGTGATCAACTGGTGGCTGAGCGCGGCATTGTCTCCGTTGCCGGTGACCCCGTGCGCATGCACGTACCGGCCGGTAAGAAAACAGCCGCGTGAGGGCGAGCAAAGTGGCGTCGTAACAAAGGCGTTACGAAATCGCGCCCCCTCCCGGGCGATCCGATCGATGTGCGGCGTCCGGGCAAACGGATGACCCGCGCAGCCCAGCGCGTCCCAGCGCAGATCGTCCACGAGAATGAAAACGATGTTGGGCCGGGCGGGCTGCGCGCCCGCAATTGCCGTGGCCCCCAAAGCGGATAGTGCCTGTCTTCTGGTCATCATGCCGGGTTACCTGTTGATGATAGGCCGCAGCGGCCGGATATAGATATTTTTGAAAGCCACCGGACCATGATCGCCCTGCAGCATGATTGGATTGTTGGCCGCTTCCGGAATGGGCATGTGCGCGCGCGTGGGGCCTTCCAGTTCCACGTTGTTTTGCACCGACAGGCCGTTGTGGAGCACGCGGAGAAAACGGGCGTTCTCGATCTTCTTGCCGGCGGCGTCAAAACGGGGAGCGCGAAACCAGATCTGATAGGACTGCCACTCACCGGAACGCCGGCTGGCATTGCGGGACGGCGGCGCCCCGCCTACCCCTTTGTTCTCAATCCAACGGTGATAGACACCGCCTCCGTCCGAGGTCTTCATCGGCTCGGTGGAACCATAACTGTCGAAGATCTGGATCTCGTAAAGACCCTGCAAATACACGCCTGAATTCGAACCCTTGGCGATCATGAATTCGAGATACAACTCGACATCACCGAACTTTTCATCCGTCACAAGGTTCACCGTGCGCCCGGTTGGGCCGTTGAGCATGACGCCGCTTGGTTCGCGTATCCCGGCCAGCCGCGCCGGCCCGAGCAACCGCTCCCATCGTACGCCGCGCGTCGTGAACCACTCGAATGGAACTTTGGAGTCCTGGGCGCGCCAGCCGGATAGATCTTTCCCGTTCAGCAGCGGCCGCCAGCCCTCTTCCAGCAGAAAAGGCGCGTCGCCATGCGCCTCTCCATCGTTCAATTCCATTTTCTGCGCGCTCAGTGAGAGTGCCGAGAAAGCCGCCAGCGCAAATAGCGAAAAGGGCCGCGGAGCGCGGCTCCAAACAGAGGGGGGCCTTCGATCTAAGCCGCGCGGAGCAGGCTCCGTTTTGCGCGTGTTAAATGAAAGGATTGGTCGCATTTCGACCCAAGTATATATGATCTGTTCTTGCCGCTCAGTCGATCCTACTTGCCCAAGTCGCTAAGAATCTTCGGCGCCTCTTCGTCCATGGCCAGCAGGCTGTGGCAGGTATTGCAGTCCTGGGTCAGTTTCTTACCGCTGGAGGAGGCGCGCGCGTCGTCATGACACCGGAAACAACCGGGAAAATCGGTGTGGCCGATGTTGTTGATATACGTGCCCCAAGTGACGTTCATTTGTGGAAAGACATTCCGGTCATAAATGGCTTGGACGGCCTGCCCGGCTTGCTGGATCTCGGCTTTGCGCTGGCCGTAGATGCCGGCATGACCGGCGCGGTAGAAGGAATCGATGGCCTTGGGGATCTCCCCGCCGGACTTGGCCGATCGCAGGATGTCCACCGCCTTCTTTTTGATGAAGGGTAGAGACGGCGGGATAGTACCGCCGGCCATGGCCCGGTCCACGGCGCGTTCCGGCAGTTCGAACACGTGGGTCGGACGGTTGTGGCAGTCGACGCAATCCATTTCGCGCACCTCGGTCTTGGCGTCCGCCTTCACGTCCGGCGACTGGTAGCGGGTGATCTTGCCATCCTTCTGTTTGTGTTCCACCCAGGCAATGGACTGGCGCTTGTCGTCGGTGTGGGCATAGCGGGTGGTGATTCCTTCCCCCAGATGGGCTCCATGAATCCCGGCCGCCCCGTTGCCGCCGCCGATGCGCATCAGCAGCACGGTCTTAGTACGGGTGTTGGCTTCGTCGTCGCCGAACTTGTCAACAATGCGGAGGCGGTCCTCGCCGTATTTTTGCGGCCAGTGGCAGGCCTCGCAAGTCTCGCGCGCCGGGCGCAGGTTATGGACCGGCGCGGGAATCGGACGCGGGTAGGTGTTGAGATTCACGGCGGCCATCTGCCAAGTCCCGGAGAGTTTGCTCTTGACGAACCACCCGGCGCCGGGGCCAATATGACATTTCACGCATCCGACGCGCGCGTGCGGCGAATTCTGGTAGGCGGCAAACTCCGGGGCCATCACCGAATGACAGGTCAGGCCGCAGAATTTGTCGCTGTCCATGTATTCCACGGCGCTGTAGGTGAGTTGACTGGCGATGACCAGGTTGGCAAAGGTCGCCACCCCCACGAATGTCAGCAAGCGGCGCAGAGCGGTGTGTTTCAGATCGAGCGGCGGGAAATCCTCCGGGTATGCGCCTTGACTCTTCTCACGCCGTTTGCGGAGGTAAATCCCCAACGGGATCACAGCGAGTCCGGCGAAGAACAAACCGGGCAGGAGCAGAAAGAACAGGATTCCCAGATAGGGATGTACGTTATCGGCGGCGATTCCCGATGGCAGCAGAAACAGCCAGAACACGGTAGCGGTGGTGACCAGCACCACACCGAGTTGACTGATCCAGTTGTTGGACAGGTAGATGACAGGCGCTAAGAAACCTTTCACGAATGGGGTCCCCGCTTTCTGGCGCTGCGGCCGGTGAGAAACGCAGAATCTAAAGGATACACATCCGGATCGAAGATGACCCAGTAGAAATGCCAAACGACAATCGCAAGAGTGGCCAGAACAGCTTCGTAGAAGTGAATCACCGTGGCGACATCCAGGAAGCTCTTCGGCAGCATCGCCAGCATCAGATTGTTCGCCCAGAGCATGAACCCGGACACCGCCATCACGACGGAGCCCCAGACAACCGCCCAATACTCGGCCTTCTCGACGTAGCTATGGTGGGAGCGGCCCGGCGGCTTGGACCCGTATCCCAGGTTGTAGGCAAAGTTGCGCCATGCCTCCTTGATGTCGTCCGCGCGGGGGATCAGCTCCAGCCAGTGGCGGCGCAGGCGCGGGCTGTAGACCAGCGCAAGCAGGTGCGCGATCGAGACCACCACAAAGACCGCGGCCGCCCCGCGATGCACCCAACTTCGAACCGGCCAGGTGGATTCCCAGGCGGTCAGCGGAACGGCCCACCACTGCGCCGGGTATTTCAAAGCGAAGCCGGTCCAGGCCAGAACCGTAAAGGACACCACAAGGAGAGCGTGCTGCAGCCGTTCGGCGGGAAACATGCGAAGCTGGGCCTCATCGAAACCGGCGGCCTGCCAGTTTTGGGAAAAACGGAGACGCCCGAGCTTGCGGACCCAATCGCCGAGATTGTGCAGCAGCATCAAGCCGATGACGCCGGGGATGATCCAAAGATAGAAACCGCGCACCCACCCAACGGCAACCGGCTCGGCGCGGCCTTCCCACTGGTGAATCGGACCCAGGGTGAAGCGCTTACCCGCTCCCGGGTGGCAGGCTCCGCAAGTGGCAGCCAGATTCTTGGGATGGATCGTGGATTTCGTGTCGCCGGACGGCAGAATGTTATGGATGCCGTGACAACTGGCGCAACTGGCCACGGTCTGGGAGCCCGCCTGCGCGGCCAGCCCGTGGAAGGAAGCGTCAAAGCTGACCAAGCGGTCCACGGGCAGGCCGAACTTGCGCATGAGCCGGACGTCGCCATGGCAGCGGCCGCAGGTCTCGCGCTGGTGGGACGGATGGACGTTGGAGGATCGCAGGGTGTGGCGTTCAATGTTGTGCTCGCCATGACAATCGGTGCAAAGCGGGGCCTGCGGAATCCCCCGCTCGACGGCTTTGCCGTGGACGCTGATGCGAAACTGTTGCGACACTTCGGCATGGCACATACCGCAGGTGTCCGGAAGCCCTGCCCGGAACGCTTGCTCGCGAATCTTGACTGCGTCATGGGCGCTGCCGTGGCAGGTGGCGCAGCCCGGAGCGCCGGAGTTGCCGTTGGCTAATTCCCGGCCGTGAACGCTGCGGGCGTGATCCCCGGAGACTTGGCCGTGACAGGTGGCGCAAGCCGGTTTGACGGCTGGCGCTGGATGGGGATAGTCTTCATGCTTGGCGTGGCAGGTGAGGCAAGCAATTGGACCATGGGCTGTTTTGAGCTTGGTGTCGTGGCATCCGGAACAACTGTCACCGGAGGCCTGCTGAGCGGCGGAAGGCAGCACCGCCAATAACAGCGCGGCCACGCTGAGCACGAGACGGAATAAATGGGACCAATTGAGTTGACGCAAGTTTGGCGCATCCAATTTGCGGTGCAGGCCTTTTACCGAAGCCTGCGATACGGGGAGCGAAGGCTCACTTCTTCAACGTCTTGACGAACGCCGCGACGTCGTCGGCCTGTTTTGCGTTCAGGCTGGCGATGGGCTTCATCTTGCCCTTCCCCTTCAGGATCGCATCCTTTACGTCGCCATCGGATTGCGGGCCCAACGGCTTGATTTCCACCTTCATCATCTTAGCGATGGTGGGGTTGCCTTGGCCCTCGGCTCCGTGGCAGGACTTGCACGACTTCGCGTACAACTCCTTGCCCTCGGGCACGCCCGCCCACGCGGAAACCGCTCCCAACCCGATCAGAACAGCGCCACCTGCCAACAGTTTCATCTTCATATCTTTCATTCTCCTTTATTCATTATAAAGACGCGGCCGGCTCCCCTTTCAGGTACGCCGGTTCGCCCTATTCAAACCTCACCGCACGATCCGGTTCAATCGCAAGAAGACGATCCGCTGCTGGGATTCTGTCCGCGCCAGCGGCGAGTAGTAATACCAAAAGGTCGCCGTAACCATTGTTTGATTGCCGGGAGGAATCGGGAATGTGAACGTTTCCGACCGTTTCTCCGAAGGGGCCAGGCGCGTATCGCTCAATGCTTTGGCCGCCTTCAGAAAAGCCACATGCTCCCGCAACAGCGGAGTTCCCTGGCTGTCGGATACCTTGCGGGCATACGTCCGCTCTTGACGGAGATGCTGGCCGGCGTAAGAATCGGCGCGCACTTCGAGCACGATCTGCCGCAGCGGCGATCCGGTAGGCAGATAATGCCCCGCCTTTTCGTTGGTCACATCCACCACCACCCGCAGCTTGTCGCCATCGCGCGAGGTGGTCATCCGCGCGCGAACGGCGCTGGTCAACTGCTCAAGAGAATGGCTGCCCGGCATCTGGTGCAGATTGATCTTGGCCACGCTGGAGCGCTGCACATGCGGATCGACCACATCGCCCGATACCTTCGACATGTGACAGGACTGGCATGGCCTGCCTTCTTTCCCGTAACTGCTGTTCTGCCATTCCGAGTACGTGCTGAGCACCGGGAAGCCTAAGGCATTCTTATACTCGTGGCAAGGCGCGCAGACCAGCGAGGAGGTGTGCACCGCCGAAAACACGGTCCCGTGCGGCGCGGGCGCCGTCTCTTTCAAAGGGCCGCTCTTGACCGACGTCTGGGTCAAGGTGACGGTGGGGTTCGGACCCTGGATCGAAACCTCGCGCAGCGAGTGGCAATAGTCGCAGGTGACCCCCTCCCAA
>JAENWC010000254.1 GCA_016650235.1 Terriglobia bacterium
CCTTCAATAGCGTCACGAGGCCGAATCGGGTTCGATCACTACGGCTCGCAGGTTTGCTTCCCCGGTTTCCACCAGACGAATTACTTCGCCCCACTCCGGTTCGGCTACATGTATGAATGAGCAACTACATGGTGAACTCCTTTCAGTTCACGAGATCAGCCAGGCTTATCCTGGTATTCCGAAGCCGCAAAGACGCTGCTCTCAGTTCCAACCAGGCGTGGCTGGAACCAGACAGGCAGGAACACCCCAAGCGGGGCGCTCCGTAGAAGTGCCTTCGGAGGCCCGTGGGTGTTGGCCGCGATGCAGGGCGCCAAAACTGCCGGAAACATTCAGGATCCAGATGTAGAGGCACTAAAAAAAAGACCCCGTGGCCGACCCAGTGGAATTGCGGGCGGCCTCGGGGCGTGATTACAATCACTGCCAAGCCTCGGTCCGCCGATGACGAGTACACTCACCGCGGCCCATGCTACAATTCTCGCGTGCCGGTCGATGTTGCTAATCAGGAGTATTCGCGTAGTGAGGTCCTCCGTGTTCTCTCGGTCACCGAACGCCAGTTGAAGAGTTGGGAAAAGCTTGGACTGGTCCCCGCATGCGACGCCTACGGCTTCTCCCAATTGGTCGCCCTGCGGACCCTGGCCCGCTTGCGTGCCTCCAATGTCCCTGCCGCCAAGATCCAACGCGCCGTTGCCGCCGTCCGCCGCAAACTCCAGCAAATCTCCGACCCGCTCACTGAACTCCGCATCTATTCCGAGGGCACGCGCGTCCGCGTCCAACTGGGCTCGCAGAAAATGGAGCCCGAATCGGGCCAACTGCTGCTCGACTTCGACGAAACCGAGCTGCAGCGCCTGGTGAGCATTCCCTCGCGCAGCCGGCAGGAACTGGATGCCTCCATCCGGAAGAAGAAAATGGAGGCTGAAAACTGGTTCCACAAGGGCATCGAGCTGGAACAATCCGGAGTCGCCATCGAACAGGCCATCGACGCCTACAAAGTCGCCATCGCGCTGGACCCGCAACTGGCCGCCGCCATGGTCAACCTCGGCACTATTTATTTCACTTCCCGCAACCTCGACCGCGCCGAAAAATACTATACCCGCGCCATCGAGGCCAACCCTGAATACGCCCTCGCTCATTTCAACCTCGGCAACCTCTTTGATGAACGGGGCGACCGCGGGCGCGCCCTTTCCCACTACCTCGCCGCCATCAAGATCGAGCCCACTTACTCCGACCCGCACTACAACCTCGCCCTCCTTTGCCAGACCACCGGCCAGCACATGAAGGCTATACGCTATTGGCGCATCTACCTCCGCCTGGACCCCAACAGCGCGTGGGCCGAAATCGCCCGCCGCGAACTTTCCAAACTCGTGTCATCTTCAATTGTCCGCGGCAACCGCATCGATGGAGGTCTTTCCAAAGACACCTTCGCTGGAGCTTGACCATAAGCGCAAAGGGCGCCGTCCGCGCCCCCAAACTGTTCAGAAATACGCGAGTTGCCGATGCGGGCGGCAGCTCCGTTTTGCGCGTGTTTCTTTTTGCGCGTGTTTCTTAAAGAAGATGCCGAACGACCTCACGCGCCGCGAATGCGGCGATCCCGGTTCCGGCCGGCTTCCACTGGGGGCAGCCTTGGAAAAGGTGGCCGGCGCAGGCCGGCGTAGACCGCCTGTAGTGGATTGATAGGGCGTGCTATTACTTAGTAGTGGCAGGGGCGATTCTTACTTATAAACCCGAACCGGCGCATGTGCGCTCGGTTGCCGCCCTAGCCGCGTCTCCCGCCCTGGCCCCGGCTCTCGATTGGTTTGCCTCCTCCCGCAAATGGATCAATGAGCGGCACCTCGAAGTCTGCCGCATCCCCGCTCCCACCTTTCAGGAGCAGGACCGCGCCCAATATATGGCCGCGCAATTCAAGGCCATTGGCTGCCAGGCGCGCATTGACCGCGCCGGCAACGTGATCGCCTCGATCAACGGCGAGGCCACCGGGGGCGCCGTTGCCCTCACCGCGCACATGGATACCGTTCTTGCGCCGCGCTCAGCGGAAGAGATTTACGTCGGCCGCGATGGACGCATGCTGGGCCCGGGTGTTGCCGACAACGGCGCAGGCCTCGCCGCGCTCCTTGCCGTCGCGCAGGCCATACACTCCTCCGCGCTCCTGCTGGAGGAACCCATTCCCCTACTTTTGATCGCCAACGTCGGCGAGGAAGGGGAGGGCAACTTGAGCGGCATGCGCTATCTGTGCCGCCCCGCCGGCCTCGCCGCGCGCGTACACTCCTTCCTGATCCTGGACGGCCCGGGAAACGATCACATCACCGCGCGCGCGCTGGCCAGCCGCCGCTTTGAGATCACTGTCTCGGGTCCCGGCGGCCATTCCTGGAGCGACTTCGGCACGCCCAACCCCGTCCACGCCCTCGGCCGCGCCATCGCTCTTTTCTCCGATCACAACGCCAATGCCTCCAGCCTTGCCGCGCGCAGCTCTTTCAACTTCGGCACCATTGAAGGCGGCACCAGCGTCAACGCCATCCCCACTACCGCCCGGGCCAAGATCGATCTCCGCTCGGAAAGCCCGCAGCGGCTGGAGGAACTCAACACGCTGCTCACCGCCGCCATCGAGCGCGCCATTGAGATCGAGAATGACCGCGCTACGTCCGGACGCCTGCAGGCCAAGCTGCGCGAAATCGGCGCGCGCCCGGGCGGGCAACTTTCCCCCGATGCTCCGGTGCTGGCCCACCTCCGCGCCGTCGATGCCCACCTCCGCATCCGCGCCCAACTCGACTGCGCTTCCACTGACGCCAACATCCCACTCTCGCTCGGCATGCAGGCCGTATCCATCGGCGCCGGCGGCTCCGGCGGCGGGGCGCATACCCCTGCGGAATGGTTTCACCCCGACGGACGCGAACTCGGTCTCGGGCGCATCCTTCTCACGCTCTTCCTGCTGCTTCGCGAGACCGAACCCGGCCGGGCCACTTAAGTCCATGCGATTGCGCGCTGAACTTGCCATTCTGGCCGTCACCATCGTCTGGGGAGCCACCTTCGTGATCGTCAAGTCGGCGCTGCACGATGTCTCGACTGTATTATTCCTTACACTTCGCTTTTTGCTTGCCTCCGCCGTGCTTGCACTCGTGTACCGCTCCAGCCTCCATCGCCGCCAAATGGCCGCCGCGGCCCGCCCCGGCTTGCTGGCGGGACTCTTCCTCGCCGCCGCATACCTTCTCCAAACCGCCGGGCTGGAGTTCACCACTCCCTCCAAGTCCGCCTTTCTCACCTCTCTTTGCGTCGTCCTGGTACCTTTGCTCGGAACGTTCGTCTCTTATGTTATGGCCCGCAAAACGGGACGGCCCTTTGCGGGCTATCAGATTGTGCCCCGGAACGGGGAACTGCTCGCAATCGCCCTGGCTATGACTGGTATGTGGTTATTGACCGCGCCTGAAACCGGCGCAGATTGGAATCAGGGAGACCTGCTGACCGTTGGTGCGGCTTGGGCGTTTGCGGCGCATATTCTCGTGCTTGGCCGCTTTGCCTCGCAGGCCGGCTTCACCGGCATCAGTCTGTGGCAGATCTTCACCGCAACGGCCCTGTTTGCCGCCTCCGTTGGTTGGATGGAACCAATCCGGTTCCGCCCGACCCGTCCCGCCATCACCGCGATCATCTTTACGGGCCTGCTCTGCACCGCCGTCGCCTTCACCGTCCAGGCCTGGGCCCAACAACACACCACGCCCACCCGCATCGCACTCATCTTTGCGGGCGAACCTGTGGCGGCCGCGGCCACCTCCTATATGACCGAAGGCGAGATCCTTTCCACGCGCGCCGCCTTGGGCGCGGGCCTGATCCTGGCCGGCATCATCGCCGCCGAAACCATTCCACGTCCTACTGCGTCTACTGGTCAGAGCCCGCAAGACGGGCCGGAACGTCCCTTTGTGGGCGAGTGAAACAAATTCACACTATAATTAACTCTAGAGAGCCTTTTGGGAGGCATTCCATCCATGAACCTGTTTGAAAGACTGAAACAACCGAAAGCATTTTCCACCGTCCTGATCCTATCCACCCTGGTGGTTGGTATCGTCATCGGTACACTCATCAGCACCGGCGTCAACGCCGATAAAGGCCAGGCCGTCACAGACGCCACACCTCTGGTGCTGGGCAGTCCAACTCCCATGGGCAATGAATTTGCCGCTCTAGCCAAGAAATTGGAGCCCGTGGTGGTCAACATCTCTACCTCCGCGGAACCGAAGCAGTCCACGGTTACCAGGCGCCGCTCTCCGCAGGCGGCCCCCGAGGAAGGAGACGAAGAAGGCATGGAGTTCTTCCGCCGCTTTTTCCGCGGCCCGGTCCCGGACCAGCCGGGGGGGCCCCGCCCGCGACGCGAGGGCACAGGATCCGGATTCATTGTCGATCCTAAGGGCTACATCATCACCAACAACCATGTCGTCGAAGGCGCCGACAGGATCATCGTCAAACTCCACAGCGACAGCACCGAGCATAAAGCCAAGCTGATCGGTGTCGATCTGGAAACTGACGTGGCCGTCATCAAGATCGACGCCGGTAGCCCATTGCCCTACGCCAAAATGGGTAACTCCGATGGCGTCCAAGTGGGTGATTGGGCTGTAGCGATCGGCTCCCCCTTCGGCCTCGAAGCCAGCGTCACCGCCGGGATTGTTTCGGCCAAAGGGCGTGACATCGGCGCGCAACAGTTCCAGCGCTTCATACAGACCGATGCCGCCATCAACCCGGGCAACAGCGGCGGACCGCTGCTCAATATCCGCGGCGAGGTCATCGGGATCAACACCATGATCGCGACCAACTCCGGCGGCTACCAGGGCATTGGCTTTGCGCTACCCGTCAATATGGCGGTGAAGGTCTATAACCAGATCACCAAGGACGGCAAGGTTACCCGCGGCTCGATCGGCATTAGCTGGTCCAAGCAGCAGGAGAAACCCGAACTCCTGAAAGCCCTTGGAGCAGACCACGGAGTAATCGTCGAACTGGTAACCCCCGGCGGACCCTCCGAACAGGCAGGCATCAAGACCGAGGACATCATTCTCTCGGTCAACGGCAAACCCATTAAGGACGGCGAAGACCTTGTCGCCCGTGTCGCCGATACCCCGGTGGGCGACAAGCTCAATCTCACCATCGACCGCGCAGGCAAGCATGTGGAACTTGCCGTCACCGTCCGTGACCGCGCCGACGTCTTCAAAGACGATCCGCGCTTCAGCCGGAACCGCGAGCAGCCCGAAGCCGCGCAGCCGGAGGGCACCGAAGCCAAATTCGGCATCTACGTCCGCGGCCTGCAGGCCGCGGAACGCGAAGAGATGAAAATCACAGTCGAACAGGGCGTGGCCATCACGCGTGTGGCTGAGAACTCCTTCGCCGCCGAAATCGGCCTCCTGGAAAAGGACGTCATCCTGTCGATCAATCGCACCCCGATCAACTCGGTGGAGGGAATACGTAAAGTTCAGTCCACATTGAAGCCCGGTGACCCCGTCGCCTTCCGCGTCATGCGTGCCAACCCGTTTGCCGGCCGCGGCCAGGCATCCGGCCCGCAGTACCACACCCTGTTTGTCTCCGGCACCTTGCCCAGGTAAACTGCATAGAGTGCTGAGAATTTCCTGGCTTCTGGTTCCCGCTTTGCTCCTATGGGTAGCGTCGGCCTCTACCGGCGCTACCCGGAAGACCACTTCCACCCGGTCGAAAACGTCTTCGGCTAAAACGAAAAAGTCCTCATCCAAAACGAAAGCCTCGTCAACGAAATCCAAGTCGAAGACCACCGCCAAGTCCGCCTCCAAGAAGTCCCGCACCCGCACCACGAGTTCGCGCCGGCGCAAACCTTCCTTCCGCTCCGGCCAGCAGAAACCCACTCCGGAACGCTACACGGAGATCCAAAGCGCGCTGGCCAGGAAGGGTTACCTCGAGGCTGAACCCACCGGCACTTGGAATGACAAGTCCGCCGAAGCCCTCAAGCGCTTCCAGCAGGACCAGAACCTCAAGCCGGACGGCAAGATCACTTCTCATTCCCTCATCGCTCTCGGCCTGGGCCCGAAACGCGGCGCCCCCCCGCCTGCTCCCCCCACTCCCGCTCCCCCGCAATGATCAGCGGCGTTCCCAGGAAGTTTCAGTGATCAGCTACCATATTGGCGCGGCGGACCCGTCACGACGTTGACCGCCGCCACGCACCCGGCAAACCATGCGCCGGGGTGCTTGTTGCATGCACGCCGTTCGCGGATTGCCCGCCCCACACCGGCAGTGGTGGCTGGACTGCTTAACCCTGATTGCCCATGGCGGCGGTTAGGGCGCGGGCCTCCCAGATAGTGCGCGTGAGCGGCTTCTGGCAATAGACGTGTTTGCCGCGCTCCATGGCGGCAAACGGTGCGGCGGCGTGCATGAAGTCGGGAGTGGAGACGATAACGGCGTCGATGTTGCGGTCTTCCTTGTTGAGCATCTTGCGGAAGTCGTTCAAAACATTGTTTCCTGATTGGCTCCGTAGTTGGATCAAGAAAAGGCGAAACTTTGGAGCTTCTCAGAGCCACACCGATGATGCGTACCGGGACTGGCGCGAAGAAGCCAGGGGTGCCGGGTAGGGTGGGGGCGTCTTCGCGCACCGCCTGATCGGACGGAGTAGCCGAATAGTTCTTCCTGGACGGACTGGCGAAATTTGCTGTGCTTCAGTTGCAAGCACTAAAGTTTTTATTCCCATTGACCACCGTCGTAAAAAAAACTCCCATTGTGGTTCCGGACGTACTCCGGCGCCGGGCTGGCATCAAGGCGGGCGACCGGCTGGAGTTCAAGCTGTCCGGTGGCATCATCAACATCATTCCCGAACTCCCATCTGCCGACGATGAGTACACCCCCGAGCAGCGTCGCATCATTGATGGCCGTCTTGCCAGGGCAGAGGCGGATATCCGCGCGGGTCGAACCTATGGTCCCTTCAATACCGCCAAAGAGATGGCCGAATCGATCGAGGCCAATATCAAAAAGATACGGGCGGCAAGGAGAAAAGCTAAGCCCTCTCGATGAAGCTGGAGTATACGAAGAGTGCATTGGCCGCTCCAAATAACCGCCCTGTCCGGATACGCAAGGCCTTCTATAAGCAGGCGGATTTTCTCGTCCAAGACCTGCACTACCCATCCCTGCGAGCGAAGAAGTACGACGAGTTCAAAGATCTTTGGCAAGCCCGTGGTGCTGCCATGTCATTTACCTTCGTCTTCATGAGCGTTTCCTTCTCCGCCCCCTACACTAACTAAATGCCGAGGGGGAAGGCGTCTCACTGATCTTGGCACAGAGGGAATGCAATATCTTTTTGCAACACCAGAATCTGAGGAAACTCACTACTAGCCAATTTGTTGCGAAACCGTTTGTTTGTGCAACGCGGCAATCAGCCGCGTCGCGAACCTATTTGAGTTCAACACTCTGAATGCTCATCTGCCCCTGTTCACCTGCCGCATACGCAAGGCTGCCGCCGTCTGGATGAACCGCGAGATGGCGCATACCTGCATGCGCGAAGCCAGTGCGCTGAGGCCTCGGCTTGTCTATAGAGACATTCCAAAGCTCCGACCTCTCCCCGTTGCGCCGCACGAACAGAATCCGCTTAGAGTCCGGCATCCACGAAAAGCTCTGCGCTGCGTGGATCTCATCAGGCCAACGCGCTGTGCACAATTCACGGGCGGAGCCACCGGACGCCGGCACTATCATAAGAGTATTGGATCTCAGGTGATTCACGATGAAAGCAATCCACTTTTCATCGGGAGAACGATGCACCGAGCGAATGTTCCCATAGGGAGGTCCTTTCTCCTCGTATACAACCCGTTCGGTGGACTCCTTCAGGTTCCTGGCGGTTATGGCATGCCTGCGATCATCTCTGTAGAACACGATATTTCCGTCAGCCGAGATAGTCGGAAAGCCACCACGAAAGCCACCAAATCCCCCGGCGCCTGCCGTCCGGAGTAGAATCGGTTCAATCTTACTTGTCTGAAGATTGACTCGGAAAAGGCCCTCGCCGACGCCGGCTCTGAACCCCGGGAATACCGCAGTGCCATCGGACATCCAGGTGTTCCCGCCAGCAGCCTGAAGACCGATCGGGAAACTTCGCTCCGGACCATCCGGAAATCGCTTTGTTACGACTTTTGTCGGTGGAACAGCGTAGTAGGAGATCATGCGGCCGCCATCGAACCAAAGAGGATACATACTCTTCCCGGCATTGCTGGAGTTGATGCGACTGGGCTGCGAGGTGACCTTCCCGGTTGCCGCGTTGAAGTCCACCACATAAGTGTCCGTTGTCGTCGCACTGTACGTAGCAAAAAGGAAGGTTCCGTTCTGCAGTAGGCCGTAAGCGTAAGAGCAAACCCTGTTGATCGAGGAGACGAATGCTGCTGAGATAGCGGCATGAGACAGCAACAACGATGGACGGCGGATGAGATCAAGCAGTTGGTGGATGCCTATCGCGCTCGCGGAGAGATGACGCGGCC
>JAENWC010000255.1 GCA_016650235.1 Terriglobia bacterium
CGTCCATGCCGGACTGGGGCAAGATGCCGGACCTGCCCACCATCGACATCCCGGGGCCCCGGCAGGGCTTCTCCAGGATGGCTGCGCTCTCGCCCGATCTGAAGCCCGAGGAGATGCTGCCCGCCTTGGCGCGCAATGTTGTCACCAACGGCTATCAGGCGTCCAATTCCCAGGAGGCGCTCGAGCAAACCGAGTACCTCAAGCTGGTCTTCCGCTATCTGTCGCAGGCCCGTGAACTGGAGAAGTTGGCCGGTCCTACCAAAGATCTGCGTATCGAAACCTGCGAATCCAAGGAGACCGCTGAACTGCTCCGCCTGCTCGGCTACCGCATGCGCGGCGCTTGCGGGGGTGAGCTGGTGCTGGAAACCGTCAACGCAAGTAGGGCGTTTCTCACCATCGATTCCGGTTTCCCTCTTGCGGAGTTGGAACAGGCCCTGCGCACCAATCGCCCCTTCCACGTGGACTACAGCCCAACCAAGGTCCCCACTCTCTACGGCCCCGAATACTGGTTGTCCAGCAACGAGAAAAAGCAAAGCGGTGAATTCCTCGATACATTCCTCGGTGACCCCTCTTTGTGCCGCCTTTACCTGGGCCTCTCGAAACTGGATCGCGAAACAGCCGACGAGTTGCGCAAAGCCGTCCCGGCGCAGCGCCTCCGCGCCTTTGCTCACGTACTGGATTTCTTTGGCGGTATGTTTCTCATCCGTGACGGCAAGTTGCAGGTGCCGGGCGGTAGCCGCAGCGCGGCCGCATGGGCTGAGCTGGCCGGCGCATCGCCGGACCAGGGCGGCGCTTTTCTGGAAAAGCTGCTCACCAAAGACGATGGATGGTTGAGCAGTTATTTTGACTCCTTGTCTCGCATTGAAGGTCCGGTCCTTACTTATCTCACCGAACCGGAACGGCTGAAGCGGTTCTACGGCGCGCTCCGCGGACGCGTTACCAGTCCTGGCCCGGCCCGTCCCGTGTTCCGCTCCAACACCGATCTCATGCTGCTTACCACGCGCATGCGCGTGGATCAGGACGGGCAAGTGCATATTCCGGGCGGCGTGGAGGTTTGGCGCGAACTGTTTATCAAACATCCGCATGGCAAATACGATGGCAAGCTGACCAAGCTGGCCACCACGTGGAAATCCGCCGACGACATCATCGAGGCTCTGTTTGCTCTTTGCCGCAAGGCCGTGGAAAACGAGCCGCTCAAGATCTACATGGCCATGAGCGACCTGAACCGTCATCGGGACAAGCCGCTGGAATCAGCCACGGTGAGCCTCATGGCGCGTCTGTACCGGACTCTGAGTTCGCAATACCCGATCTTTTCCGAGGCGCCCACGCTCAGCGATCGGGCCATCATCAAATATCTGGAGACCGCCCAGGCCGTTAGCTCGATTCGCGACCAGGGCCTCCGCGCCGACACGGCAGGCTCCATGCAGGCCCTCACCGGGCTTTGGCAGATCTTTGTGCGGAACCACATGATCCAGCCAAATGAGGCCGAAGCGGTTCTGGTAGGCAGTCTCAACGGATTTGGCAAGCTGGACGGCGGGCGCCAACTCTTCGATGCGAGTGTGGCCGGTGTCAGGTCGCTGCTCAAGGCGTCCCACACTCCCGACGGCGTCTCCGCTCATGATCGCATGATGGATCTTCTGGCCGGCTCCGCACAGCCCTCAGATGCGCAATCCCATCAGCAGATTGTGCAGGAGATGGTCCGCATTTTCGAAGCCCAGAAGCTGGTCTCTCTCAAGACGCTTCTGGACTTGTCGGACCATCTGGACGCCGTGGCCAAAGGCGAGAAGATCAACCCTGCCCTCTTCTCCCGGTTAGCCTCGCGCATGTCCGAGATCCAGCTCCCGCGCGCCTCTCTCACCGGGATCGAGAAGAATGCGCTCAGCTTCGGATACTGGACCGAAAAGCACATCGACCAGCAGCGTAAGATGAACCTGCGCGGCGTCACCGATCCCGCAAAGGCGGCCGCTCTGAGGGATGACCTGGCGCTGGTTCTCCGTGACACCTTGGTCGGCTTCAACTATCTCTACTATGCCCCGCCAGGCGCGCAATTATTGCGCACCAATCCGCTGTTTGTCCGCAGCCATGATTTTCTTGGCGTGCAGGGAACCAACCAGACCTGGCGCAACACGGAGGTGCTGGGCAGCGGTTGGCCCTCCAGCGCCGGCGGACGGCTGGTCGGTTCCTTATCCGGACTCGCCTACGCCCTCGCCGAATCCGAGCAGAACTTCATGATCCCTTCGCGCGAGCAGGCGCTCATATGGGGCGACCTGGCCCCGCAAATGATCATCAGCGCCAAGGTTTCACGCTGGTGGAACGTTTCCTCATCGCAAGTCCATTGGGTAGGATTGCATGTCCGTCTGGGAGAATCTCTCATCGCCGAGGGGATGCTCGACCCGGCCAGGAGAAGCTACGTTGTCTCCCTCGTAGGCCGGCAAGCCGCCCCCGCGCGCGCTAGCCGCGTCGGAGAACTGCTGGCCGCCGGCCAGTTCGGGAAAGCAATGGAAAACGTCACCGCCTCCGAACTGTTCCTCCTGGCTGCCGACCATGTCAAAAAGAGCGGCTCGGCCGGAGTCCTGGAAGCGGAAATCCAGCGCCTCGCGCAAGCCGATCCGCAGCATGTGACCTATGCCGCCATCTCGCGAGCCTTTGGCACTCCCAAGCCGACCCTCACTACATCCTACCGGCCGGAGCTGCTCCATCTGCGGACCTTCCCCACCTTGATGGGCTACTCGAGCCGCATCATGGCCGAGAGTTGGGAGTCCAGCATTCTCGCCTATGTCGCCCTCGCCGATGAGCTGCATCTGCCGCCCGGCCGGCTCAACGTCGTGATTCCGGAATGGACCCAGAACACCGTGGAGCGCATTTTCGCCACTCACCTCGAGGACTGGCCGGCGCTGCTGCGCTCGCTCCGCGTTGTCAGTGACGACGTGCGCGAGCGAAGCAGGAAAAGCTCGGCCGAAAAAGTCACCGGTTCAGGATTATAGGAGGCTGACTCACGTGAAATTGAAGCTTCGAGTTGGATTGGCGCTTCGGGTTGGATTGGGGGTGATCGGCACCATCGCCTTGGCCGGCTCCTTGTGGATGGGCGTTCCCCAACTGGGCGCTCAGGAAAAGCTGGGTGCGCAGGAAGAGGACCGCCCGGTCTTCCGCGTCAAGGTCGACATGGTGGTGCTGAGCTTCACCGTGACCGACAGCAAGGGCAAGTACATCACCGGTCTTAAGCCAAAGGATTTCAAGATCACAGAGGACAACATCAATCAGCGGCTGGCCACGTTTGCGGAAGGCAACAAGCCTCCGGTCCAGGTGCTCGAAGATGGCTCCACGCGCCTGCTGCTGGCTGGGCAGGCCGCCGAGGTGCCCAATGCCCCGGGGCTCGATGCGCGTTCCGACGCCTTTGTCGGAACCAACGTGTTTGTCCTGTTCGACACCAGTAACTATATGTACCGCGGCTTCGTGTACGCCTCTGACGCGATCGCCGATTTTGTCCGCGGCCTCGACCGCGCCGATTCTGTGGCGGTCTACACGTTCAGCCGCAATCTTTCCAGGGCCGCGGAACTGACGCGCGACCGCATGTCCGCCATCATGGGGCTGCGCAAAGCCGTGGCCGGAGACGACGCCGCTCTCTACAATGCGCTGCTGCTGGCGCTGCGCGATGCCGCCAAGGTGCCCGGCCGCAAGGTTGTGATTGTGTTCAGCAACGGTCCGGACAATGCCAGCATGGTGGCCCCGACGATGTGCGCGCTGTAGCCGAGGACGAGGGCATCCCCATCTACGTCATCTCCACCTCCGACGTCAGCCGCGACCCCATCTCCTCCAACGTGTTCCGCCGCATCTCCTCGCGCACCGGTGGGCAAGTCTACTTCGCCAAGACCTGGC
>JAENWC010000256.1 GCA_016650235.1 Terriglobia bacterium
AGTCCGCAAAGGGCCGTCCAGGCCCACGATGAACGCTTGCATCGGCCAGGCTCGACGCTGGGGAGAACTCCGTTTTGCGGGCTGTTACTGAGGAGAGGAGGCGGTGATAGAGATCGTTGTAGGCCTTGGCGGATTGGGCCCAGGAGAAGTCGCGCGTCATGGCGGTCCGCATGCGCGCCTTCCAGCGTTCCGGTTTGTGATACTCGGCGATGGCGGCCTGGATGGCCCCATAGAAGTCCCACGGATTTGCACCGGAGAACTTGAAGCCGGTGGAAGCATCGACAGTGTCATCGAGGCCGCCGGTGGCTCGGACGACGGGGATGGTTCCATAGCGGAGGCTATAGATCTGGTTGAGGCCGCAAGGCTCAAAGATGCTGGGCATGAGGAAGATGTCAGAGCCGGCCTCGATCTTGTGGGCGAGTTTATTGGAGTAGCCGATGTGGACGGCGGCGCGGCCGGGGAACCGGACCAAGAGACCGCGGAAGAATTTTTCGTACAAAGCATCGCCCGCTCCCAGCACCACAAGGCTGATGTCTTCCTGGAGGAGATCATCGGCGATCTCAGCCAGCAGGTGGAAGCCTTTCTGAGGTGCCATGCGGGAAACGATACCGAGCAGCGGTTTATCGATGCGGTCTTCGGGCAGGCCGAACTCGTCAAGGAGGTCACGTTTGCAGGCGCGTTTGCCTCCAAGGTTGTCGTGGGAAAAGGGGGCGGCGGTAAAGGGGTCGGTTTCAGGGCTCCACTCGGAATAATCCGCACCGTTGAGGAGGCCCTGGAGGCGGTGGCTATGAGCGCGCAACAGCCCATCGAGGCCGAAGCCGAACTCGGGGGTCTGTATTTCTTGGGCATAGGTTGGACTGACAGTGGTAATGGCGTCGGAAAAGAGAATGCCGCCCTTCATGAGGTTGAGGTCGCCGAAGAACTCGAGGAAGGCGGGAGAGAAGAGCCAGGGGTCGAGGTTCAGATCCTGGAACGCCGGGCGGTGGAAGCGGCCCTGGTGTTCGAGGTTGTGAATGGTGAAGACAATCCTGGTGTTCTGGAAGATGGGGTCGCGGTGGAACTGTGTACGGAGGAAGGGCGCCGTCAGGGCGGCCTGCCAGTCGTGCAGGTGGAACAGAGGAGTGCGAAACAGGTGGCGCGCCACTTCAATCGCGGCATGGCAGAGGGCGCCAAAGCGGATGTGATTATCGGGAAAGGAGCCTCCCGCGGGAGTGCCGTAAATTCCGGGGCGGTCGTAGAGCCAAGGGCACTCAATGAAGAAGAATCGGACGCCGCGCTCCATGCGCTCATGGATGGAGCAGTGCACATCGTATTGGCCGAGGGTGAAGAAGAGATGGTCCCATACGAGGCGCGTGCCATCCAGGCTCATGCCACGGTAACGGGGGAGGACGACGGCGGGTTCCCATCCAAGCGGGACCAGGGCCGGGGGAAGAGCGCCGAGCACGTCGGCCAAGCCGCCGGTTTTTGCAAAAGGAGCGGCTTCAGAGGAGACCATGAGGAGGCGGGGCATGCGATTCCTCCATCATACTCAGCCAAGGCCAATGGTTGCCCTCCGGTGGTGGCGTTAATTATCATTGGCGGCATGGTTTGGCAAATTTTCCGGCGCAACGCCAAGAGCATCTTGGACAACCTCAACACTATTGGTTCCTTGCATGATCTGGTTGACTCCAAGACTAACCTGTCCATGCCGCAGGCAGTCGCTCTGTTTGCAACCGCTCTGGACTTTCGGCCGGACACGATCATCGAGCTGGGTCGAGGGGCGGGCAACTCCACCGCTGTTTTTGCGCAAGCGGCATCGATCCTGGCCGGCCTCAAGGTGCACAGTTTCTGCATTAGCAATGCATGGCACGACGAAACCATACCGAAGCTGGAGGGCATGGTTTCCAAGGAGTGGCTAGGGCGGATCGTGGAGTACAACCAGGACCTGACCCAGTACGATTTCTCGGGAATTCTGAACGAAAGCCAGAGAGTGCTCCTTTTTTGGGACGCGCACGGCTTTGAGATAGCCGAGCATGTTCTTGCGCATATCATGCCGCTGATTCAGGATAAGCCGCATCTGATCCTCTGCCACGACATTTCCGACCGGCGCCTGCTGCCGGATAAGAATATGGACTATGAGGGCAAGCGTCCGTGGCGGGGCATGACAGATTATTACGATCAACCGGACGAGTTTGCGCGCCTGTACATCGAGTGGGCCGACACCATAGTGGATCAAGTGTTGCCCATATTCGATTTTTGTATCCGCAACAAGATCAGTTTACATTCGGCGGACTATGAATATCGAGAGGGGCTGGCCAACGATCCGGTGGATTCGGAAGAAGTTTTTCGAATGCTGCCTTGTATCGCAACGGACTCAAAGTTCCACTATGGGTGGTTTACCCTGAACGAAAGCAGCGGACCGCGCCGCTTTCCGCGGCGGCGGGCAAACTACCAGGAGCCGGCCCGCCAAATCGAAGGACATCCATCAATTTAAACCGGGGCTGCGGGAAGACGTGGAAGTGCGTGGATTGGTCGACTACCGCAGACGGTTGTACTTTTTCAACACCTCGCGCAGCCGGTCATGCGAAAGCGCCGCCACGCGATGGCGGTCTCGTCCCGTCATGGTATCGGCGGCCAGCATGGCGTTGATGATGGCCTCTTCAGTGGCTTGGACGGCGGCCTCGAAGACCGGATCCAGCGCCTCATTCTTAGCCATCTCGACGTGAGCGGGATCCTTCATGGAGGCAGCGCGCGGATTGGCGGTGGAGAAGGCGATGAAGATGTCACCCGAACCATTACCGGACGTCGAGCCAGTGCGGGCCAAGCCCATGGTGGCACGGCGCGCCATCCGCTTGGTCTGGTGCGGCAATAAGGGCGCGTCGGTGGCGATTACGATGATGATGGAGCCGGTATCCTCTCTATAAGGATGGCCGGCGCTGGCCACCGGCGGATTCACCAGTTCCTCTCCCACCGGAACGCCGCCGATGCGCAACTGGCGCTGGCGGCCGCAATTGCACTGCACCAGGGCGCCGACCGTGTAGCCGCCCTGGCCGGCTGGCAGCTTGCGGGAAGAAGTGCCAATCCCGCCCTTGAAGCCGTAGCAGACCATGCCGGTGCCGCCGCCGACGCTGCCTTCGGCAACCGCGCCGCTGGATGCGCTTTCCAGAGCCATCGTCACGTCCTCCGGCTTCACATGAAAACCGTTGATGTCGTTCAGGAACCCGTCGTAAGTTTCCGCGACGATCGGGTAGGTGTAAAAGCCGCCCGCAAAAACATTGGTTCCGGGCACGCGCTTGTTTCCGACCAGCCATGCCAGATAGGCATCGCGCACCACGCCCACACTGTGTGTGTTAGTGATGAGTACGGGGCCATCCAGGAAACCAGACTCCTCGAGCCAATGAGTTCCCGTCATGTCTCCGTTGCCATTTTGAGAAAAATAACCGCCGAAAACGGGGTCGCTGGACTGCTTGCCCCGCGGCCACACCGCAGTGACGCCAGTTCTCACGCTGTCGCCGGAGAGGATGGTTCTGTGGCCAACCTCGACACCGGCAACATCGGTGATGGCGTTGGCCGGGCCGGGCGTAGCTTCGAGCCGGATGCCGAGTTCCCGGGCTCGGGGTCTTGGTTGTGCGTGGGCCACAAGAGCAAAGAACGCAAGCAGGCATAGAGGGGCGCGGGGAAACATGTTTGCGAGCATACCACCCTGCAACAATCCAAAAAAATCCCCGCCACCTTAGGAACATTCTCGGCCCTGATCCGTATATAAGGGTGTGCGGTTACACAGGAAGCAGGCGAGAGAATAAGGCGGATGACCGGCTGTGCCAGTTGTCTGGCGGGCGTGTACAAGCACTCAACTCAAGTACCTTTTCCAGGAGAAAAATCCCATGAAGAAGATGATCAGTATTCTTGCGCTTGCAGCCGTGGCCTTTGCCGGCGGAGCGCAAACCCACCGGATTAAGCTGTTCCAGGATTCGATTGTAAATGGCACGGAATTGAAATCCGGCGATTACAAAGTGACGGTGGAAGACG
Source organism: Terriglobia bacterium (assembly GCA_016650235.1). Lineage (GTDB taxonomy): Bacteria > Acidobacteriota > Terriglobia > Bryobacterales > Bryobacteraceae > VFZE01. The sequence continues at coordinate 4,009 of JAENWC010000256.1, forward strand.
GCAGGGCCGTGTTGAGCAATGGCAAGAGCAAGGCCGAGTCGGCCGTGAAGGTGGAGCCCGCGGAATCAAAGTTCGACTCCACTTCGGTGCGCTATCAGAACGGTGACGGGAAGTATCGCGTGAAGGAGATCCGCCTGGGCGGCACCACCACCAAGCTGGTATTCGAGAATTAGAGATTCGTCCTAGACTAGCTAACTACTTTCCGGCGCAAAATTCGTTTTCTCCGGTTTCGCCGCCCTCGCGCGCAAGCCAAGCCCGGCGAAAAAGCGAATCCCCGGCGCCAATGGCTACCGGGGAACATTGAAAACAAACAAAAGTGCAAAAACGCAAATTTTGAGCGGTGACGAAATTAGTCCTCTGAGGACTTCGAAGAGGAAGATGTTTCCAGAAAACGGCCGATGTTGATCAGATTGTCGGGACCGAGTGGTGCAGACCGCGCTGAAGCTGGTGGTGGAGCCGATCTTTGAGGCGGACATGGAGCCAAGTGCATATGGCTACCGGCCGGAGAGGAGCGCACAAGATGCGATCCGGAAAGTACACAAGCTGGCGTGTGCAGGTTACACCGATATCGTGGACGCGGATTTGTCCAAGTATTTCGATACGATTCCGCATTTGGAGCTACTGAAGAGCGTGGCCCGGAGAATCGTCGATCGGGACGTACTGCATCTGATCAAGCTGTGGTTGAAGGCACCGGTCGAGGAGCGGGATGAGAAAGGAAACCGGCGAATGAGTGGAGGCAAAGGCAGCAAGCAAGGGACACCGCAAGGCGGGGTCGCAAGCCCAATGCTGGCGAATCTTTACATGAACCGGTTCCTGAAGTACTGGCGGATCACCGAACGGGGAAGAAGCTTCCAAGCAGAAGTTGTCAATTACGCCGATGATTTCGTGATCCTCAGCCGCGGACACGCGGCGGAGGCACTGGAATGGACGCGTGGAGCGATGACGAAGATTGGATTGACCCTGAACGAAGCCAAGACGAGTATCAAGCAGGCACGCACGTTTTAGGAGCCAGTCCATCGAAGAAGAGCGTCGCTCGATTCCAGCAGAAGGTGGGTGAACTGTTGGTGCCCAGCAACGTGGAACCATGGGAGCAGGTGCGGGATTGCTTGAATCGGAAGATTCGCGGGTGGTCGGCGTACTTTTCCTATGGGACGCGGACGCTGGCGTATCGAGCGGTTGATAACTACGTCTATCAGAGTGTGCGGAACTTTCTAAACAGGTGACACAAGGTGCCCTCACGCGGCACACGCCGCTTCAGCGATGAAGTGGTGTTTGGAGCGCTCGGGGTTCAACGACTCCGGCGTATTCAATTGGGTCCACTTTCGTGAGCCTGCGAAGAAGCCACTCGGAAAGCCGGATGCGGGAAATCCGCACGTCCGGTTTGATGAGCGGGGATGGGAAACGGGCGACTGCCAGTAGGTC
>JAENWC010000257.1 GCA_016650235.1 Terriglobia bacterium
AACCTAAGCCTCGTGTTCCTCTGGGGTTTGGTGGCGCGTCGAGCGCCCTTTGCGCTTCTAAGCGGCCGAAGACTTCGCAGTCCTGGGCATCTGGAACGCCTACGACTATTTCAACCACCTCCGCGTTAAGCATCTGCCGCGCGCCGACCTCTCCGGCCGGAAGCTGGAGTTCAACATCGAGTACGACCACGCGCTCGACGGCGCGATGCGTCTCGACTCCGCGAAGTTTCCGTCCGTTTCGTGGGACGCGATGACCTTCGTGTGTGGCGCGGGTGGACCGAACGGCCTGTACGAGGTGCGCCTGCTCAACCACGCGACTGTCGTCTCCGGCGGCGAGACCCCGGCCTCCTGCCAGTTCGACGCCACTGGTATCGCGCCCTACTACCGGATCGACTATCTCCACCTTTACTTCCGCGACACGTGCTACACGGTGGCGCACACCGGCTGCATCATCGAGGCGACGCTCTCCGCGGATGTGACCGCAAGCACGACCGCGCAGGACATTCCGGCCGCAAGCACGACCGGGATCGGTGTGGGCGACTACGTTTTCATCGAGCGGCACTGGCACGAACGAGGAACTCGTGCGCGTTGAGGCAGTCGGCACGGGCACGATCCGCTGCGTGGTCACCCTGAATCATCCCGCCGGAAGTTTCGTCACGCTCCAGTTGGGCGCGAAGCACCTGCTCCGGAAGCTCGCCCAAATCATACACACGCCTGGCGTTCCGGTTGTCGGCCGCTTTGGTCCCGACCAATCCGGTGTGATCACCGCGACCGCAACGGCGTTCTCAACTTCAGTGGCCAGCCTCCAACTTCAATTCGTGGTGCCGTCGCTTCCGGCCGCGCGCTACGCCACACTCGGCCACATCGACCGCGTGCTGGCTTCCAGCCAGCCCAATCCACTGCCCACCGCAGCCTGCCTCCCGTCAACGAGGACATCTTTGTGGATGCGCCCGTGATTTTTGATGCACTTGTTCGCCGCCTTCGCTGAGCGTGGAGCGGAAACGCGGGCGGGCCGACATTGTCGGCGTCCTGGATCAGTCTTTACGCGTATGGCGGGTGTTTGAGGTGAACACCGTACAAGCTGGCATGAAACGTGCCTATGTTTCTCTTAAAAGATCCCTATACGCATTTACGCAAGGGACGATGGAATGGAGGAAATATATGACTACAATCAGTTTTGTATGGGCAAATGGGTGCAAGGGGCTTCCTGAGGCTCTACGCACCTTTAAGAAATGCCTCGCACCCGCTCTGTTGACGATAGCAGCGGCGGGCTCACTCGTGGCCTCGACGATCGTTTTAACTCCCGTGGTGATTGTGCATCAATACCAACAGACAACGAACAGCCCCTGTATTATCGGTGAATCTTCGTGCAACCAGGGGACTTTTGTCCAGCCTACGCTTCTCGACCCGAATGCCGGCTCGTTCGACGAGTTATCGCCGGAATACACGGTGGCGTACCTGTTAGGCTTCGGCTACGATAATTTCTTCGTCGGCTTGGACGTCAACCAATCCGATGTGGTGCAGCAGTTGAACTTGTTTGAAATGTTGGTGAACGACGTGGCTGTGGATACCTTCAGCAGCTCCGGAACACTCGTGCCCCCCACTGTTGGTGGCGGCAATGGGAATGGGTACGCCGATTACCTGCTGACCGGCTTCACCAGTCTAAGCTCATTGAACAGCGACGATATCATCACCTTCCGCGCCGCAATGAAGGTGGTCAACGACGGACGGGAGCAGTTCTTCCTGATCGCCGCGCCACCACTCCAGGACCCGCCGGTTGATGATGCGGTCCCGGAGCCGGCGTCCATCGCGTTAGTGGGCGCTGGGTTGGCGCTCGTTGGATGGTACAAGCGGCACAACAGGGCTTGATTCCCGTCGAAAGTAGCGCAGTAAATTGAGTCTCTTGCCATCCCCCAACTCCCGCTTGGAGAGTCGGGGGGTGGCAAGCGCCCTGCTGGTTGCCCTGCGATGGCGGTTGACGGGCCGCTCATCGGCTGCCAAACAGCTTCCTCACTTCTCCTTCCTTCAAAAGGCGCCCTGCTTTGCTGGCAGTGTCGCCAAAGCCTATCGCGCCAGTCCTCCGCCGCTACGTCTGCCCTCGTGCATGGCATTTAGGGATCTGTGGCGTGGCTCTCTCAGTCTCAGTCCTACCATTCGGAAACCACGTGGTCCGCTGCGGTGCTTTCGTTCTCACCCGCCCTCTTCGAGCAGCGCCAAGTGACGATACTTGGTCAAGTGACCATGTATGGTTACCCGCCAGGATCTCCCAGAGCGTATGTCGCCCGTTTGGCGTTTGGCTGGTCAACTGACCTGACCCGGGTGTAGGTGCCGCAGCGGCAAGATGGGCACTGAGAAACAGTGTGTTTCTCCCAAGACCGGCTGTATCGACCCGCTCGCCCGCGCGGCGGCATCGATCTGTTTGTGTTCTGCCGCTGTCCGCGTCATGGCGCCGACCGATTTGTTCCATCGCCTGGTGGTTCATTGACGCCGGTGGTACTCGAGACGTTAGTCCCTCTCCATTTCCTCAAGCGTAGAACCGCCGGTCGTCTCCACTGCGCATCCCGCAAGAGTATGATCTAACCCGGCGGCTTGGCTCCTTTCCTATGGGCCAGGCCCCGCAGCGGTAAGCTCGCAGCCTGACGGTAACATCGCGGCCGGGAATGAACGTATATCATGGACTGGAGGTGCACCGTGAAACTTTCTGGAATTCTATTGTTGCTGACCGGGATCGGCATGGCGCCGGCCGGGGCCGCGGATTGGCCTCAGTGGCGCGGACCAGGGAGGGACGGCATTTCCGTTGAGGCCGGGTTGCTGAAGGAATGGCCGAAGGAGGGGCCAAAGCTGCTGTGGCAAATCCAGGATATTGGCGACGGCTACGCCACACCGTCCGTGGTGGGGACTCGCGTGTTCCTGCTCAGCAACCGGGGAATGGACAATGAGTTCGTTCATGCGCTTTCGGCGCAAGACGGAAAAACGCTTTGGTCCACGCGCCTCGGCAATGTGGGTAATCCCGGCCAGGAGCCGCCGTATCCGATGGCACGCTCCACGCCAACGGTGGAAGGCGAAAGGATATACGCACTGAGCTCCGATGGCGATCTGGCCTGCCTGGAGAAAGCCACGGGGAAGGTGGTTTGGAAAAAGAGCCTGCGCGGCGATTTCGGCGGCAAAGCCGGCAAGTGGGCTTACTCGGAATCGCCGCTGGTTGATGGGGAAGTGCTGGTGGCCACGCCGGGCGGGGCGGAGGCCACACTGGTTGCGCTGAACAAAAAGACGGGCTCGGTGATCTGGAAATCCGTCGTTCCGGGAGGCGACGCGGCGGCTTATTCCTCGGCGATTGTTTTCGAGGCCGCCGGCCGCAAGCAGTACGTTCAGTTTCTGGATAAGGGTGTTGTCGGCGTGGATGCGAGGACCGGCAAGTTCCTGTGGCGTTACGAGAAGACAAGCACTGGACCGGCCAACATTCCGACGCCGGTTGCGCACAACGGCTATGTCTACAGCGCCAATGCAAGACGGTTTGGAGGCGGGCTGGTTCAGTTGCATGCCACCAATGATGGAGTAACAGCCGAGGAGGTCTATTTCGAGCGCGACGCGCCGAACTCGTTGGGGGGACAGATTCTGATATCCGGATATTTGTACGGCACCAATCCAAAAGGTCTGACTTCCGCCGAGTTCCTGACCGGTAAGTCGAAATGGCAGTCCGAGGGGATCGGCCCAGGCGCGGTGCAGTACGCGGACGGCCGGATCTACGTCCATCACGAGAATGGCGAGGTGTCGCTGGCGGAGGCCACCCCCGATGCATATCGTGAAAAGGGGCGGTTCACGCCGGCAGGGCAGCCCAAACGGGTGCGCGCGCGGGAAATGGCGTGGGCATACCCGGTGGTGGCCAACGGACGCCTCTATATTCGAGATCTGGGCACGCTTTGGTGTTACGACGTGAGGGATACGAAGGCCAGGTGAGCTGGTTCGGCAGACCTGGCAATCGAGAAAAAGAGGCCGCCAGCCGCAGCCAGTCCGGTAACACCGCCAATGCGCCAAAGGATCCAGGTCACCACGGGAAATTGTAGTATTCGCACCCTGGGAAGCCATCGGCAAATTGTGTATATTGAACTTTGCGTGGCGACTCTGCGTGGCGGCTTTGCGTGAAGAGAGGAGGTGACCGGTGGCAACTGTAGCGCAACGTTCCGCGATGCCGGAGCGGCCGGCTTCCGTGTCGAGCGCGGGAACGCGCAACACCGGCATGGACGCCTACCGCGGCTTCGTCATGCTGCTAATGATGGCGGAAGTGTTGCGGCTGGCGCGAGTGGCGGCAGCATTTCCGGACAACGCGATCTTGAGTTTTCTGGCGTACCACCAGACGCACGTCGATTGGGCCGGTTGCTCGCTGCATGACACGATCCAGCCCGGTTTCTCCTTCCTGGTGGGCGTGGCGCTGCCCTACTCGATCGCGAGCCGGTTGGCGAAGGGAGGAACGTTCTGGCCGATGTTCGGGCACGCACTCTGGCGGTCGCTCGTGCTGGTCGCGTTGGGTATTGTTTTGCGGTCGGCAAGCGGCACTCAAACTAACTTCACCTTCGAAGATACGCTTACGCAGATCGGTTTGGGTTATCCGTTTCTCTTCCTGCTGGGGTTTACCCTGCCGCGCTGGCAGTGGATCGCGTTTGCCGCCATCTTGACCGGCTATTGGCTGGCATGGGCGCTGTATCCGGCTCCCGGTCCGGGTTTTGATTACCAGGCAGTGGGAGTGCCGTCAAACTGGAGTCATCACTACACCGGGTTGGCGGCGCACTGGAACAAGAACAGCAACCTGGGCAGCGCGTTCGACCAGTGGTTCCTCAACCTGTTCCCGCGGACGGCGCCTTTCGTGGCCAACCGGGGAGGATACCTGACGCTGAGCTTTGTCCCGACGCTAGCGACCATGATTCTCGGACTGGCGGCGGGACGCTGGTTGCGCCGGAGTGCGCCCCGAATCCCGCTGAAAAAAATGCTGGGGGCGGGCGGAATCGGAATCGCCGCCGGCCTGCTGCTTCACTTTACCGGGGCTTGCCCGATCGTGAAGCGCATCTGGACTCCAAGCTGGACGCTGTTCAGCGGAGGCCTCTGCTTGCTGTTTCTGGCGGGGTTCTGCTGGGTGATCGAGGAGAAGGGCTACAAGAAGTGGGCTTTTCCGCTGGTGGTGATCGGGATGAACTCGATCGCGGCGTACCTGATCGCGCACTGGTGGGAGCGGTTTATGCTGAGTTCCGTGCGCATTCATCTCGGCGCGGGTCTGGATCCGCTGATGAGTGGAATGGCGGTGCTGTTCCTGTACTGGCTGTTCCTCTTCTGGATGTACAAGCGGAAATTGTTTCTCAAGATCTGATCTGAGTGAGAATGCGTCCCGCAAACCGGACCTTGACAACCGTTAGCTTTTACGTGGGTCTAATCCGAAGTTCTTGCCCTGAATGAGTGCAAGTTATTTGTTTTGAGGTGCCAAGGGCGTCTGCCTCTTGTTTTTGTAGGCATGTAAATGGCTTTATTATTCTAATACTATCCTTGATTGTA
>JAENWC010000258.1 GCA_016650235.1 Terriglobia bacterium
ACCATCCGGCCACCGCAGTCGAAACAGGTAGTCGCGGCAAGCCTCTTCGCTCCCAAACTGGGCGTCGAACTCGGTTAGATTCCGCGGATAGTCCTCCATCGCCATATACTGCCCATTGGGGCTACCTGAGTCAAGCACATACCCAGCTTCGGGATTATCTGGTTTGGCGGTGACTGTCGTGATGATGAGTGATGATGTCCATGAGCCTCCTATGCATAAAGCATTTATTATCAGGTAGTTGTTGATAGTTGTGACGAAGGTGACGAACATGACGGTTGCTCAAGGAGGTAGGTCTCCCGGTCTTCTCTAAAATTGAATACCCGTGGGGCGAGCATCACCAAAAACCCGCAGCAATGCGGGTAGAACAGTTCAAGTGATTGGTGGGGCGAGCTTGCGCGAGGCTTCCGCCTCGCTCTTATCTGCCGATGTGCGCGGCCAGATAGTCGACAATTAACTTCACTTCGCCGTCCTTGACAATGGCGCCGCGAGCGATCATGCTGTCCACCATTGCGGTCCACGCCTTTTGGTCGCGGCGTAAACCGGTTATCGCATCCAGACTGTGGCATGCGCCGCCGCAGGACCGCTGCAGAGCAACCTTTCCCGGTCCGTCCGGCAAGCTCACAGGAGTCGCCGGGCGCGTGGCGGTAGCCGCCGGCAGCACACGCGAAGCATCCGTTCCGCCCAATGCAAAAGCAATGAGGCTGTCGCTCGGGGTACCGCCGAAGTATCCGCCGCCGCCGCCCGCCATGATCGCGACGTATTGTCTGCCGTCCTTGCCGAGATAGGTAATCGGGATCGTATGGCCGTTGGCGTCGATCGGCTGTTCCCAGAGCAGCCGCCCCGTTTTCGAATCAAACGCACGGAAGCGGCTGTCGCTGGTGGCGGCAATGAAAACCAGCCCGCCGGCCGTGGCGATGCTGCCGCCGAGGCTCGGAGCGCCCGTGTTCTTCAGTCCCTTTTCTTCCAGCTCCGGGAACGTACCAAGGGGCGACCGCCACGCGATGTCGCCCGTGCGTGTGTCCACCGCCACCAGTTCGCCAAACGGTGGATTGGTGCACGGGATACGCGTGTCGCGATTCCAGAAGCGCGCATAAGTTCCATAGGCCGAAGTTCTCACATAGGTGACCGCGCCCGTCGCCGCATCAGTCTTCTTCTCCATGTGGCCCCATTGGCCGAGATTGTTGATGTTGGTGAACAGAAGCCCGAGCGTGGGATCCACCGATACGCCGCCCCATCCGCCGCCGCCGAGCGTGCTCGGGAACATCAGTACGTTTTGATCCAGCGGAAGCGGTGTGTAGAGCGGGCCGATAGTCATCTTGTTCCGGTCGAACAGATCGCGGCAGAAGGCCGCGTGTTCCGGCGTCAGGTTGTACATCTCTTTCTCGGTGAACTCGACGCGCGACAGAGGCGGCGGTTTCAGCGGGAAGGGTTGCGTGGGCGACGTCTTTTCTCCTGGAATCGTACTCTGCGGCACGGCGCGTTCCTCCATCCCGTACAGCGGCTTTCCGGTGACACGGTCGAAGGCGAACAGTATCCCCATCTTGGTGATCTGCGCCACTGCCGGAACTTTCCGGCCATTTCGCATCGCCTCGAACAAGACCGGCGCGGCGGCGGGGTCAAAGTCCCACAGGTCGTGGTGGACCAGTTGTTGATGCCACTTAAGTTGGCCTGTGGATGCGTCCAGCGCGACGAGGCTGTTGCCGTACAACCCGTCGCCATGGCGGTCCGCGCCATAGAAGTCGGATGTGGGTGAACCGAGTGGCACGTACAGGATGCCGCGCTCCGTGTCAATGGTCAGGAATCCCCAGGCGTTGGTCCCCGACCGGTTTTTCCAACCGTCCGTAGGCCAGGTTTCGCTGCCCGCCTCGCCCGGGCGGGGCACCGTGTGGAAGGTCCATACCAACTTACCTGTACGCGCGTCCCAACCTCGAATGTCGCCGTAGGCTCCCTTGCTCGGGGCTCCTTCGCCGTTGGAACTGCCGGTGATGACAATGTTCTTGTAGACCGAGGGCGGCGATTGCAGCGATAGGCGCGCATTGGGCGGATCGCCGTCGAGCACACCTTGGCGCAGGTCCAGCAATCCCTCGTTGCCGAAGCCGGGTGCGGGCTTCCCTGTCGTCACATCGATCGCGACCATCCCGCCCTTCACCCCGGCAAAGACGCGCGGATGCGTTAGCTTTTCACCGGGCCAGTAGGCCAGCCCCCGCAGCGCCACCTGCGTGGTTTCGTAATGCCAGATTGGATTCCCCGTCTCGGGCTGTATGGCGAAGATGCCATTCGCCGCGGCAGTATACAGGACGCCGCCTACCACCACGGGAATCGCTTCTGAACCTGGCTTGCCCGTATGGAATGTCCATGCCCGCTGCAGTTTTGCGATATTGTTCGTATTGATCTGCTTGAGGGGCGAAAAGCGCCTCGCGCCGGGATCATGCCCGTACACGGGCCAATCGGTCTGGGCCTGGACCAGTGCTAGCGTGAACGCGGCTACGAGGAATGCACGTCTGGAGGGCATCATCATAAACCCCGAGTATACTTCACACCTGTGAACCAGAGTCACAATCCTCTTAGGCTCTGATCCGTGTTTGCAATCACTTGTGGTTGGCATCCGAATTGCTCCTCCCTTCGGCATGCGAATTTATTGCTTGGCTGCTTTGCTCACGGCAGCTTCCTTGCAGGCGCAGCAGGCTCCGGCTCCGCGTCTTGCAGGAGGGCGAGTTCCACCGCGTTGGGGGGGAACAGCCCGTGCATGTCAGCGTGCGCGTCATTGCCGCAACCAACCGGGATCTCTTGCGGCTCGCAGCACAGCAGCAGTTTCGCGAGGACCTCTATTACCGCCTCTCGGTGATGCCCATTCGTGTGCCGCCGCTGCGCGAACGAGCGGGCGACGTACCGCTGCTTGCTCTGCATTTTTTGGACGAGTTTTGCCGCCGTAACAACTTCAGGCCCAAGTCAGTGGATCCCGCTGTGATGGCTGCGCTGGAGAGTTATGCATGGCCGGGCAACGTCCGCGAACTGCGCAACACTATGGAGCGTATGGCCATCCTCACCACTGGCGATGCAATCGAGTGGAACGCGGTGCCCTCTGAGGTGAGAACGCCAACCGCCTCGCCCAGGCAAGCCGTGGTTCAAGAGGCCGAACGCGCGCTGATTGTCAGCGCCCTGCGCCAATCCGAGGGCAACGTCTCCAGCGCCGCCCGCGCTCTCGGCATGGAGCGAACCAACTTGCACAAGCGCATGCGCTCGCTCGGTATCCAGCGCCCTTAACTTGAATCTCCGGCCTTACAAAGGTAGCATAGGGGGGAAGCGCTATACGTCCTTTCCGTGAATCCAACTCTTTTTCCCATTGCAGAATACTGGTGGTTTTACCTGGTTTTTTCCGGGTTTGTCGTATTGGTGCTGGCGCTCGACCTCGGGCTGTTCCACCGGGAACACAAAGTCGTCTCCTTCCGCGAGGCAACCATCTGGACCCTGATCTGGATCGCGCTTGCCCTCGTTTTCAACTATTTGTTCTACCAGTATTCGTTGTGGCACTTTGCCAGCGATCCCAGGCTCAACGCGATTGCCGGCTTTAGCCCCTCCGCGGCCGCCAGGCGCGTAGCGCTCGAATTCCTGGCCGGCTACATAGTGGAAGAGTCGCTGTCGATGGACAACATTTTTGTGTTCGTCCTCATCTTCCGCTATTTCGCGATCCCGGGCGTCTACCAGCACCGCATTCTGTTTCTCGGGATTCTGGGCGCAATCGTTTTTCGCGGCATCTTCATCTCCGTGGGCGCGGCGCTGATTCAGTATCACTGGGTGGTGGTGGTGTTCGGACTCTTCCTGGTGTTCACCGG
>JAENWC010000259.1 GCA_016650235.1 Terriglobia bacterium
TTCCGAAAGTGTACCGGCTCCAACGCTGGGTTGGAGCGCTTCAGTAGGAAGGAGTTCACGACGAACCGTTCTCCAAACACCGAGAGCGCGGACCGACAGGTGTTGGCGACCGAATCGAGGGATTGCTCCTCTTTCGGAAGCAGCTTGGCGTGAAGACAATCCGCCGTCTGCTCTATGAAACTGTTGGTCGCTTGGTGAAGCAGGCGGAGCGACCGGGTTACCTCAGCTTCGAGTGACCGGATTCGAGTCTGGGTACCCAATGCAGTTTTGAATGTCTCGAACGGGTTTCTCCAAAAAGACGCGAGTCGGTCAGCAGCGCGGGGACTCTTCCATTCGGGTTTGATCGTTATGGTGAGAAAGGCGTCGTAAACATAGAGCGCCGTCCCTTTCTGCAGGAGGAGAGCATGGCGGTTCTTGCTGGCCTCTTCAGCCACACGGTTCCGAAAGTGTACCGGCTCCAACGCTGGGTTGGAGCGCTTCAGTAGGAAGGAGTTCACGACGAACCGTTCTCCAAACACCGAGAGCGCGGACCGACAGGTGTTGGCGACCGAATCGAGGGATTGCTCCTCCCTGCATTCCGGGTCGTCTCCTCGAATCGCAACGACTAGAAGCAGCCCGCCGTCCTTCGTTTGAACGGCGTGATTGTCAACTGGACCCAGGAGGTTGATGAGCGAACTGAAGGCCCGGCTATCCGCGTTGTCTTTGAAGAGTGTTTTGAGATCAACCACGCTTGTCTCCCTCTTTCAAAGCGGGGTCATAGCGAGTTCCGAATCGATTGCTGTTCATCAGAATCCGTAAGATTTGCGGATCGGTTTGCGTTGCGGCGCGAGCGAACGCCCAGAGCACGCCGAACAACATGACCGCTGGGACGAGTGCCTCCGTGAGGTGGAAGAGCAGAAACGACACCACCAGAATGAAAAAGAATAGTCTCCGCTCCACGCCGAGTAACGTCATGGGCTTGTTTAGCGTCCGATAGACGGGACGGGTTTCCATAATGCGACCTCAGACAAAGAGCCAGGTCATGAACTGCGCGGCTCCTAGTGCCATGCCCAAGCCGAAAATGAGGCCACCCAGTGTGCGCTTCCCGCCTCCATCGCTGAAGGCCAAGCCGAGGCCGCCAACGACAATGGCCACGAGGCTGAAACCGCGGGCGATAGGTCCGCTAAATTCATTTGCCAGTATTGTGGCCACGTTGCCCCAGGGGCTAGATTGGGCAGCGAGTTGAAAGGGAATGACCGCGATCAGCAGCAGTGCCGACTTAAGGGATCGCACCGGAGCTGACCGCGATGGAGAAAGGATGCAGCGCTGAAGCCGTTGACGATGTTTCTCATCAATTACTCCGTGACCCAATGTGTTAGGTTTGTGCCGTTCTTCGGGTTGTCCAGAGAGGCGGGCTGTAGTGTACGTAACAAGCAACACCCATGTGCTTAGAGGGCGAACGTATTTCATGATTGGCTCCTTTTCTGAAGCGGCCTCTGCGACTTCTTTTCTAGAGGCTCGCCGCAGAGTAAGAATGAAATACCCCAGCCGCTAAAAGAAGTCCTCGCTCGGTACTCGGCGTGGGCGCTGTCTGTACTGCGCTGTACTGCACACGTACGGTACAATGCCTAAAACAATGAAAAATCAAGATGAACGGGCTTTGGTCGCCCGATTCCATGTGCTCTTCGAGAGGAAGAAAAAGATGTTGGCCCTCTTGGATTACTTGTTCGGGGTCTGGGAGTCTGGTGACCGACGGACATTGCACGAGGCCGATATCATGCCTCTGGTATTTCCCCCAGAAGCATCTCCTACGGTACACACTTGCCACTTCCCGAATATCGTTGTCATGCCGCATATTTGGAGCGGAGGCCCGGATGCCCTCGACTGAAAACCAAGGTTCACCAACGAATTCTGCGATGACGCAACGAACGCTCTTGACCGCCGGTGAGGTTGCTAGTCACCTTCGATGTTCAAAGGCTCTCCGCATCAAATGGGCGCAAGTCGATTTAGCGAGTTCGTGTATTTGGATGGAGGGCAAGAAGGCCAACCGGAAGCCGGAACCCGTGGCCGTGCCGATCTATGGTGACATGCGGATGTACTTCGAAGTGCAACCGCAAACCAGTGAGTACCTGTTTGCGCGTGGGTCAAACCAGATCAAAGACTTTCGGATGAGTTGGATGCTGGCCTGCCAAGCCGCAGGCGTTCCGGGACTTCTATTTCACGACCTTCGAAGAACGGCGGTCAGGAATCTGCGGCGAGCCGGGGTGGCCGAATCGATCATTATGAAGATCACCGGGCACCGTACGCGAGGCGTGTTCGAGCGGTACAACATCACCGATCAGAGCGACACGCTGGAAGCCGGGAAGATGGCGGAAGCGTTCCTCACGCGAGCACACACCCAGAACTCGTCACAAAGTACGTCACAAAGCAAACGGCAACTGAACTGAAGGAGGAGCGTATGGCGATGACTACCGCAAGAGTAAACGCCACTTTATCAACCCGATAGAGTGGCGTTTGATATGGTGCGGAGAGGGGGACTTGAACCCCCACGAGATTGCTCCCGCTAGCACCTCAAGCTAGTGCGTCTGCCAATTCCGCCACCTCCGCACTGTGGGGAAAACCTACTTCTTTGCCGGCGCGCCCTTTTGCGCGGGCGCCGGTGGCGTCGCCACCGGAGGCGGGCCCGGCGCAATGTCGAGCGGGATCGTCACCGACTTGGACGGGTCGGCGCCTTCCGGCGTCAACGTCATCGTCGGACGATTCGCGGGATCCTTAATATCAAACGGCTTCTGTTCCTGCTTCGTTGGCGCAGGCGCTGCTACCTTTTCCAGCACCGTCGAGGCTGTTCCCGCCCGCCGCGAGGCCGCGATCGACAACGACAGCGAGGTCACCATGAACACAGCCGCCGCGATTGTGGTCGCCTTGGTAAGCACCGTGGCCGATCCGCGCGGGCCAAAGGCCGTCTGCGATCCCATGCCTCCGAATGCCCCTGCCAGATCCGCCGCTTTGCCGCTTTGCAGCAGCACGACGATGATCAGAAACAGGCAAACTATTACATGAATGATGGTCAGCAGTATTAACATACACGTATTCCCGAGGGTGTCAGCAGGGACGAAACCGGAGCTTTACCTCACCCAATATAGCACATCAATCCCGCCTCAAAAAAACTCGAATCGCCCCTAGCCCGGCACAGCAGGAATCCTCCGTGCCGAGGTAGAAGTACTTGGCGTCCGCCCTTGCGTCTTTGCGGCTTTGCGTGAGACCCTTCCGCCGCCCCATCTCCTCAATAAGCCGCGGTTCTGGAAAGCCGCAAACACGCAGTGCTCTCAGTTCCAACCAAGCGCGCCTGGAAACATGCAGGATCCAGATATAGAGGCGCTAAAAAACCCCCCGCAGCAGCGCGAACCGGTCCAGCACCTTCAACCGCTCATGCTGCTCGGGCACCTCCATGTGCTCCAAGTGCCATGTGTGGGGGTGCGGAATATACACCGCCCCCAGCCCCGCCTCCAGCGCCGGATTGATGTCCGATTTGGGCGAATTCCCGATCATCCAGCACTCCTCATGCTTCACTCCGCGCTCGGCTGCCAGCACCCGGTAGCAGGCCGCATCCTTCTCTCGAACCACCCGTATATGACCAAAATGGCGCCCCAGCCCGGACCGCTCAATCTTGCCCTCCTGCTCGGCCGGATTCCCCTTCGTGCACAACAATAATTCATGCCGCTCGCTCAGGTAGGCCAGCGTCTCCTCCACTCCCTCGATCAATTCCATCGGATGATCGGCCAGTTCAGCGCCCAACCGGTCCAGCGCCTCCTCATCGGCATCGGTCACCGGATGCTGGCGCAATCGATTGAGGCACTCCCGCACGTTGCGCATGAAATTGGCCGACCCGTAGCCATGGATCCGGTTGTTGATGTGCTCAATCTCATCCAGTGTCTCGCGCACCTGACTGGCCGGCAACGTGGAATGATTCAGGATGCCAACAAACTTCTCGAAAGTCCGCTCGAAGAAGATGTTGTTCTCCCAAAGCGTATCATCCGCGTCGATCCATAACTCCTGCCTCATTCCCCCGGCCTCCTGCTTGGCTAGCCCGTGCTACTTCAGGCTCCGCTCCAGAAAATTTGTCATCATCTCGATCATATGCCGGTGCGCCGGGCCGGACACGGCATGGCTTTTTTGCGGATAGATCTGAAATTCAAACTGCTTGCCGGCGCGCTGCAAGGCATCCATCATGCGCAGCGTATGTTGGAATAATACGTTGTCATCTTCGAAGTTGTGCACCAGCAGAAGCTTTCCTTTGAGTTGGGAGGCATAGTGTACGGGTGAACCTGCCTTATAACCTTCCTCATTCTCCGATGGCAGCCCAAGGTAGCGCTCCGTATAAATGGTGTCGTAGTGACGCCAGTCGGTAACCGGGGCGCCTGAGATGCCGGCGTGAAAAGTCTCCGGCGCGTGGAACAGTCCATACAGAGTCATGAAGCCGCCATAGCTCCAGCCGTGGAGCCCAACGCGGGCCGCATCGACAAAGCCGAGAGAGATGAGATGCTTTACGCCTTCCACCTGATCGGCTAACTCACGCTGCCCGAAACGCCGGTGCAATGGTTTCTCCCACACGTGGCCTCTTCCGGCCGATCCGCGTCCATCCATCTGCCAGATGACGAAACCGCGGTGCGCCAGCGCCTGATCCCAGTCGGCGCCGCGCCAGGACTCGCGCACGGTTTGTGCTTGCGGTCCTCCATAAACCATGACCACCGCCGGGTATTTCATGTCCTGCTGGAAGCCTGCGGGTTTGATCAGCCGCGCGTGAAACTCCGCGCCATCGCCGCCGCGGAAACGGATGAGTTCAGTCGGCAGAATCTCGAACTGCTGCTGCAGTTTCCTGTTGCGTTCACTGAGTACCGCCACCTCCGATCCATCGCTCAAATGGAGGGAAGTGCGCGGTGGATCCACAAGGCTGGAGTGCGTGTCGGTGTAGGAGGCGCAATCGGGCGACATATGGATGGTGTGCGTTCCCGGTAGGGATGTGATCTTACGTTTGCCCGATCCATCCAGTCCCACACGATACAAGTGCCGCTCCAGCGGGCTGGCCTCGGTGGACATGTAGTAGGCCGCGCGTTGCCGCTGGTCCACGCATGCCAGATCGGTCACTTCCCATTCACCGGTTGTGAGCCGCTTGGGCTCGCCACCCAGCAGCGGGTACAGATAGAGATGCCGGTAGCCATCGCGCTCACTGCCCCACAGAAGTTCCTGCTTGGCGGCAAGGAATCGGGAATCGTCTCTCACATTGATCCAGGCGGAATCTGATTCCTCCAAGATACACGCGCAAGACGCAGCCTGCTTCGAGGCCCTTTGCGCTTCCAACTTTTGCGCTTTGCCGCTCGATGCATCGAAGGTTTGTAACCACAGCCGGTTCTGAATTCGCGTCAGGCGTTGCAGTGCCACAGCGCTGCTGTCCGGCATCCATTCCAGACGCGCGAGCAGACCGTCGGATGGTTCCCCCAACTCGAGCCATTTCGTTTTCCCGCCGCTGGCGGGGAGCACACCGGCCCGAACATTGGAGTTCGGAGTGCCCGCTTGGGGATAGCGCTGCGGTTCCGCCACTGGACGAATCTTCAAGAGATCGGCGTGGGGATAGATCATGATCGGGCTGGTGTCGAATTGAAGGTATGCGATGCGGCGGGAATCGGGCGACCACCAGTGGGCTGTGCCGAGATCCAGCTCTTCCGGATAGACCCAGTCGAGTTCCCCGTTGAGGCGGGTCGGGGATCCATCGGATGTGAGCCGTGTCCGCTTGCCGCTTGCGATCTCGAGAACCCATAGATCGTGCTCCAGCCGGAAACTGACCCGGCGCGCGTCCGGGGACAGCTTCGGATCCATCTCCGCCTCCGCGGTCCTGGTCAACTGCTTCCAATTGGAAGCGGCCATGTCAAAGAGGAACAGATCGCCTTTGATCTGCAACAGCAACTGTCCGCCCGAACTGCTCCACTGCACCGGTTGCTCCCTGGCGCGGCGATTGGTCCACTCGAACGCCTCCGGTTGCGGCGTTGCCACGGCAGCCTCCTCCATCAGCCTGGTATCGACCAGTTCCTTCTCCTTTCGCGACGCAATGTCATAGAGGAGCAGTCGAGTGCCCTGCCGCCTGAGAAAGCTTTTTGAATCCGGAGACCAGATGGGATTGAAAGTGACCGGGCGTCCGCCCGCGGAGATGGATTCCAGTGTTACCGGCTTCTTGTCGCCGGCCAGCAGCGCGTGTGCGACCAGGAGCGGGAGAGCAAGCCGGTAGAGCGACATACTCTGCCTTACTTCTTACGAAAAAGGGCCAGGTACTGGCGATTAGGCGTAAAGACCCCGGTGGAGATCAACTGGAACCCGTTGGCTTCCAATTCCTTGATCACATCCGGTTCATCCAGGCGTATGTGCTTGGGGTCGCGGAAGCCGGACTGGTAGAAATCGACGATCGCCAGCCGTCCATCGGGTTTCAGACCTTTCGCAATTCCTGCCAGCATCTCGGCGGGATAGTCGAAGTGGTGGTAGACGTCAAGCACCAGCGCCAGATCGATGGAGGCGGCAGGCAAGTGTGGATCCTTTTCGGTGCCCTGGACAAAGGCGACATTGTCCAGTCCTTTGGCCGTGGCGTTCTCTCTGGCTCTTGCCAGGAAGTCAGGGAAGATATCCTCGGCCACAATTTTGCCCGCCGGTCCGACGGCTGCATGGAGGAAGGGCAGCATGTACCCGACCCCGGTGCCGATATCGGCCACGGTCATGCCGGCTTTGAGCTTCAGGTTTTCCACAAGATCCTTGGGCTTCTGCGTGGTTTCGCGATCGTGAGCAGACAAGGTCTGTCCCACGCGTTCACGGCCCTCTTTGGTCTTGTATCCCGAATTGGCGTAGTCGGCCGCTTGCGGAAAAACCGCCGTGCAGGCAAAGAAAAATAAGACAAGGTTCTTCATAAGCGCCAAGGGCGCCTGCCGCTCCGCTGAACTGGAAAGGGTCTCTGGACTTGGTTTCATAATGATGTCTCCATGGGTAATGCGAGTGGGGGTTCAATCAGAAAGTCGAGCGTCGACATGGTCTGCACCGCATCGCGCACATCCTTCTCGGAAGTCGGTTCGAGAGTGATGACAAAGGGCAGGTCCTCCTTGCCCTCGCCGGGCAACTGCAGCACCGCATCGAGGCTGATTTTCTTTTCAGCCAGGATGCCGGCCAGAGCGGCAATAATTCCGGGACGGTCCCTGACACGGAAGCGAAGATACCAGGCGCGCGTTTGCCGCGTAATGGGAATGGGGCGATACTCGCCGAGCCGCGCGTGAGCGAATGGGGAGACACGCTCCGGACTACCGCTGCGGATCTCACGCGCCACGCGCATCAAATCGCTCACCACAGCCACGCCGGTGGGGTGCGGACCGGCTCCGCGGCCGTAGTAGAACGTGTCCTGACCGTAATGGCCCCGTATCCAGATCGCGTTGTAAGCGCCCTGCACGCTGGCCAGAATAGTGGACTGCGGAATTAGAGCCGGACGCACACTGAGCAGGAGACCTTCGCTGGTAAGGCGGGCGGCGCAGATGAGCCTGATGGTGTGGTTCAGTTTGTGCGCGTACTGAAAGTCGAACGGCGAGATGCGCCGGATGCCTTCGGTGTAGATGTCCGACGGAGTGATCCTTTCGCCAAAGGCGAGCGCCGTCAGGATGGCAAGCTTGGAGCGCGCATCGAAACCGTCGATATCGGCGCCGGGATCGGCCTCGGCGTATCCAAGCCGTTGCGCCTCCGCGAGAACGACTCCAAAGTCAGTCCCATTGCGTTCGATCTCGGTGAGGATGTAGTTGCTGGTTCCGTTCAGGATGCCGTACAGAGCGGATATGCGGTCCGCGGCAATCCCCTCGCGCAGCACGCTGTGAATGGGGATGCCTCCGGCCACGCTGGCCTCCATGGCGAGGTTGGTTCCGGCGGCAATGGCGCGATCCCAAACTTCAGCGCCTTGCAGGGCCATCAGCTCTTTGTTCGCTGTAACCACCGACTTGCCGGCCGCCAGAGCCGCGTTGATGATCTCGGCGGCGACACCGGTTCCGCCCACCAGTTCGGCTACGATATCCACATCGGCGGCGTTGACCACCTCCCGCCAATCCGTGGTGCGCCGCACAGGACCTAACGATTCCGGTAGCTGCTTCGTCTCAACGGTGCGGCTGCAGACGGCGGTAACACGCAGCCGGAAACCGAGCTTTTCCGCAATGCGAACAGCATCCTCAGCCAATATCGATAAAGTTCCCGAGCCGACGTTACCCAGACCGACAACGCCGACGTTAACTTCCAGCATAAACGGCTATGATAACAATACTGAGCTATGCGACACCTAATCCAAACCCTTTGCTGGCTGAGCGTCGCGGCCGCTTTGACGGCGGTATCTTCCGGCCAAAGACAATTCTCCGATGAGGAGAAATCGCCCAAACTCAAACAGGAACAACTGGAACGGTTGCTCAAGGAAGACCACAAGAAATCTTTGGAAGACGCCTCGGAACTGGTTAAGTTGAGTGAAGAGCTGAAGATCGAGCTGGAGAAAACCGACCGTCACGTACTCTCGGTAACGGCGCTGAAGAAGACGGAAGAGATAGAGAAACTCGCCAAACGCATTCGCTCCCGCATGCGCCGCTATTGACACGCCGCCATTGTGCAGGTATTCGCCGTGGACGGCTGTGTTACCATTTCTTGGAACCGTTCTAGGGCCGGGACGGCCCATTGCGGACCACCAATGCCATGCCTGCCACACGCGAAAAAGCCCAACTGATGAGCGCCTCCGAGATCGACCGCACACTGGTGCGGCTGGCGCACGAGATCCTCGAAAAAACCGAGGACCTCGACAAGCTGGCATTCATCGGCATACGCCGCCGGGGCGTACCGCTGGCGCAGCGGCTGGCAGCCAAGATTGAAGCACTGGAAGGACGGCAAGTGCCAGTGGGTATTCTGGACATCAATCTCTACCGTGACGACCTGTCCACGGTGGCCAACCAGCCCATCGTCAATGCAACCGAGATCAGCTTTGCCGTCACCGGCAAAGACGTAATCCTAATGGACGATGTGCTGTACACGGGGCGCACCATCCGCGCGGCGCTGGATGCGCTGTTTGATCATGGGCGTCCGGCGCGAGTGCAACTGCTGGTGCTGATCGACCGCGGCCACCGTGAACTCCCCATCGAAGCCCGCTACATTGGCCGTGTTGTGCAAACCAGCTCGCAAGAGATCATCGAGGTCAAGCTCCGCGAGATCGACGGCATGGAGAAAGTCCTATTGGTCGAGGTGGAATCGAACTGAGATTCCAATGACAGCCACCGTCAAGGGATTATTGGGAATCGAGGAGATGGGCCGTCAGGAGATCCAGGCGATCCTGGATCGCGCCAAGGATTTTCAGTACCACCAGCACGAACCGGTAAAGAAGTTCACCATCCTGCAAGGGAAGATGATCGTCAACCTGTTTTTCGAGTCCTCCACGAGAACGCGGACCAGTTTTGAGATTGCCGCGAAACGTTTAGGGGCCGACTCGGTTTCCATCACCGCGTCCGGGTCCAGCGTATCCAAGGGCGAGTCGCTGGTGGACACTCTGAACACGCTGGCCGCCATGCGGCCGAGCGCCATTGTGATGCGCCACGCAGCCTCCGGCGCGCCCCACTTTCTGGCGCGGTACCTGGAGATTCCCATCATCAATGCGGGCGACGGAACGCACGAGCATCCCACCCAGGCATTGCTCGATGCCCGAACCATTCTCGACCGGCGGCCGAGTCTGGAAGGCCTGCGCGTGGCCATCATCGGGGACATCGCACACAGCCGCGTAGCCCGTTCCAACGCGCATCTGCTTTCGAAGTTCGGCGCACAGGTGGTCTTATGCGGACCTCCGACGCTGCTGCCGCGCGAGTTGGCCCAGCTTGCGCCCAACATCTCCCTGTCCTACGACATGAACGAGGCCATTGCCGGGGCCGATGTGATCATGATGCTCCGCGTGCAACTGGAGCGCCAGCACGAGGTGCTGTTCCCGGCGAGCGAATACTTCAAGTTCTACGGCCTCCGGCTGGAACACATTGAACAGGCCAAACCGGACGTGATCGTGATGCACCCTGGCCCCATCAACCGCGGCCGCGAGCTGGCTTCCGAGGTGGCCGATTCGCAGAGCTCGGTGATCCTGAACCAGGTGGAGAATGGCGTGGCCGTAAGAATGGCCGTGCTGGAACGGGTCTTGCAGTAGCATGTCTTCACTTTTTTCGAACACGCGCAAAACGGAGCCAGCTTCGCGGCCCTTCGCGCTTCTCATCAAGAATGGCCGGCTGATGGACCCGGCAACCGGTAGGGACGATGTGACTGACGTCGCCGTGGTCGATGGCCGCATAGCGGCGATTGGGGAAAACTTGTCCGGCGCCGGAGCGGAGGTATTTGACGCAAGCGGCTTGGTAGTGGCGCCCGGATTCATCGACATGCACGTGCATCTGCGGGAACCAGGCTTCGAGCATGCCGAAACTATCGAGACGGGCGGGAAGGCGGCGGCGGCCGGCGGATTTACCGCTATCTGCTGCATGCCGAACACGAAGCCGATCAATGACAACGCTACCGTCACCAGCTACATCGTTGAACGGGCCCGGCATCTGTCGCCGGTGAAGGTATTGCCGATCGGGGCCATCACCAAAAACAGCGCTGGGGAGGAACTGGCTTCCATCGGGGCGATGAAGCAGGCCGGTGTTGTGGCGATTTCGGACGACGGCCGCCCGGTGATGAACTCGCGTGTAATGCGGCGGGCCATGGAACTGGCCGTTGGCTGGAATCTTCCGGTGATTGACCACTGCGAAGACCTCAACCTGAGCGCGGGCGGGGACATGCATGAAGGACGCACGTCGGTCTCGCGCGGGCTGCGCGGGATTCCATCGGCTTCTGAAGACGTGATGGTAGCTCGGGACATCCTGCTGGCCGAACTTACGGGGGCGCGCTATCACGTCGCGCATATCTCCACTTCAAACGCCGTGGCGATGGTTGCGTTCGCCCGCGCCCGCGGTCTGAAAGTGAGTTGCGAGGTGACCCCACACCACTTTGCTCTAACTGATTCGGATATGGGTCCCTACGACAGCAACTTCAAGATGAAGCCGCCGCTGCGCGGCAAGCGGGATCTGGACGCGGTGACCAAGGGCCTGATCTCGGGAGCCATTGAGGTGATTGCCACCGATCACGCGCCTCACCCGGGCAGCGAGAAGATGCAGGAGTTCGAGCGATGCCCGTTCGGCATTACCGGACTCGAGACGGCCCTCGCCTTGTCTCTCGAACAACTGGTTCATACCGGCCACATCTCACTCATGCGGCTCATAGAATTGTTCACCACCGGCCCTGCCCGCGTGCTTGGCCTCGACCTTGGCCGGCTTCGAGTGGCTGGCGAGGCGGATATCACCATCTTTGACCCCACCCGTCCCTGGACTTACGACGTTAACCGGACGCTCTCCAAGAGCAAGAACTCCCCGTTCCATATGAGGAATTTCAAAGGAGCGCCCGTGGCCACTATCGTCGCAGGCAAGATCGTCTGGCGGCTGGACGCGTAGAAACGCAAAGGGCGCTCGCCGCGCCACCGAATTCCAGAGGAACACGCGGCTTAGTGCTCGGTTTCAGAAGTTCGCTCACGTATTCACGGAGCCGATAGGGGAACACTTGGCTATACTTGGCGACAAGTCAGGAGCTATTTCTGAGAACGCCGTTTGGGGACCGCCAGCGGCACAAGTCCAGGATGACAAACTATACGTCCAAAGCATCTCTCCTCTGAATTCTTCGCCACAGGCCTGTCGTCCCAAGGTGGATCACGCAGATCTCTGAGTGAACGGAAACTCCGGGAAAGAGAATGGAGCGATATGAGCGCCTTACAAGTATCGGTTCTATCGCGTGATGTCGGTAGCAAGAGCATTAGCCTAACGAGGCCTTGAAGGGCTATCAAATTCTGATAGACTTGAGGGGGTTTGTGAACAGAAACATGATCTATAACCGATCACAGGCGATTGAAAAGCGGTTGCGCGACATCATAGATCTAGTCAGTTGCGGGCGGCACTCCACCCCCACCCTTGCGCGAGCACTGAAGGTTTCCGAGCCGACTGTATCGAGGTGTTTGACGGCTCTCCGTCAACGTGGCTATTTGATCAGGCCAGTCAAGGATGAAAGCGGCTGGTCTTACGAAGTGACAGCTAAGCCTAGAAACGCTTCGTTTGCGAACGACGGTCCACGATGAACCTTGCAACGCACAAAGACTGGCAAAAGGAGTTTGGCATCGAACGGGCCGCTATGACGGTCTTCTTTGGAAGCAAAGCGGAGTTGCACGCGCAAGGAGTTGTTGTGTCACAAGGGCACATCCTACGCCGTGCCTTTGACATGCTGAAGCTCGACGGGATTCTCTGCGGCGAGAACGCTCCGCTCGTTTACTTCAAACTGGTGAAAAGAATCGAAATTGCTGAGGTTGCCCGACTTCATCGCAAGTTCTGGAACCACGGCGGCGCGCCTATCCTAGTGCTCGTCGCGCCGGATCAGGTTCATGATTATTCGGGTCTCATACGGCCACTCCCAGAAGCAGACCTCAGTGGCACCGTTCCTGGCCTTGTGGAAATTCTGAATCGGGCCTCCGCCGAAATCCGAGAGTTCTTGCCTGCCGTCGAATCCGGCGAGTTCTTCCGGCGGCATAAGCAATTATTCAATCCGGCGCACCGCGTGGATCGGGTCTTGCTCGACAATCTTCAGGCGACCCGGGAAAAACTCGTCGCCAAATCCATCGGGAAACTCGACCCCAAAGTACTGGATGCCTTGCTCTGTCGGCTCGTGTTTGCGTGTTACCTCTTCGACCGTGAGGTGGTGGGTGAAACCTACTTGCGAGCCATCGGCTTACGGCGCGCAAGCCACCTTCGGGATGTGCTCGCCATACAACCAAGGACCAAGGCCAAACAGTACCTCTACGAGCTCTTCCGGAAGCTTGGCAATGACTTCAACGGCGACCTGTTCAGCGACGACATTGACGAGGAAGCCCGACTGGTGGACTCCTCTTATATCGAGCCTTTGGACGATTTCTTCCGAGCGACCGACGTTCTGAGTGGGCAGGGTTCAATCTGGCCCTACGACTTCGCGGCCATCCCCATCGAGGCTATCAGCGCGATCTACGAGCGGTTCCTGAACGGCTCCGACAAGCTCGAAGGCTCGTTCTACACGCCGCGGTTTCTCGCGGAACTCGTCCTCGACGTGGCGCTCGCCAAGATGCCCTCCTTGCTTGGCCATCGCTATCTCGACCCTGCCTGTGGGTCGGGCATCTTCCTTGTCGGTTTGTTCAACCGAATGGCCGAAGAGTGGAAGCAGGAGAACCCCGAGGCCCGAAATGACCGCCGAGCGCGGGAACTGAGGAAGATTCTTTGCAGCAGGCTCTACGGTGTCGATATCAATCCCACGGCGTGCAGGATCACTGCGTTCAGCCTTTACTTGGCTTACCTGGATCAACTTACGCCACGGGACATTCAGGAACTGCGGCAGAACGGACACAAGCTGCCTACGCTTGTCCATTACCAGGAAAACACCACGCGTGGGGAGATCGAAGGAAATATCTGGTGTGGGGATTTCTTCGCTGAAGGCGCCAAGTACCCCGCTGATGCCGACCTGGTCATCGGTAACCCACCATGGGGTAGCTTAGCGGTTGAGGGCACGCCAGCCGCCAAGTGGTGTGCGCATCCCGATCATCAATGCCCGGTCCCAGACAAGCAGATCTCGGCGGCGTTCGTTTGGAAAGCGGCGCACCACGTCGCCGACAGTGGAAGAATTTGTCTCGTGCTGCCGCACGGCACCCTGTTCAATCACAGTACGAAAGCCCTGGAGTTTCAGCGAACACTGTTCGAGCGCCACGCGGTTGACGTTGTACTCAATCTCGTAGACTTCCAGTTCTTTCTCTTCGAAGAGGCTCGCCATCCAGCCGTTGTCATTGCTTTTCAGAAGAGCCCTCCTGTCACCGAGCAGCATTCTATCGACTACTGGACGCCAAAATCAGATTGGTCGGTCATGCGTGCTGACATCATTGCGATTGCGCCTGAAGACCGCTGGTCGGTAACGGTGGGCCATGTACTTCGTGATTTGGCTGGAGTGGATGCCCCTCAAGTTTGGAAGCAACGACATTGGGGGACACCAAGGGATTGGAGGTTGCTTGACCGGCTATCCATATATCCTCGATTACGCGACCATGTCCGGCATGTGAAAGAGAAAGGGACACAGAAGCCTTGGCTCGTGGCTGTCGGCTTCAAACCGGTCGTCGGGAAGAACGGTCCGGCCAAGTCAGATCCAATTCAGCTTCCTACGAATTTGTTCATCGAAGCGACATCGTCTAGTCTCAATCTCTTCCTGCTTCCCGGCGACTGCACCAAACTGCCAGCTCCGGAGATAGCCATGAGTCGTGGATCAACTAGCACGGCAGTATTCCGGGCTCCCCATGTTCTCGTAGCGAAAGGATTCACTAGCACTGCGTTTGCTGATTTCGATGTCTCCTTCCAAGATGCCGTCCGAGGGATCAGTGGGCCCAAAGAAGATCGCGGCCTGCTTATGTTTTTGGCCGCCTATTTGCGGTCAACCGTGGCGAAGTACTTCCTATTTCAGACATCCTCCAACTGGGGAGTAAGTAGGCAAGAAGTTCATGTAGAGGAACTGCTCCGATTGCCGTTCCCGCTGCCTGACGTGACGCCAACTCCCCGGCGTGCCTGGGAAATCGTCGAGGAGGTCGGGGAGATCGTTACTTCGGCGGCGGAAAAAGCGGGTGAAGATTTCACTGACCGTGAGAGTCTTGTACGGGCCGCCAGCGATTCTATTGAGACTTTGATCGACGAATATTTCGACATCCTCCCGATGGAGAAAGCCCTGATCGACGACACGGTGCGAGTCATCATCCCCAGCGTCCGCCCGACGAGGAAGCGGCGGGTCATTCCTACGATCGCCCCGAGCAACCAGCAACAGCGGGACGACTATACGAAATGCCTCTGCGATACCCTAAATGGGTGGGCGAAGAGCGGTCCGTTCGTCGTTCAGGGCCGTGCAACAGCCTCCGCGGAACTCGGGATTGGCGTTACAGTCCTCCAAAAGACTCGCTCTGGCAAGGTAGCATCTGGGCCACCACAGGATTTGAGCGATCTGTTGGCTGCGCTGGACCGCCTCCGCAAGGTCACGTCACAGAAGTTCAACACCTTCGAACTGAGCCGCGGCGCTAAAGTATTCGACCGCGACTGCCTATATGTGGTGAAACCAATCGGGCAACGATTCTGGACGCAAACGGCCGCCCTGAATGACGCTGATGAGATTGCGGGCACGATCCTTATGCACACGCCGCAGAGGGTGGCGTGGTAATCGGTACACCTGCAGAATGGGCCGACCTAATCGACCCAATGGTTCCAGTCATCCTTAGCTTGGTAGTGGAAAGTTGGGAAGACATGCTGCAACCTGCATCGGATGAGACGGAAGATCACATCACGATTTCATTGTATCGGATCCTCAGGCAGAACAAAGCGGCTCGCGAACTGCCGTTTCGGATCAATATACAACGCTTCGAGCTTGATGCATTATCTGACAAGGAACATGGCCGGCAAGACATTGTGTTTGAGCCCCTACATCCTTGTGAGGATATCTACTTTTGTCTGGAAAGCAAGCGATTGAACGTCGTCAAAGATGGCAAGCCACGGGCGTATGCCTCTGAATATGTCACGCACGGCATGTTGAGGTTCGTCACTGGCCAGTATTCTAAGGCAGTCCGACATGGTGGAATGCTCGGGTACGTGCTCGACGGCAACATCTCTGGTGCCATAACCAATGTCGAAGCAAACATTCGAAAGCGGCACTTCGCGTTGTGCATGGTCCCGCCGGGCGGGTTCGTGCCTTCATCAGCACTGGCGGATCATGCGCGCGCAAGGGAGACGCACCACCAGCGTGCCCATGAGGCCAGTCTTTTCCGCATTCATCACCTATTCATGGCTGCTGGTCGTCCCGCTAGGCCCCTCGGTTGGTTAACGCCCGACCCGTAGAATAGAAGTGCCCAAGGCGTTAGACCAATCTGGGAAGTTTGTCCGAATGACTCGCGATAAACGCTAGAAACCTATCTGGAGTGACCCCGCGCCGTGTTGCACGGGCGTGACGAAACGTCGACCGCCGGGTCACTTCGGATAGGGACGTTTGAAGGAAGCCTCTCGCGGTTGCGGCGGGCGCGGCACTTATGGATTTTCAATTGCAACCGAATGATAACAGGAGCCTTGGCGGAATGCTCCCCCTCGTTGCTGCGGGGCCAACGCGGTGCCGACCATCACCAGCATGGTAGTCCCGCAAGCGGCAGAAGGCAAGTTCAACAGTTCAACGACGTCCTGCTCAACTACCGGCACGCGTAGCGTCCGCCGCGAGAGCGGCTTCGTTCATACGCCGTAGTCCAGATCGAACTGCCCTGTGGGCAGCGGAACGCCGCAATGAAGCGCTTCGTACCCCCCTGGCATCGCTAGCAAATACGTGGACGAACTTCTGAAACGTAGATATTAGGTTCGCGGCGCGCGACTCCATTTTGCGCGGCATTTTTAAAAGACATACCATAAGGCTGTGGAATACGACGCGCTCCCCGGAAAACGAAAACCCGCCAATTGGCGATATCTCCTTCTCTTCCTGATCCTGCTGCTGGCCGGTGCGCGCACCGTTGCCAGCACCGTCATCGAGTATCAGTGGTGGAAAGAGATGGGCCAGGTGCCGGTGTGGTTCAGTCTGCTGGCCTATGGCGTGGCCCCAGTTGCCGCCACATCTCTGATCGGCTTCGCCCTGTTGTGGGTTGCTCTGGCGCGCGGAGTGAAGTTCGGCGGGTACGGACTCAGCCAGACGCCGATGGTGGCCAGGGTCGGCACGCTGGTTGTCTTTGCCCTCGGCGTTTTCATTGCCATGGCTTCCATCGACACAGACGTCGTGATCCGGTTTTTTGGCAGCAGCGGCGCGACGTCCCCCACTGCGGCCTGGGCCGATCCGATTTTCAAGCTCCCGCTTTCCTTTTACCTGTTTGACCTTCCCTTTTACAACTTGATCCGGGGCTACATCTTGACTATCTCCCTTGCCGCTGCCGTGGTCTTTTGGCTATCGGCGCGCGCGAGCCAGTTGCGGGAAAGCATCCAAGCGGTCCAGCAAAGCGGCGAGTTCGATCTGCGCATGCTGCGTCTGGAAGGCGGCATCGAGTCCTTATTCCTGAAGGGCACCGTCATCGTGTTCCTGATCTCACTCGCGGTGAAGTTTTACCTGGACCGCTACCTGATGCTGTTCAACGACCATGGCTTCATGGTGGGCGTCGATTATGTGGACCAGAACATACGGCTGCCGTTGCAGTGGGCCGCCATCGCGGCCTGCCTCCTCGCCATTCTCCTGATCTTCGCCAGGAAGTGGCGTTGGCTCCCCGCTCTGCTGGTGGTGTACGCGCTCCAGATCATCGCCCCGAGCGCCGTTTCGGCGCTCTACGTGCGTC
Organism: Terriglobia bacterium; assembly: GCA_016650235.1. GTDB lineage: Bacteria > Acidobacteriota > Terriglobia > Bryobacterales > Bryobacteraceae > VFZE01. The sequence goes on from JAENWC010000259.1 coordinate 17,471, forward strand.
CGAATGAAATCTCCATACAGCGCCCCTATATCGAGAAACACATTGACGCCACCCGCCATGCCTATGCGTTGACTTCCCGCGTAAAGGAAACCGAATTCGCGGCAAGGATGGATGCTCGCATTGACCCGGCCAAGCACAAAGCTATCTTTGATAACGTGCGCCTGTGGGACTGGCGCGCATTCCACGACACCGTGACTCAGATACAGGCCTTGCGCCCCTATTACGTTTTCGCCGATAGCGATGTGGACCGGTACACCATCGACGGCCAGTTGCGCCAGGTGATGCTCACCCCGCGCGAGTTGGATATCCGCCAGTTGCCCGACGCCCGCACGCGATGGATCAACCCGCATTTCATCTACACGCATGGTTACGGCATGGTGATGGCCGAGGCGAACCGCATCACTCCCGACGGCTTGCCGCATCTGTTGGTCCAGGACGCGCCAGCCAAGGTTGTGGCGTCCGGACTACAACTCACCCGGCCGGAGATCTACTACGGCGAAGTGGTCCATGAGCCCGTTTTTGTGCGCACCGCCGAGAAGGAATTCAGCTACCCGTCCGGAAACGCGGGCGTGTTCACTCAATACGATGGACCCGGCGGCTTCCCCATTTCATCCATCTTCATGCGATTGATGGCGGCGCTGCGCGAGGCCGACCCGAACATCCTGCTCACTTCCATCCTCACGCCGGAAAGCCGTATGATGATCCGGCGCAACGTCCGGAACCGGTTGAATTCCCTGGCCGATTTCGTGATCTGGGACGAGGATCCCTATCTGGTTCTCAACGACGACGGGAAATTGATCTGGACCGTCGACGGCTACACGACGGCGATGGCTCATCCCTACTCGAAAATCTCTTCGAGCCCTGAAACCGGGCGGATGAATTATATCCGGAACTCCGTAAAGGCGACGCTGGATGCCTATACCGGCGAGGCGATTCTGTACATCTTCGACCCTTCGGATCCGATCATCCTCGCCTACCAGCATTTATTCCCCACGCTCTTCCAGCCGGCCTCAGCGATGCCGGCCTCGATGCGCCGGCACGCGCGCTACCCGGAGACGTTTTTCCGGGTGCAATCCGAGATCTACCGCGTCTACCACATGACCGATCCGCAGGCCTTCTACAACAAGGAGGACGTATGGGACATCGCCCGGAACATCTACGGCAAGGAAGGCACCCCGCAGAGTGTACAACCCACTTATGTGGTGGCGACGCTGCCGGGCGAGAAAGACCCGGAGTTTTTGTTGATCCTTCCGTTCACCCCGCGTAGCAAGGACAACTTGATCGGACTGATGGTGGCGCGCTGCGATGGCGACAAGCTGGGAGAGTTGCATTTCCTGCAGCTATCCAAGCAGCAGTTGATTTTCGGGCCGATGCAGATCGAGGCCAGGATCAATCAGGATCAGGTGATTTCGAAAGATTTGACGTTATGGAACCAGCAAGGCTCTCAAGTGTTGCGAGGCCAGATGCTGGTGTTGCCGGTGGAGGACACCTTCTTGTACGTAGAACCCATTTACATACAAGCCTCCGAGGCGCGCATGCCGCAGTTGAAGAAAGTGGTGCTGGCGATGGGGGATAAGCTCATCTACCGCGACACTTATGCGGAGGCGCTGGCGGAATTGGCTGGGCTGCCGGCGGCGCCGGCGCAACAGGGCACTACCACTTCATCGGGCGCTGCGCCGGCCGCACCCGCCGCGGGAGCTCCGCCGGCGACGACGGATGCACGCGTGGAACAGATCCGGCAGCACCTGCGCCGCTATCGCGACCTCGCCGCGCAGGGCAAGTGGGCCGAGGCAGGCAAGGAACTGGAAGCGATCGAGGGGATTGCCAAGAGCAGGTAGATTCATGTCGATACGCTTCAAGCTTGAGTATTGGAAAGATGGGCCGTGGTTGGTGGGACGGTTGCCTCAAGTGCCTGGAGTTTTTAGTCAGGGTGCGACGCTGGAAGAATTGGAAGACAACATTCGCGACGCCTATCGGATGATGGTGGAAGAAGAAGCTATTCCCATCAGTGTCCCCGTGCAAACCAAGGAGATCGAAGTTCCCGCGTGAAGCGCCTTGAATTCGTGCGCGAACTGGAACGTTTCGGGTGCGAGCTAAAACGGTCCGGTGGACCCCACGACGTCTATTACAATGGCGCAGCCAACCGTTCCGCGCTTGTACCGAAACCTGAAGTTCACCAGCCTTGCGAGCGCCCCAACCAGCCCCGGCTGATGTAGTCACTCGACAGCAAGATGAGCATGATCACCAGCCACAGAATGCCCGCGGCTACGGTCAGCCTGGTCATGGGGCGGGCGTGCCGGACCTCCATGAAGAACCAGATCACTACACCGGCTTTGCAGCCGGCAATGGCCAGCGCGACTACCGTGTTCAGCCCCCCCAGATCCACGGTAGCGGCGGCAACCGTGAGGGCCGTGAGCGCCATCAGCGTGCCGAACACGGCAAAGTAGGTTTTCTTGGGGGTAACGTGCGAGCTCATTGGTGCAACCCCAGCAGGTACAGCAGCGGGAACAGAAAGATCCATACGATGTCGACGAAGTGCCAGTAGAGTCCCATGATTTCGATGGGACCAAAGTAGTGGGCGTGGTAGCGTTCGCGCCGCGCCTGCACCATGAAATAGATCAGCAGCCCTCCGCCCACCACCATGTGCAAAGCGTGCATGCCCGTCATGGCGAAATAGAGGCAGAAGAACATCTGGACGGCGGGGTCGGTGGCTCCGTGCGCGGAAAACCACGGTCCCGGGATAAGGCCTTCCACATATTTGTGGTGATATTCGAAGGCCTTCACCACCAGGAAGAGGTTACCGAGCATGAAGGTGACCAGGAGATAGTTGAATACAGTTTTGTTCTTGCCCATCTGCGCGGCGCGAACCCCGAGCGCCATCGTCAAGGAAGAAAAGATGAGCACCACAGTATTGAAGCCGCCGAGCCGGATGTCGAGGTGATGGCTGGCGGCGGCAAAGGCCTCCGGGTAGTGGGAACGATAGATGGCATAGGCGGCAAACAGGCCGCCGAAGAACATGATCTCCTGGGCCAGAAACAGCCACATGCCGAGCGTGGTGGCATCGAGCTGCTGGTCGAGGTCGTCGAACTGGTGCGCCAGGCCGGGCGCGTGAGCGGCGTGGTCTGACATGGGCTAGTGCGACTCCTCCGTTTCTTGTTCCTGGGCGTATGCGTAAGCCTCTTCGGTGACCACCGGAGTTTCTTCGAAGTTGAACGTGGTGGGGGGCGAAGGCGTGGTCCACTCCAAGCCCTTGGCGCCCCACGGATTGGGCGGGGCCAGCTTGCCGTAGCGCCAGGACCAGGTCAGATAGATCATCGGGATCAGGTAGCCGAGCCCCAATATCGATGCGCCCGCCGAGGACATCACGTTGAAGACCTGGAACTCTTCCGGGTAGGCATGATAGCGGCGCGGCATCCCAAGGTAGCCCACCAGAAACTGCGGGAAGAAGGTGAGGTTGAAACCAACAAAAAGCACCAGGGCGGAAAAGCGCGCCCAGCCTTCCGGATACAGGCGGCCGGTGATCTTGGGCCACCAGAAGTGTATGCCGCCCAGATACCCCATGACGGCGCCTCCGACCATGATGTAGTGGAAGTGCGCGACGATAAAGTAGGTGTCGTGCAAGTGCACATCGAGGCCCAGGTTGGCCACAATCAAACCGGTGAGACCGCCGATGGTGAACAGCCCAATGAAGCCGAATACGTACAGCATAGGCGTGTGATAGGAGATGGACCCCTTATACATGGTGGCCGTCCAGTTGAACACCTTGATGGCCGAGGGAATGCCGACCAGGAAGCTGAGGAAGGAAAAGATCATGCCCGCGTAGATGGATTGGCCGGACACGAACATGTGGTGTCCCCAAACCAGGAACCCGAAAACGGCGATGGCGACGCTGGACATCGCGATGAATTTGTACCCGAACACTTTCTTGCGTGAAAAGCAAGTGACCAGTTCACTGACCACACCCATGGAGGGCAGGATCATGATGTAGACGGCCGGGTGCGAGTAGAACCAGAACAGATGCTGGAAGAGAATGGGGTCGCCGCCGAGCTTGGGATCGAAGAAACCGAACCCGAAGCCGCGTTCCAGCGCCACCAGAAGAATTGTGATGGCAATCACCGGAGTCCCCAGCACCTGAATCACGCTGGTGGCATAGTGCGCCCAGACAAACAGCGGCAGGCGGAACCAGGTGAGGCCCGGCGCGCGCATCTTGTGTATGGTGACGATGAAGTTGAGTCCAGTGAGGATGGAGGAAAAGCCGTTGATGAAGATGCCCACCGCCATCACCATCACGTGCGAGTTGGAATAAGTGGTGGAGTAGGGCGTGTACATGGTCCAGCCGGTGTCCACTCCGCCAGCCACCATCGCGTACAGCGTCAGCATGCCGCCCGCCATGTAGATGTACCAGCTCAAGAGGTTGAGGCGGGGAAAGGCGAGGTCTCGCGCGCCGATCATTAAGGGGATGAGGAAATTTCCCAAAACGGCGGGGATCGATGGGATCAGGAAGAAGAACACCATCATGACCCCGTGCATGGTGAAACTCTTGTTGTAGTTTTCGGCGGACATCAGGTCACCGGCCGGGGTGACCAGTTCCAGCCGCAGCATCACCGCATAGAAGCCGCCAATGAAGAAGAAGAGCGTGATGGAGGCCAGGTAGAGCAGCGCGATGCGCTTGTGGTCGAGCGTGAACATCCAGGAACGGAAACCGTAATTGGCGTTCAAATAATGTGTAGGGGTTTCCGCCGGGGGCGGAGCCGATGGAGGAGGAGCAAGCGCGGCGTTCATTGTGGCGTATTCATCCTCTCTTGTCTGGCTATTGACTTGATGTAGGCGATGACTTGCATCAGGCCCTCCTCGGAAATCTGCCCCTGAAAGGTGGGCATCTGAGTACGGTAACCAGCCACCGTTTTGGCGCTTGGCTTGAGAATCGATTCACGCAGATAAACCTCATCGGCCACCACCTTGACTCCGTTTTCCAGTTGCACTGTGGATCCGAAAACGCCTTCCAGAACCGGGCCGCGGCCCGGGGAATCCGCCCGGTGGCAGGTGAAGCAGCCAAGGCGCTGGAAGAGCCGCTCGCCGGCCTGCGCCATGGTCTCGCCGCGCGGCGCGCCGCTGAGCCAGGCTTCGTAATCGGGCTCGGAAAGAACGTGGACCCAGCCGATCATGCCCGAGTGCTGGTTGCCGCAATACTCGGCGCAAAAAAGATGATACTTGCCGGGCTTGGTCGGCTCAAACCACATGCTGCTGTAAATGCCGGGCACTACATCCTTCTTGACGCGAAACGCCGGGATATAGAAGCTGTGAATCACGTCCTCGGTGGCCATGGTGAGCTTGACGGCGCGGCCCACCGGAACATGGAGTTCGTTGATCTCACGCTGTCCTTCGGGATGCTGCAGCTTCCACATCCATTGTTTACCGGTGACAAAAATCTCCATGGCCCCTTCCGGTGGATGAAAATTTCTAAAGAAAAGACTCGTGCCCCAGCCGAACATCACCATCGTGATGAGGAACGGGATCACCGACCAGGTGATTTCCAAGGCAAGAGATCCATGAATGGGCTTAGGCACCTCATCCAGTGATTTGCGGCTATACCGCAAGGCGAAATAGAAGATTGCCGCAAAGATCCCGGCGGAAAAGAACACACTGATAGCGATGACGAACCAGTAGAGCGCGTCTACGCCGCCGGCAACCGTCGATGCCGCTTCAGGAAATAACGGGAAGCCTGTCCACATGTTGATACTTTCCATTCCGGCTACGGCGATGCATGATCCACCAGAAGGCGCACAGCGCCAAAACGGTGGCCACGCCGCCGGCCCGGATGAGATTCATCACGACCATGCCGTACTTGCCGGTGGCCGGATCATAGTGATAGCAAAACAACAGAATCTGATCCACGGTATTGCCGATCCTGCCCTTGCCCGCCTCCACGAGGCCGAGCCGCAGATCGCGCGCCGAGTATTCGATTCCATAAAAATAACGGGCCAGCCGGCCCTCCGGCGTCAGCACCATAATGCCGCTGGCATGCACCCACTGGCCGGAACTGGGATCCATTTGATAGCGGTAGCCCGCCGCTTTGGTCAGTTTCTGAATATTCTCTTCCGAGCCGGTGAGGAAATGCCACCCGTGGGCAGCGGCCGGCCGGCGGTACTTTCCCAGGTACTCCGCTTTCTTGGCGGCCGCCATCGCCGGGGTATCCTTCGGGTTGAAACTCACGGTAAGAATGTCGAACTCCTTGCCGGCCGTGAGCGGCATTGCGCGCAAGGCCCGCAGCAATCCGTTCAACTCCATCGTGCAAAGCATCGGGCATTCGTAATAGACCAGCGCCAGCACCGCCGGACGTCCATTCATGAACGCGCGCAATGGCTTGCGCACGCCGGATTCATCGGTGAATTCCAGATCGAGCGGCGCCAGCGAGTTCAACTTCTGGTCAATGCCGACACCGCGCAAAGCCTGGGGCATATTGGCATCGGGGTTCACGTTCTCAACACCGGCAAGGGCAGAGGCGGCCAAAAGCAAGTGCAAACTGAAACGCAAATTCATTTCTTGGCCTCCCGTGCGGACTTGGCTGGCGTCAATCCCCGTTCGGCAACCAGATCCATGGCGCGCTCCACCGGAATGCGTACGATCCCCGCGCTCTTATCCACCCATCCATAGCTGGAGATGGCTTGTAGCTGCCTGGCTCGCAGTGCAGCCAAGTCCTCCGAGTTGCCGATCTGCAGCCTGGGCGCAGGCGGAATCACGCGCCGGACCTCCATGGGAGTAGCCGGAGTTTCCGGCCGATCCGTCTTTGCCAGAAAAAGAAACAGCCCCCACATGGCGGCCATGGAGATCGCAATCAGAGCAAAAAGGCCCGCAAGGAAACCGCTGATGCTCGCGACATTGGCGTCGGTTTTTTCATGACCAGTCATACGATTAGTGTCCTCCTTCGACCGCCGCATGCGGCGCTTCGATCAGATGCGCCTCCACCGGCTCTATGGGGCGGTTCGACAATTGGCTCAGAAAATAAGCAACCCATATGCCGCCGACTCCCACCGGCAGCGTCAGGTCCAACCAATGCAGGGAAATGCGTTCGCCATGGAAACTGGGGGTGACCATCCAGATGAGATCCACCAGTCGCATGAACATCATCAGCATGGCTACCCGCGCCAGCACTTGCGCCTTCTTCTTGATCACCCGCAGCAGCAGCAAAATGAAAGGCAAAGCAAAGTGAAACAACAGCAGGGCGACTGCGATTACGCCCCAACTGCCGTGGAACCGGTGCAGGTAGAAGGGAATCTCCTCGGGCAGATTTCCAGACCAGATGATCAGGAACTGAGAAAAGGCAACGTAGGCCCAAAGCATAACGAAGGCGAACATCAGGTTGCCCAAGTCGTGAAAGTGGCTCGGTTTTAGCAACGCAGCCATAGGCTGAGCCTGCGCCAGACGCGACAACATGATCACGACAAAGCTGAGCGTGGTCAGCGCGCCGCCCACCATGAACATGACTCCATAGATGGTGGAGAACCAGTGCGGATCCAGTGACATCACCCAGTCCACCGAAGCAAACGAGACGGTCAGGCCGTAGACGAGGATCCCGATGCCGCTCACCGTTTGCAGTTTCCCCTTCCAGCCGTTGGTCTTGTCCCGCTCCTGCGCGGTCGAGTACTTGTTCAACAGAAACGCCAGCAACATCCAGGCCGCAAAATAGAATGCGGTCCGGCCCAGAAAGAATCCGGTGTTCAGATAGGCCGCCTTGTGTTGCAGAAGCTTGTCGTGAGCCACCACATCGGGCCGCGCCCAGATATAGAGCCTGGGCAGATTCAATAGCACAGGGGCCAGCAGGAGCAAAACCAGTAAAAACGTGCGAGTCCCCGCCTCGAGCATCCGCCGGATCACGATGCCCCATTCACCACCCACCAGATGATGGAGCATCAGCAACGCAAGGCAGCCGGTGGGAATCGCGGCCCAGTAAAGATAGGCCACCAGGTAGGACCGGAAGAATTGCTCGGGGTCGGCCATGAGCCCGGGGGCGGAGGCGGCCAGCGCTATGCCGCCTACGAGCAGGGCTTTCCTGCGCATCCCGGCGAGATCCATGCTTGCCGCCAGGCTTCCCATCAGCGTCCCTCCAGCTTCGAACGGTCACCGGCGGGGACATCGTCGATGGTTGCGTTTTGGCTCAACTGCAATGCTCTGACATAGGCAACGATGGCCCAGCGGTCCTCTACAGGCACGCGCGATGCATAGCCAGCCATCGCTCCAAACCCATTCGTGATCACGTCGAAATAGTGTCCCACCGGCTGCCGGCGCAGGCGGTCCAGATGGTAGGACGGCGGTTGACGGAAGCCGCGCTGCACCACCATGCCATCTCCATCGCCGAGTTGCCCATGGCAAATGCTGCAATAGATATCGAAGCGCTGCCGCCCGCGCTCGAGCATTTTCCGCGTCACCGGCATCGGGATCGTGTCAATCAGCGCGCCGCCTTCCCTGCCCTTGTAAAGACGCTTGTCGAGCCGCAGCCCGCCGCGCGCCACCGTATCCGCAATCCTGGGGCGCGAGGCGCGGCCATCGCCGAAGAATTCTGAAGCCGCCAGCGGGCGGTAGCGCGGCGGATCATGCATATCCTGGCGGCAGGAGGCCAGCAGCAGAACCGAGGCGGTCAGGAAAAAGGATCTAGCGTTCAACCTCGTTGACCTCCTTGGCATGAAGCGATTCCAGAAATTTTCTGGTTGCCTCGACTTGGAACAACGGGTCGGCGGATTCGATACAGAGGAAGAACTTGTCGCGCGTGGCCAGCGCAAATCCAGGGACTGAAAACACCGGGTGATGCGGCCGCGGCAATCCATTGAGCGCCAGCATCCCGAATACGGCCGCAAAAGCGGCGCACAGGATGGTGGTCTCGAAGGCCGGCGGAATAAAAGCGGGCCAGCTATAGTTAGGCCGCCCGCCGATGTTCATCGGATATGCATGGACGGCCATCCAGTACATCAACGAGAAGCCCCCCACGCAACCGAAAATGCCGCCCAGCAAAACGAGCATCGGCATACGCCACTCATGAAATCCGAGCGCCTCTTCCAACCCATGGATGGGCATGGGGGAATAGGCGTCCATCTTACGGTAGCCGGCGGCGTGGGACCGCTTCGCCGCCTCGATCAGATCGTAACGGTTATCAAACTCGGCCATCAGGCCGTACAGACGTCCATGCGCTGCGTGGAAATCGCTCATTTGCGCGGCCTCCCTTCGGCCGGCGGCACCATGGTCCGCATCTCGAAGATGGAGATCATCGGCAGCACGCGCAGGAACAGGAACATGAGCGCGAAGAAGAGCCCTAACGTTCCGGCAAAAGTGGACCAGTCAAAGACTGTGGGCCAATACATGCCCCAGCTTGCCGGCAGGAAGTCGCGGTGGAGGCTGACCGGGATAATGATGAACCGCTCGAGCCACATGCCGATGCTCACAATAATGGCAACCGTGAACAGAGTGCGCACATTGCGGCGGAACTTTGCGAACCAGAGAACCTGCGGCGCAGCGACGTTGCAGAACAAGAGCGCGTAGTAGAAATATTTGTAAGGACCCACGAGCCGGTTGGTCATCATGTACATCTCGTACTCGTTGCCGCTGTACCAGGCCATGAACGTCTCCATCATGTAGCCATAGGCAACGATGAGGCCGGTGGCGAGCATCACCTTTGCCATGTTGTCCAGGTGGCGCATGGTGATGAAATCTTCCAGCTTATAGGCCGCCCGCAACGGAATCGAAAGCACCAGCACCATTGCGAAGCCCGCAAAAATGGCCCCCGCCACAAAGTAAGGAGGAAAGATGGTGGCATGCCAGCCGGGAATGATGCCGGCGGCGAAGTCGAAGCTGACCACGGTGTGTACGGAGATAACCAGCGGCGTGGCCAGGCCGGCCAGCAGAAGAGAAGCTGTCTCGTAACGGGCCCAGTGTCTGGCCGATCCGCGCCAACCCATGGCGAGAATGCCATAGAAGATTTTGGCCCCCTTCACACGGGCGCGGTCGCGCAGGGTTGCCAGGTCGGGAATGAGGCCGACGTACCAGAACAGCGCGGAAACCGTAGCGTAGGTGGAGATGGCAAAAACGTCCCAGATGAGCGGGCTGCGCACCTGCGGCCAGACGCCCATCGTGTTGGGCACCGGGAACATCCAATAGGCCAGCCACGGGCGTCCGGTGTGGAAGATGGGGTAGATACCGGCGCAGGCCACCGCGAACAGCGTCATGGCTTCGGCGAAACGGTTGATGGAGGTGCGCCAGTCCTGGCGCAGCAGCAGCAGAATGGCGGAGATCAAAGTGCCCGCGTGGCCGATCCCGATCCACCAGACGAAGTTGATGATGTCCAGTCCCCAGCCAACCGGCTGGTTGATGCCCCAGAGGCCGATTCCTTTAATCACAAGGGCGCCGAGGGAGAACAGCAGGATGTTCAGCACGATGAAGGAAATGCCAAAGCCGATCCACCACCACCGCGGCGTCTTGCGCGTGAGGACAATGGCGCTGATGTGGTCGGTGACAGTGGAGTAGGAGTGGCCCGGCTCAATGAGCGGGTGCTCGGCATCCTCTATGGCTACCGCCGGCCGTTCTAGCTCTTTGTCCATTTCTTCAGGCATCGCGCTTAAGCCTTCTCCAATTCCAGATTTGGATTGCGAACCCGTGCCAGGTAGGTTGTCCTGGGGCGCGTGTTGAGGTCCGTCAACAAGCCGTAGTTGCGCGAATCCGCTTTGACCTTGGAGACGCGGCTCTTGGGGTCATTGAGGTCGCCAAAGGAGATGGCCTGCGCCGGGCAGACCGCCTGGCAGGCGCTCACCACCTCTCCATCGGCGATTCTGCGGTCTTCCTTTTCCGCCTCGATGCGCGCCAGGTTGATGCGCTGCACGCAGTAGGTGCACTTCTCCATAACCCCGCGCGAGCGAACCGTGACGTCGGGATTGCGCAGCCCATGCAGGCTCTTGCTCTCCCAATCGCCGTACAGGAAAAAGTTGAACCGGCGCACCTTGTAAGGACAGTTGTTGGCGCAATACCGCGTGCCGACGCAGCGGTTATAGGTCATCTGGTTGAGACCTTCGCTGGAATGCGATGTGGCCGCCACCGGGCAAACCACCTCGCAGGGCGCGTTGTCGCACTGCATGCAGGCCACCGGCTGATGGTGGATGGTTGGGTTGTCCAGACTGCCTTCAAAGTACCGGTCCAGCCGGATCCAATGCATTTCCCTGCCGCGCAGAACTTCGCTCTTGCCCACAACCGCGATATTGTTCTCGGCCTGGCAGGCAATGGTGCAGGCGTTGCAGCCGGTGCAGGCGTTGAGATCGATCGCCATGCCCCAGGAGTAGCCCTCGTACTTGTACTCCGGAAACAGCGAGAGCGGATTCTTCACCGCGTGCTCGCCCTCCTGCGCAAAATCGGGCTTCTTGATGTACTCGGCCAGAGTGGCCGAGCGAATCAGGTTACGGCCCTCCATGCTGTTGTGTTCCTGTGTGATGGCCAGCAGATGCTTGCCGCCTGTCTTGACCACTTCCACGCCGCTCATCGACCAGAGTTGGGACGAGGTACGCAGGCGGTTTGCGTTGGAGCCCACATTGTTTGCGATGCGTCCGCCGCGCCAGCGTCCGTAGCCCAAATGCAGAGTGAGCGATGCATCGGCATGACCCGGCACAATGCAGACGGGAGCGCGCAGAACCCGGCCCGAGTGGCGCAACTCCACCACTTCGCCTGTAACCAGGTTCAGCTTCTGCGCCGCGGCCGGCGACAACAGCACGGCATTGTCCCAGGTGATCTTGGTGATGGGCCGCGGCAGTTCCTGCAGCCATGCGTTATTGGCAAACCGGCCGTCGTAGGCGCTGGGGTCGGGCCGGAAATTCAGTTCGAAAATTGAAGCGGCCGCGGCCGATGCCAGAACGGCCCCCAAATCCCTGGCGAGCGTAACGCGCTTGCCTGCGCCCGCCGAAGCGGGAATGAACCCATCGTGAACCTGTTTCTGCCAGGCCTCGTCTAAAGTGAACTGGGGCAAAACGGAGTCTGCTCCGAGGTCCTTTGCGCTTCTGAAAGAATCCGGAGCGGAGGCGTCTTTGTACCGGGCGCGCCAAAACTCCTTCACCAGGTCGTGTGAGCTGACGCCGGGCCGGCCCGCCAATGCAGAGATCACTTCGATAGCGGCGCGTCCGTTGTAGAGCGGGTCGATGAGTGGCTGCTGCACGGTAATGGTCCCATCGTAGGCGCGCGTATCGCCCCAGCTTTCGAGCGGGTGGGCCTCGTTGATGTGCCAGTGGCAAACGGCGGAGGTCTCGTCATCGTACTCGCCCAGATGAATACGCAGCTTCACTTTGCGCAGAACCTCGGCAAAGTTCAGATCGGCCGGAGAGGAGTAGAGCGGGTTGCCGCCCAGCATCAGCAAAGTGGAAACCTTGCCGGACTCCATCTCCCGCGCCAACTCGGGAAGCGACTGCGGGGAGGCGGTTTCAATTGGATCCAGGTAGCTGACCGTTGCGCCGTTGTTGCCGAGCGCAGTATTTATCGCGTGCGCCAGCGCATGCACCGTTGCACTTTGCTGGGCCCCGGCGGCAACCAGACCAGCGCCCTTGTGCCGCAGCAGATCCGACGCCACCGCCTTCACCCATGCGTGCGCCTGCGATGAGGCCGGCGCGGACAGCCCGGAGACTGCGCCTAACTCGGCGGCCAAGGCACGCGCGAATTTTTCGATCTCCGAAACCGGGAGTGCAAGACGATGGTCGGCGATGCCGCCGGTGATGGAGGGACATGGCTCCACCACATACAGGCGGTTCATTGCCTTAGGTTGGCTCTCCGATGCGCCCCCCACTTTCCGGCGCGCGGCGAAGTCGCGCGAATAGCGCACCGCGCCGGGGCCGGAACCAAACAGGTCCGCATCGAGTGAAACGATGACCTCGGCCTTGTCCACGTGATAGACAGGATGCAAGACCTCACCGAATGCCAGCCTTGTTCCGTCGTGCACATTCTGCCTGGAGACCGGCTCGAACTGGCACCACTTGGCCTCGGGCAGCTCGGCCAGCAAGGCGCGCAGGGCGGCCAGCAAAGAGGGTGAGGTGATGGTCTCGGTCAGAATCCGGAACCCGGCTCCGCGGTTCGAAAGCAGCGTCTCGCGCAGCGCCGCCGCCGTAGCAAGAAAATGGACCCAGCTTGAGATGCGCCCTTCCCGCGCCACCGCCTGCGAACGGTCCGGATCATACAAAGTGAGAATCGAGGCCTGACGGAAAACATCCGTGGAGCCAAGACTGGCCGGATGCTCCGGATTTCCTTCCACCTTCGTCGGCCGGCCCATGTGACTTTCCACCAGCACTCCGTCGGAATAGCCCGACACAGGGATCGCAGTGGCGTAATAAAGAGGCTTGCCCGGAATGAACTCCTCGGGAGCCTTCACGTACGGGACAATGGCCTCCGGCGGCTGTTTGGTACAAGCGGTGAGACCGGCTAAACCGAGTGTTGCTCCGAGAAGCTCCACGAGCCGGCGGCGGCTGACCGGATCAGTCCAATCGGAGGTGCCCGGCGTGAACTCATGATCCAGGTAGGCCTGGAATTCCGGAGTCCGGGCCACCTCTTCCAGACTCCGCCAGAATTGCGGCCCCTGTACGGAGGAGAGCTGAGTCCGGATGGCATCCAGATCCAGCGGCGCATTCGATTGAATTGGTTGGCTGCTCATCGGTGACACACCGAACAATCGGTTAGCTTACGAATTTTGTACTCCTTCACCAGCCGCGCGCCCAGTTGCCGCTGATCTTCTTTCGGCTGGTAATCCATGCGGAACACCTCTTCCCGCGGCCGTACGTACTTTTCCGGCTCGCGGTGGCACTCCAGGCACCATTCCATATTCAACGTGTTCTGCTGATACATCAGCGGCATCTGGTCCACGCGGCCATGGCAGGTGGCGCACCCCACGCCTTTTTTGACATGGATGCCGTGGTTGAAGTAAACAAATCCAGGCAGATCATGCACCCGCGTCCATCGCAACGATTCGCCCGTCCGGAAACTGGCGCGAACCGGTTCCAGCATCGGCGAATCGGCCCAGATTTGCGTGTGGCAACTCATGCATGTTTCCGTCGCAGGAATGCCGGCAAACGAAGAGGTCTCCACAGAGGTGTGACAATACCGGCAATCGATCCCGATGCCGCTCACATGATGCTTATGCGAGAACGGCACAGGCTGCTGGCGCGCCACATTCACGCCTGTCACGTATGGGGAACGGTTGATCTCATTCAGCACGAGAAGCAAACCTCCCGCAAAAAAGAGGCCGCCAAAAATGCTGACTCTAGCTATTGTGTTTGTGCTCGGGTGGAAGATCTGAGCCATCGTTCCTCCCTAGGCGACGATCCGAAGTAACAAATTGTGATTATGCCACAGCGCCAGAGCTGTAGTCCAGAATCCAGAGATTGCTCTCCCAAAATCTTGTTTTACAGCAGGGTCCGCGGCCGTGCGAGACACGTAGAGTAATGGGATTGGAGCGGTGATGTGAGATGGCGTTATTTGATGGCCTCCGGCTGGGTGATTTGCGCCTCGATGGGTGAGGAAAAGTCCTCTTTGGAGCGTTTGGTGGCCTCGATGAGGGTGTTGATAGCGAGTGCAGTCCAGGATTTGTTAGTTCGTTTTGCAAGCGCCACGATTTCAGTAGCTTTGACAGTGGCCGGGAGCGAACCTTTGCCCAATGGTTCGGGCAAAAGGGACTGTACGATGCGGTTGGTTTGCAGGGTACGGAGCTCGCGGAGTGATTTATGGAAGGAGCTTTGGTAGCGGGAGTGGTAGCGTTCGAGGCGATCGAACTCTTTTTCGCAATCGGGGTCAAAGAGCGGGTCACGGCCCGAGTCCGCCATTCCCACTTGCTGGAGTTCGACGCGATGGAGTGTCCAGGCATCGCGAAGGAACTGCTGGAAGAGGGTCTGTTCGAGAGTGCCTTCGGGGCGGACCTCGGCGACGAGGTCGGACTGAAGTTTGAGGAAGTCGTCTTCCTGGCCTGCCATGACGATGATTTTTTTCGACGAGAATCCATGTTTGAGCGCGTTCATGGAGGAACCAATTTTGACAGGGTAAAACGGAGCCTGCTGCGCGTCCCTTTGGTCATCTTTTTTGACAGCGCAAAACGGAGCCTGCTGCGCGGCCCTTTGGTCATCTTTGGGAGCGCAAAACGGAGCCTGCTGCGCGGCCCTTTGGTCATCTTTGGGAGCGCAAAACGGAGCCTGCTTCGCGGCCCTTTGGTCATCTTTGGGAGCGCAAAACGGAGCCTGCTGCGCGTCCCTTTGGTCATCTTTGGGCGCGCAAAACGGAGCCTGCTGCGCGGCCCTTTGCGCTGGTTCGTTGTCTTCCGGGGTAAGAGGCCCGGTGAAATTTGTTAGTGCGGACATTGCGTTATTTCCTTTTCTATTCAAAGTGGGGCGATCCATGCGCCCCGGTTTGAAGGTAGCAGCGCGGGAGTGGAAAAGCGCAA
>JAENWC010000260.1 GCA_016650235.1 Terriglobia bacterium
CGCATTGCCGATCATCCGGTCAACGCTCTCGAAGAGCTTCTGCCCCATCGTTGGGCGCTAGCCAATCGCTAATTGTTACATTGTTGCCCGTTCGTAGCAGACTTTCCGGCTGTCCGCCAGTGGTGTTCACGGGATGCTTACTGACTATGAACTCCCAATAAGTTCGCTCACGCGAGCGCGAGTCTAGATTGCTAGGGTGAAGCAAAGGGGGGACATCCACTCCCGACTAAACCGAAACTTACTACCATGAGGGTTGGCGTGTGATGAGTTGAACGGATTCGGGGGGAGGCCAGGTGACACCGGGCCCGAACTCGCCTGAAGCGGCAATGATAACGCCGTCAGCGCATCATCTCGGCCTCACTGTGACAGGTTTGTGCCAAGTCCCACGCATGACTGGCTATGATAGCCGGTGGATGTTGGGCTTAAACCGTTGCATTTGCGTGGGATCGAATGGAATGATTAGCTTGTGGTGCTAGCGGGAGCAATCTCGTGGGGGTTCAAGTCCCCCTCTCCGCACCAAGTTTTGAAGCCACTTAAGAGGGTCCACCCAAAACAAAGGGCGGGCCTTTCTTTGTGCCACCATTGTGCCACTGCCTCAGTGTATCACTGCCCTCGCCAGCAGACGAGAACGGGATTTTGGTGGCCTACGCTGGAAGGAGCCTAGGCCGGAGTGACCCGAAGTACAAGTTCCCAGCCCGCTTCCGAAAATCGCATGTCCTCTTCAATCTGCACCGCGACATTTAGCACGGCAGCGCTGCTGTCGTGGTTGAAGGATTCTTTGACTGTTTCAATCTACATCAGGCTGGATTCCCGTGTGTCGTTGGGCTGATGGGATGTGCCCTTTCGCAGCGGCAAGAGACGCTTCTCCAAAAACATTTCCGAGAGATCATCCTGATGTTGGACGGCGATACTCCGGGCCGTCACGCCGGTGCAATTATCGCCGCACGCCGCGTTACGAAATTGTCCGTGCGGGTAGTGCAAGTCCCGACTGGCACCCAACCGGATCAGCTCTCCGCCGATCAGATCCGCTGCATGTGCGATCCAGACTTCTTCTGACGGGCTGATTGCCAGGAGGCTCCCGGTCGACCTGCGGCGCTGTTCGGGCGTGAAATCCGGGTTGGCGACGACCCGGGAGGAATTTGAAGGTCACGACTCTCCGGCAGAGCATTCCCGAATGGAATCTGAGAAATACTACGGGTCGAAGTTTCCCATGATCTCACTTAGAGATGATTTTACTGGTCCTTATTGCCGAACTCGCGCATATTGTTCTGCCAGGTCTTCTTCAGTGAGGCGAGGAATTTGGCGACCGCGGGGTCGTGGCGAACAGGGTCGAGCATGTGGTCGCGAGCCATCATGGGGTAATTGGGCCACCCGGCATCAACAGTGATTTGCAACCAACGGAGGGCCCGGGAGGCATCGCCCATACGCGCGCGGACTTGGGCAATGCCGTAAGAGATATGATGGAAGGGCAGGGCCCGCGGGGCCTTCTCGGCTTCGATTTCCACTGCTGCGATCTCTGCGGCGGCGGCTGCGAACTTTTCCTGAAGCGCATAAAGCTGGGCGCGGCGGACGCGGCGTTCCAGATTGCGCCGTAAAGAAGAGCCCGGACGCGGACTGCCGGCAAACTCCTTCTCGACCAGCGGTGCCGCTTCATTCACCATCCCTTTGATGAGGTAGTATTCGACGCTCGGGGAGCGATGGAACAACTTCTGTTCGGCGGCGGCGCCTTCGTCCGCGAGCATGAACCCGTAGTAATGACTAACGAGACCTACCTTGTGGTATTCATTGTCCGGGTCCGACCGCAGAGCGGCGTAACGGTGTTTCGCCGCCAAAGCCTCCAGTCCAATGTGGTCATAGTAATAGGCAAGATCGGGGTGGCCCGCGTTGGGATCCAACCGGAGAGCTGCGCGCCCTTCGAGGATTGCTTCCCGGAGATTCCATTGACCGTGGCGGCTAAAGAGGAGGACACTGCGGGCGACGTGGATTTGCGCGATGCGCGGGTCGAGTTTCTCGGCTTCCGCGAGTTGTTTTGTGGCGAGGTCGACGACTGCAGGATCGTCCATGATGAAGACTCCGTAAGAGGCGTACGCGTAGCCAAGTTGCGCGCGGGCCAGAGCATAGTTTGGATCCAGCTCGATTGCTTTCTTCAGTAACTCGACAGCAAGTGAAACTTCACCAACACGCAACCGATTGCCGAGATGATACAGGCTTTTGCTGTAGAACTCGAACGCCTGGGCATTGGTGGTGGAACGCTTCTCGAAATCGCGCCGCTGGCCTGCGTCGAGCTTCAGGTTGAGCTCGCTGGCCACCTGTCGCGCAATCTCATCCTGGACAGTGAACACGTCTCCAGAACGCACATCGAAGCTCTGTGCCCAGATGGTTTCGCCGGTTGTGGTCTTCAGAAGCTGGACGCTGACGCGGATGCGGTCTCCGGATTGCTGCAGGCTGCCCGCCAGAACTGTCTCGGCATTCAGGTGGCGGGCGGCTTCAAGCGGATCGCTGTCCTCCTTGGCATATCTGCGAACGGCGCTGAGTGGCCGCACCTGCAACTGGCCGGTCTGGCCGACCTTGGTTATGATCGCGTCGGCGATTCCCAAACCAAGCAGGCTGTCCGTTGCCTCCTGCGAGAGCGGCCGTAACGGGAGGATGAGGACGGAATGGATGGACTGGGGAGGAGAGAGCGCGCGCCAGGTGAAGAAGGCCACTACCGCGAGTATCAACACGGCAGCCAGCGGATATGCCCACCGGAATCGTCTCCGGGGCGCGCGCACAGTTTGCCGGCTGGAGGCTTGCCGCAAAGTTGTTGCGCTACGGAGATCGACAATCAGGTCGGCGGTGTTCTGATAGCGTTCCGCCGGGGATTTGGCCAACGTCTTGGCGACGATGCGATCGAGTTCCAGGGGGAGCCCACTCCGCAAGGCGGTCACCGGCTCGGGCTCAGTGTGAACGATTCCGAAGCTGATGGCTTGATCGGTCTGGCCGGCAAACGGCAGGCGGCCCGTGAGCATCTCAAAAAGCACGACGCCGATGGACCAGATGTCGGTACGGCGATCCGTGGCCTGGCCTTGCGCCTGCTCGGGGGACATGTAGGCGGGAGTGCCCATGGAAGCGCCGGGTTTGGTGAGGCGGGTGCGATCGCTAATCTCGGCGAGGCCGAAGTCCATGA
>JAENWC010000261.1 GCA_016650235.1 Terriglobia bacterium
CGAGCAGCGCCGCCGCGGCGGTCACCTCCACGGTCTCCGCCACCGCGCCTAATTTGAGCGTAAAATCGACGCGCGCCGTCTGGTCGACGTCCAGTTTCAGGTTGTCGCGCGACAGCTTGCTGAAACCCTGCTTCTCCACGGAGATCCTGTAGGTGCCGATGGCCAGAAAGGGCGCCGAATAGAATCCGCGCTCGTTCGAGCGCACCGTGGACACCACGCCGGTGGCGACGTTGGTGATGGTTACCGCGGCGTCGGGAACCGGAGCGTCCGTGGGGTCGGTCACCAGGCCCTGTATACCGGAGCTCTGCGCTGCCAGCGTGGCGCACAGAAGGAAAAACAAACACAGTGATCGGTGCATAAGTGCATTCTACGTGAAAACTACCGTGGCAAGCCTGTCCATAGCCGGGATGAACACCTCCGAGGTGGAGCCCCGCTTGGCCACAGCCAGCGTAACTGGAGGTTGACCGGGCCGCAGCAGCGCGGCCTTTGCATAATGGCCTTGCACGCGCGCCTGCGTTTCCTGGTTCATGGGAGAGCGCCCGGCAGAGCCCCCTGTAGAGGAATAGTTGACCAGATGAAGAATCGCTTCGCCGGGCCGGCGGCCAGCGGTGAAGAGCGGAATCACGGCGAGCGCGTTCCACAGGCGAACCGGACGGCGGCGGTGCGTGATGAGGTCGATAATGTCCAGGGCGAACTCGCTGGGATCGGCAATGCGCTTATGATAGGCCACCACTTGCCCTTTGCCAAGCGAGTAGAAGTTCCGGTCGGACGCTTTTTTAAGCAGCTTCCAGGACGGGTCCGGCGTCGAGTCGAGAACCACAAAAGAGCCGGCTTCGGCATGCCGCAGAATCCGTGCCCTCACTTCCGCGGCAGGCGGCTTGAGGCTGGCGGCCACAAGCGCCAGAATGCGTCCGGGCGCCGGCGGAGGAACGTTGGACGCGGAAACCAGACGGGGACTGGCATTGCGGCGATATAACAGGTTGGCGATCTCGGATGTGGGCATGCCCGCCTCAACCAGCGCAGAGATAGCGGGTGGGGCTGCCTGCCCGAACAAGTCGTGATTCTGTTTGAGCCAGGCCGCGGCGCCGCCAAGACTCTTCCACGCCGCCAGAGCTTTTGCGTCTCCTGACAAGAGCGCCCGCCGGTAACGGGGATCAATGGACAGAATGTAGTTGCCGCCAGCGGTGCGAGCCTCCACCAGCGCCAGTTCCAGAGATTCGAACGGGACCATCTGCTCCGGGTTCTCACCGGCCAAATAACCAAGCACCGCGGGCCGCTCCGGATGCAGCGCGCGCTCCAGCGCCACCAGGTAGCCGTTGGCGTCGAGCCACGGTTCACGGCTGGCGCTGGCAACCTCGTCGGCATTGGATCTGTTTCCGCTCCGCTGCACGCCGGGCCAGAGGCCGCGCTTCGAGACATACTTTGGCTGCGTGGCGATGGAGATTCCGGCGGCCTGGCACGCGGTTTCAAAGGCGGGGTTCGGTGCGTCGAGAACCACTGCGTCAATAGAGGCCTGGCGCAGCAGGGGGATGTGAGCCGGATCCGGGTCCGGCCAGCGAACGACGATGTGACGGGTCCAATCGAGTGGCATTTCATTAATGAGTATAATCTCCCTTATGCCGAACAATGGGTTGGATCGTAGAGATTTTTTCCGGATGACGGCCGGCTCCATGACCGCCGCGTCCTATTCGCGCGTCCTGGGCGCGGGCGACGTGGTTCAAATGGGCGTGATCGGGTGCGGAGGGCGCGGCAGCTACGTCATGGATATTTTCCAAAAAACGCAGCGGGTCAAGGTGAACGCCGTGTGCGATGTCTATGCGGAGCGCATCGACAGGGCGATCACGCGCGCGCCGGGCGCCAAGGGTTTCAATGACCATCGCAAGCTGCTCGAGACCAAGGAGCTGGACGTGGTACTGGTCGCTACGCCGGATCACTGGCATTCCGGCACCGCCATTGACGCTCTCAATGCGGGCAAGGATGTGTACGTCGAGAAGCCGCTCTCGTTGACCATCGAAGAAGGCCCCAGGATTGTGAAGGCCGCGCGCGTCAACGAGCGCGTATGCCAGGTGGGCATGCAGCAGCGCTCGGGCTCCCACTACTTGCAGGCCAAAAATGAGTACATCAAGACAGGCAAGCTCGGCAAGATCACCCTCGTGAGAACCTGGTGGCACGGCAATGGGGCGCATTTGCTGAAAGCCCCGGCATCGCTCGCAACGCAGCCGTCCAACCTCGATTGGGCGCGGTTCCTCGGTCCTGTCAAATGGCGCGATTGGGACCCGCAGCAGTTCTGGAATTTTCGCGCGTATTTGGATTTCGGCGGCGGGCAAGTGACAGACCTGTTCACGCACTGGATCGATGTGGTGCACATGTTCCTGGACCAGGACAACCCGGTCTCGGCAGTGGCCGCCGGCGGTGTCTACCACTATAAAGACGGCCGCACCGCTCCCGACACCATCAATGTGGTGCTCGAATATCCCAACGATTGGATGGCGACCTTTGAGGCGACGCTCGCGCCCGGCTTGAAGGGCGCCGGTGTGGAGTTTGTGGGCACGGAAGGAAAACTGTTCATCACCAGGGCGCAGTTTGAATTTCTGTCCGCGGAAAAAGGCGCCCAGCCAATCATCGTAAAGTCTCCCAAAGAACAGACCATAGAGCACGTGGAGAACTTCCTGGATTGCGTGAAATCGCGCAAGCGTCCCAACGGGGATGTCTATATCGGGCACCGGTCGGCGATGGCATCGCACCTGGGCAATATCGCCTACTTGCAGAAGCGGCGCTTGAAGTTCGATCCGGACCGGGAAGAGATTCTTCCGCTATAGCGCTGTTGTGCAACCGCATGCCGCGCCACAGCACCCGGCCCCGGAATCAAACAGGCCGGCAGGAATTCTTCGCGCCGAATGCCGAGGTAGAAGACGAGTGACCTTCTTGCGGCCGCTCCCAACGCAAGGTAGCGCACTACCTAATTTAGCCACGCACTACCTGGCCCTTGACCTGGGAAACTGTGGACACTACAATTCCGGCATGAGAAAATCAGCCACGTTCCTTGCGATGCTCCTCTGGATGGCCGCGCTTTGTTTCGGCCAATCGGTGACCAAACGGTATCTATACCTCAGCATGCCCGATGCGGCGCAGAAGGAGGGCCGCTCCGATCCTCCCGGGATCTTGATCTTCGATATCGACAACGGGCACAAGCTGGTCCGGCGGATTCCACTTCCTATTTTTTCGGAAGGCCTGCGCGGTTTCGCCGGGAACCTCAAGACGCATCGATTATTTTTCTCCTCCACCAATCGACGCGTGGGCGCCTTCGACCTGGAGACGGAGAAGGTCCTTTGGGAAAAGACCTACGAGGCCGGCGCGGATCGATCCTCCATCACGCTGGATGGCAAGAAGCTTTACGTTCCCACCGGCTGGTGGTATGCGGGCGAGGATAGCGGTTTTCTCGTCGTCAACGCCGGCACCGGTGAGATGATCAAACGCGTCCAGGTGGGGCCGCAAGCGCACAATAGCATCGTGAGCCTCGACGGACGGCGGTTGTATTTAGGAACGAGAACGACATTGTCGACCTTCGATACTGCCAGCGATAAAATGATCGGGCAGATCAAGGATGTTGGCGAACGCGGGATTTTTCCATTCACCATGGATAGCCGGAACCGGATCGGCTACGTTTGTCTCGGCGATCACGTAGGTTTTGACGTGGTCAACCTGCAAACGGGCAAGATTCTGCACCGCGTGCTGGCGGGAACCGAGCCGATTGCGCACCGTACGCATGGGGCAGCCCTCACGCCGGATGAGAAGGAACTCTGGATCAGCGATCAGGTGGGCCAGAAGCTGTTCATTTTCGACGCGACGAAAATGCCGCCCGAGCCCAAGGGCCATGTAGAGTTATCGCAAGGCGGGCATGGGTGGGTTACCTTTAGCCTGGATGGCCAGTACGCTTGGTCCCACACGCCAGATGTCTATGACGCCAGGACGAAGAAGCTGGTGGCTACCCTGAAGGATGAAAGCGGCAAGCCGTTGAGCGGCTCGAAGTTCATCGAAGTCCATTTCCGCAATGGAAAAGTTGTGCAAGTGAGCAACGAGTTTGGGCTCGGACGCAAGTAGTTCACGGTATCTTGAGCAGTTCTTCCACACTCCAGTAGTCCGTTCTGGTCTTGTGTAGCGCGCGGACCCGGCTCACCGCCGCCGGTGCAATCGGCGCGACGGGCGCGCCGAAGCGCATGCGGACGAACGAGAGCAAGGAAGCCGCGCCGGCGTCGGATAAGACCTGCCCGAATCCAGGCATTTCCAGATCGTAGGTCTTGCCGGACACCTCCATGGGTCCGCGAACGCCGTGTAGCACGATTCCGATGAGCCGGTCTTCCGGTCCGGTCACCCACGGCGAGCCGTCCAAAGGTGGAGCGTCGCCCATCCCCTGTCCGTCGTACTGGTGGCAGGCCGCGCAGTAGTTCTGGAATTGGATCCTGCCGTGCTCCGGGTCGAGGATTGGGTTGGATGTGTGGCGGCGCTGGACACTGCAGCCAGCCAGCAGCAGGAAGAAACAAAGCGAGAATGCAGTTGCGGCCATCCAGGTAAGATTCTACCTTTGTGCGAGAATGTGTTGACTGTTCGATCGGGGAGGTATCGGCTTGTCTCAAACGCATAATCAAGACTTGCGCCGTGCTCTGGAGATCACAATTCACCTTGGACTGGTCCTGTTGCTGGTGGGCCTGTGCCTATTGATCTTGCAGCCGTTTCTGACAACGGTGTTGTGGGCTTTATTCATCGCCGTATCGGTGCACCCGCTGTTTGAGTGGACGGGGAAAGCGCTGGGGGGAAGGACGAGGTTGGCGGCTGCTCTCCTCACCATTTTGGGCGTTGCGGTGCTGGCCGCGCCTGCCGTGCTACTGGCCGGAACCTTGATTGAGGGTGTCCAAATCATTGCGGCTCAGTTGTGGAGTGGAGAGCCGATTATCCCGCTGCCGCCGCCGGCGGTAGAGAGTTGGCCGGTGATCGGGGCGCAATTGTCCGGCTTCTGGAGACTGGCCTCCACCAATCTGACTGCCGCCGCGCAGCAGCTCGCGCCGCATCTCAAGCCTCTAGCGGGAAGAATGCTGTCGGCAGCCGCGGGTGCGGGTCTGGGCATCCTGCAACTGTTTTTGTCCATTCTCTTGGCGGGCCTCATATTGGCGGATTCCAACCGGTCGGCTGCGGTTGGCCACGCCTTCGCGAGCCGGCTCATGGGTGCGCGCGGCGCCGAATTCGCTGCGCTGACGGCCGGCACGGTACGCAGCGTGGCGCTAGGCATTGTCGGCGTGGGGGTGATTCAGGCTGTTCTGGCAGGTCTTGGTTTTCTGGCGGCAGGTTTGCCCGGAGCCGGCCTCGGGGCTGTGGTGTTTTTCGTGGGGGCATTGCTGCAGGTGGGTGGAGTGCTTCTGGTTCCGGCAGTCATCTATGTGTTTGCCACGGCGAGCTTGGCCAAGGCAGTGGTGTTTCTGATCTGGTGCGTCTTCGTAACACTGGTGGACAATTTCCTCAAGCCAATGTTGCTTGGCCGGGGCGCGCCGGTTCCGATAGGAGTGGTTTTCATCGGATCCATAAGCGGTTTCATGACACTGGGTCTCATTGGTTTCTTCGTTGGTTCCGTGGTTCTCTCGATTGCCTATAAGCTGATGCTGGCCTGGCTTGAGGAAAAACCCGCGCAGAGCTAGTATAGAGAGCAATCACGAATGGGCCGCGGCCTGGGAGGCGGTCCAAGGCGCTGGAGTCAAACTGGGATCCAACGGGGATCCAAAGGAGTCACCTCAGATGGGCAGACTAATGATTCTCTTTTACGGCGTAGCGTCCTACCTTGTATTCTTTCTGACGTTTCTTTATGCCATCGCTTTTGTAGGGAACCTGGGGGTTCCCCGGTCCGTGGATGTTGGACCGGAAACACCAATCGGCATGGCATTGGCAATCAACGCGGCATTGCTGACCGTATTTGCCGCTCAACACAGTGTGATGGCTCGGCAGGGTTTTAAGAAATGGTGGACTCGGATCATACCGAAGCAGGCCGAGCGGAGCACGTTTGTGCTGGCCTCCAGCCTCGCTCTGATTCTCCTCTATGCGGAATGGCGGCCGATTGCGGGAACCTTGTGGCGCGTGGAGGATCCGACTGGGGCGAAGGTACTCGAAGGCGTATTTGGGCTGGGCTGGTTTCTTGTTTTGACCGGCACGTTCATGATCAACCATTTCGACCTGTTCGGACTGCGGCAGGTATGGGAGAATTTCCGCGGCCAGACTCCGCAACCGATCGGCTTCCAGACGCCCTATCTGTACAAGTACGCGCGGCACCCGATTTACCTGGGGTTTCTGATCGGCTTCTGGGCGACGCCCCAGATGAGCTACGGTCATCTGATGTTCGCGGTGGGAACCACCGGATACATTTTGCTGGGCATCTATTTTGAAGAACGGGACCTCGTGCACTTCCATGGCAACCGTTACCGGCGCTACCAGGAGCAGGTGCCGATGCTCGTACCGCTGCCCGGCCGGGCGGCGGAAGAGGAGACAGCTTCCGGGGCAGCGGCACGCTAACCCTGATGAAGGCGATCTTAATTTCCACGATTCTGTGTGCAGCCGCATTGGCTCAGGATGGGGCTGCGCTCTTTAGCGCGAAGGTACAACCTGCGTTGCAGCGGGATTGCCTCGCCTGCCATGGGGTGGGCCAAGTGCTCTCGAAACTGGATCTGCGAACTCGCGAAGGAATGCTGCAAGGCGGTGTGCGCGGTCCGTCAATTGTTCCCGGCAACGCGGCCGCGAGTCCGTTGTGGAAAGCGTTGCAGGGGGACGGTGTGCCTCAGATGCCGCCTGGGGCCAAACCGTCGGCCGATCTGGTGGCCGCCGTGCGGACCTGGATTGACGGTGGTGCTCCGTGGCCAAATGCAAAAGAGGCCGCGCAAGAGGCCAAGTGGGGGGCCTATAAAGCGGAAGACCTTTGGGCATTTCAGCCGGTGCGGCCTCCATCCAATCAAAGCGTCGATGACTTCATACAGGAGAAGTTGCGGGAACGTGGATTGAAGCCCGCGCCGGCGGCGGACCGGCGGACGTTGATCCGCAGGGCCACCATCGATTTGACGGGCTTGCCGCCAACACCGGAAGAGGTGGATGCGTTTGTGCGGGACAAGCGCGCGGACGCCTACCAGAGGCTCGTGGAGCGGCTGCTGGCTTCGCCGCGCTATGGCGAGCGCTGGGGGCGCCACTGGCTGGACGTGGTCCGGTATGCCGATTCCAGCGGTTACTCCAATGATTTCGAGCGGCCCAACGCCTGGCGGTATCGCGACTACGTGATCCGGAGTTTTAACAAGGACAAACCGTATGACCGGTTCATCCGCGAACAGATTGCGGGCGATGAAATTTATCCCGGTGATGCCGAGGCGTGGATCGCCACCGGGTTCCTGCGCGCCGGGCCTTGGGAGCATACGGCGATGAGCGTCGAGGCTGTGACCCGGCAAATGTTCCTGGACGATGTGACACATGCTACCGCTTCCACCTTTCTTGGATTGACGCTCGGCTGCGCGCGGTGCCATGACCACAAGTTCGATCCGATACCAACACGGGATTACTACCGTATGCAGGCGGTGTTCTCCACCACGGAGTTTGCGCGTCCCAAACTCGCATTCCTGCCGCAGGAAAACACAGCGGACCTCGCGGCCGGGCTCGCACGCATGCGGGAGGTGGAACGGCGGGCCAAGGCCAATGTCGATGGGTTTGATGAGAAGGTGAAGCAGAAGTCGATGACGCCCGATGAGTACGAGGAGTTCAAGCTGTATCAGAAGCACATGCAACTCTACAGGGCGTCCGCGGACCGTTTTCAGCCGAAGGCGTTTGTGGTTTCCAGCGGCCCGCTGGACGGGGCCACCGACGGGGGTCCGAATTTGCGGTATGCCAAGCGCGCCGAGTACAAGCCGGCGCTGGTGCATATTCTTCCCGGCGGCAACGTACAGTCTCCCGCGGACGCGGTGCAGCCGGGGCTGCTGGCAGCGGTGGCGCGATACAGCCGGTTTTCGGAAGATGAAGTTCCGGTAACGGTGGAGGGGCGGCGTTCGGCGCTGGCCCATTGGATCGCGCATCCGAAGAATCCTTTGACGGCCCGCGTCATGGTGAACCGGATCTGGCAGTATCATTTTGGGCGCGGGCTCGCCGCGGATGCGAGCAACTTTGGCAAGATGGGGGCCAAGCCAACGCATCCGGAGTTGCTGGATCATCTGGCCGCCTATTTCATGGAGCATGGTTGGAGCGTGAAGGCGATGCACCGGTTGATCATGCATTCGGCTGCCTACCAGCGCGCGAGCGCGCATCCGGGCGGCCGGGACGGAGTGCTGCTGTCCCATTACACACCGCACCGTGTGGAGGCGGAAGTACTGCGCGATAGCATTCTCGCCGTGTCCGGCGAGTTGAGCCTGGAGGCGGGCGGGCCGGGAACGTTCCCGCAGATCAATGAAGATGCGGCGCGGCAGCCGCGTCATGCGATGGGTTCTTTGCAGCCGGCCTACCACGCATCGCCCGAAAAGCATTTGCGGAACCGGCGCACCATTTATACGTTCCAGCAACGGAGTCTGATCGACCCGATGGTGGAGGTGTTCAACGGGCCTAACCTGGACATGTCGTGCGAGCGGCGCGAGGCGAGCACTGTGGCAACGCAAGCGTTCACATTGCTGAACGGGCAGATGGTGCATGACATGGCGCTGGCGCTTGCCGCGCGCATCGATCAAGAAGTCAAGGAAGAGACCAATGCGCGGGGGCGCGTGAGAGCTTTGTTCCGCCGCGTGTTTGCTCGCATGCCAGAGGATCAGGAGATGCAAATGGCGCTGGCGCATCTGAAGAAGGTGACCGGTCCGGCTCCGCAAAAGGAGGCGCCGAAGCCTGTGGTGCACGCGATCACGAGCGAGTTGACAGGGGAAAGCTTCCGATTCGTGCAGCAGGAGGATCCGGCGCCGTATGAGAGCAACCTGCATCCAAGCGAGGTTTCGGCGGCAACACGGGCGTTGGCCGATTTGGCTTTGGTGCTGCTGAATTCCAATGAGTTTGTCTATGTTTACTAACAGGCGCGAGTTCCTTTTCAATGGCGGGATGGGATTGGGAACGGTGGCCTTGTCGGCGCTGCTGGCCGAAGACAATCCGCTGGCGCCCAAGAAACCGCATCATGCGGCCAAGGCGAAGCATTGCATCTTTCTGTTGATGGAGGGCGGCCCGAGCCACATTGACACCTTTGACCCCAAGCCGAAACTGGCCGAGCTTCATATGACGAAGTTCCAAAAGCAACGGAACAAGTTTGAGGCGAACATGAACACGGGCGAGCGGTATTACGTGAAGAGCCCGTTTACGTTCCGGCGCGCGGGGAAGATGGGCATTGAGATCAACTCTCTGCTGGAACATTTTGGCCCGGTAGCGGATGATGTCTGTTTTTACCGGGGCTTGCAGGCGGAGAGCGTGAACCATCCCACCGCCCTGTATCAGCTCAACTGCGGGAACCAGTTTGGAGGCGATCCCGCGGTGGGGGCTTGGGTCTCCTACGGGTTAGGCACCGAGAACCGGAATCTGCCATCGTTCTTGGTTTTGCCGGATTTGGCAAATCCGCAAGGGGGCGCGGCCAATTGGGGGAACGGCTTTCTGCCGGCCTATTATCAGGGCACGCCGTTGCGGCCGCGGGGCGCCCCCATTCTGGACATGGCGCCGCCGGCGGGAGTGTCCAAGGAGCGGCAACTGGCGAACCTGGAGCTGCTGAACGGGTTCAACCGCATGCACCAGCAGAGGCATCCGGAGCATGAAGAACTGGCGGCGCGGATTGAGAGCTATGAGCTGGCCTTTCGCATGCAGGCCGAGATGCCGCGCGTATTGGACATCGGGCAGGAGCCCGAGGCGACGCGGGAAATGTATGGGATTGGCGGTGCTAACAAAGATGCGGATGCGTTGGGGCGGCGCTGCCTGTTGGCGCGGCGGCTTGTGGAAGCGGGCGTTCGATTTGTGCAGGTGATTGCGATGGGATGGGATTCGCACGACTACATCGAGAAGGCGCATGGGGCTCGGCTGCGCGCGATTGACAGGCCGGTATCAGGATTGCTGAAAGATCTGAAGCGGACCGGACTGCTGGATGAAACGCTGGTGGTGTGGTCGGGCGAGTTTGGACGCAGTCCCGACAATGGGATCCGGCGCGGTGGAGAGGCTTGGGGACGCGATCACAACGCCAACGCGATGCCGGTGTGGATGGCTGGGGCGGGTGTAAAGGCGGGTCACATTGTGGGCGCCACCGATGAGGTGGGCGGAGCGGCTGTGGAGACCGTGCATTCGCTAAAGGACTTCCATGTCACCTTGCTGCATCTGCTCGGGCTGGATGACAATAAGCTGCGGTATCTTCACGCCGGCCGGCAGAAACAGTTGAGTCAGGTTGGCGGAAAAGTGATTCGCGAGTTGTTGGCTTAGTGCGTAGCACAGATGGAGCTGCGGCTACTTCACCTGTAGCGTTCCGACATACTTGGTGAGGTTTCGCACGCGCATTTTGATCTGCGCATCGGAGCCGCCGCTCATGCTGCGAAACACCTCTCCCCAGATCGGCATTTCCTGCGAGCCGTGCGCGGGCATGCCCACCTCTCCGGTGATGGCGCTGTATACACGCAATTCCGGATACTTTCCCTTGTTTTCCTTTGCCAGAGCGGTCAGATCGGCCGGCATCATTTTGAGCGCCGGCGCAGCGGGTCCGTTGCCCTTTGCGTCCACCCCGTGGCAGACCGCGCAATAGGCTCTGAACATCTCTTCTCCGGAAGCCGGCGAGGTGCGGCTGGGAGTAACTCTTTGAATAGTAGGCGGCGGCTGTTGTGCATAAACAATAACCGCGAGGCCGGCAATTGCGATGAATATCAGCGACTTTTGCATGGTCTTCTCCTTCTCATCCGGGGAGCAATTGAAGGACCAAGCTTAAGCGTTTGAAAGGACGAAATCGGGCAGCGGAGCGCTGCGTGTTATCACCCCATCCCGGTGCGTGCCCACGCGCAATCTATTGCCAGCCGAGCGCCAGTTCCGTGAAAGTGCGCACGCAGACGCCGGTCGGCCCTTTGGCCATGTGCGGTTTGCACTCATCCAGCCAGGCCGTGCCGGCAATGTCCAGGTGAACCCAGGGCGTCGGATCGGCGAACTCTTTAAGGAAGTAAGCGGCTGTGATCGAGCCACCCCACCGCGTGCCGATGTTCGGCAAATCCGCAAAGGCGCTCTTGAGCTGCTCCTTGTATTCGTCATCCAGCGGCATTTGCCACATCTTCTCGCCTTCGGCACGGGCCGTCCGAAGCACCCGGTCGAGCATCTCCTGGTTATTGGTGAATGCACCCACATGGACGTGGCCCAAAGCCACGACAATGGCCCCCGTGAGTGTGGCCGCATCCACCATATGCGTACAGCCGAGCCGCTGCGCATAGGTGATGGCGTCGATCAGAATCAGCCGGCCTTCGGCGTCGGTGTTCAACACCTCCACTGTCTTGCCGTTCAACGAGGTCACTATGTCGCCCGGGCGCTGCGCCCGCGATCCGCTCATATTCTCCACCGCCGGCACCAGCGCCGTCACCGCAATGGACGGCTTCAGCTTGACGATGGCGCGCATAGCCCCCAGGACCGCCGCGCCGCCGGCCATGTCGTACTTCATCTTCTCCATCCCGTCGGCCGGCTTGATGGAAACGCCGCCGGTATCGAAGGTGACGCCCTTGCCAACCAATGCCAGATGCGTTGCGGCGGATGCCTTCTCCGGCCGGTAGCGAACGATGATGAGCACGGGCGGCTCAGCGCTCCCGATGGCCACTCCCAACAACGAACCCATGCCGAGCTGCTGCATGCGCTCGCGGTCCAGCACCTCGCACTCCAGGCCCGCCTCGGCGGACATCATCCGCGCTTGACTCGCCAGCTCATTCGGCGTCATCAGATTGCCCGGCTCATTCACCAGGCCGCGCGAGAAGTTCTGGGACTCGGCCAAAATGATGCCGCGGTCAAAGGCGGCATCCGCCTCGGGGGGAGCGCCTGGAACAGCCAAAATGAAACTCTCCACGCGCTTCTTGCTTTTGTCCGGGTCCGTCTTCAGCCGGTCAGGCTCATAGTCGCCCAGGATGGCCCCTTCGACTGCGGCGGAAACGGCGGCGGCGCCCGACAGTCCTGGCACTAATGCTATGTTACGAATGGACTTATCCTTCAGGTGCCGCGCCCCAGCGCCGGCTGCGCGGCGCAGATCGGCAGCCGTAAACAAGGCCTGTTTGCCGCACCCCACCAACAAAAGACGACCCGCCGCAAGCCCTCTTGGGCCGTGTAGCAAAACGAACTCCCCCTCCTTGCCCGAGCATTCTCCAGACCCGTGTGCCGCGGCAATCTGTTCATCGCAGGCAGCGCCAGTGACGGGGGCGCCTTCTTCAAAAGCGGGAATTATCAAGGCATCGCAGGCGATGGCGGCGATGGGGGAACGGTCCAGACGGGTCTGCATCGTAATCAGTCTCTCCTTCTTTGCACTGCGGCGCGCGCCTCGGCATCGTGCTCGCGCTTGCGCTCAGCGGCGCGTTTATCATGGAGCTTCTTGCCTTTGGCGAGGGCGATCTCGCACTTCACAAGGCCGTTCTTGAGGTAGATCTTGGTGGGAACCACCGAAAAGCCCTGGTCGCGTGTCTTCGACCACAGCTTGTCGATCTCCTTGCGGTGCAGCAGCAGTTTGCGGCGCCGCACGGTGTCGTGATTGTAGCGATTGCCATGGCTGTAGGGGCTGAAGTGCGCATTACACAGCCAAGCCTCGGTGGCCTGGATTTCGGCATAGGCGTCCTGCAATTGAATCCGGCCGGTCCGGGCCGACTTCACCTCTGTGCCGGTCAAAGCCAAACCGGCTTCGAAACGATCGAACAGCAGGTAGTTGTAACGGGCCTGACGGTTATCGGACAGGATTTTGAATTGGCCCTCTTGGGTCGCCAAGGTTTCCTCTCAACGCGAACAAGCAATGGATCGTCAATCGGTTATGTGGAAGGTTTGAAGCGCGATCTCATCTTAACACATCGAATCGAGTGGCACCATTAAGATGCTTATTTTGAACCGGTTAACAAAGCTTTGGTCTATTCTGGCCCTTACGGCCGTCTTGATTGCGCCAGCACTGGCGGGAAACAAGAAGGGCGACAAGCTAATGAAAGAGGCCGCAAAGGCCGAAGCGATGCAGGAATGGGACAAGGCGCTCGAGTTGTTCGAGCAGGCCGTCTCTCAGGATCCGGCCGACCCCGCTTACTTGATGGGGATGCGCCGCACGCGTTTTCAGGCTGGCCAAAAGCATGCCGAGAACGGGCTCAAGCTGCGGCAGGAGGGCAAGTTGGAAGAGGCTGCCGCCACCTTCCAGAAGGCCTTCGCCACTGATCCCAGTTCCAGCATTGCCGTGCAGGAACTCAAACGAACCCTCGCCATGATCGAAGCGGCCAGGAAGAAGAGCGGGCAGAAGCCGGAGGACCGGTCCGCCACGCCATCGGAAGCCGCGCAGAAGGAGGCCGATGAGAGGATTGCTTCCATACAGCCGGCGCCGGAACTGAAGCCAATCACCGCGCGTATCAGCACGCTCAAGATGAATAACCAGCCCGTCAAAGTGCTCTACGAAACCCTGGGCAAACTGGCCGGTGTGAATGTGATCTTCGATCCCGAATACCAATCGACGGGCAAGAACTACTCCATCGATTTGAATAACTCGACGCTGGATCAGGCTCTGGATCAACTGTCGGTTCTCACCAAGACCTATTGGAAACCGCTGTCCGCCAACACCATCTTCCTCACCAACGACAACGTCACCAAACGCCGTGATCACGAAGACATGGTGGTCAAGGCCTACTATCTGAAAAACCTCACCACTCCGCAGGAGTTGCAGGAGGTGGCCGTGATTCTGCGCTCGGTTTGCGACATCCGGCGCGTGTTCACCTATAACGCCCAGAACATCATCATGGTGCGCGGCGAGGTGGATAAGGTGGCGCTGGCCGACAAACTGGTGGCCGATCTGGACAAGGCGAAATCGGAAGTGGTGATCGACGTCATGGTGATGGAAGCCAACCGTACGCGCACACGCGATCTTGCGGCTACGCTGGTCAGTGGCGGGTCCAATGGCCTCAGCATCCCGGTTGGCTTCACCCCGCGCGCGGTGTTAGGCGGCGTCAGTGGCGGTACCGGCACCGGTACCGGCACCGGTACCGGCACCGGGACCGACACCGGGATCGGGACCGGATTAGGGGAAGGAAGCGGCGGCGCAGCCGTTAGTGGCAGCACCATCCCCATAACCGGTATCCGCAAGATTAATGGCGCGGACTTCTCCGTGACGCTTCCCAGCATGATGTTGCAGGCGCTGATGTCGGATCGCGGCACGCGCGTGCTGCAATCGCCGCAGATTCGCGCCACGCACGGGGTGAAGTCGAGCCTCAAGATCGGCGACAAGTATCCTTATGCCACCGGTAGTTTTCAGCCGGGTGTCGGCGCAGTTGGCGTTTCGCCGCTGGTCAGCACACAGTTTCAGTTTGCCGATGTAGGCGTGAACGTCGACGTCACGCCCACCATTCACGGCGCCGATGAGGTGACCCTGCAGGTGGAGATCGACATTTCCAACATTCGCGATCGCATCGATGTCGGTGGACTGTCGCAGCCTGTCATCGGGCAGCGCAAACTTACGCATTCAGTGCGCCTGCGCCAAGGCGAGATCAGTTTGTTGGGTGGACTTATGCAGAACCAGGCTACCAAGTCGGTTTCGGGAACCCCGGGGCTGGCCAGCCTGCCCGTCATCAAGTGGCTCTTCTCCGGAGAGAGTGTGGAAAAGAATCAGGCGGAGTTGCTGATTGCCATTATTCCCCACATTGTGCGTTCTTCCGATATCACCGACGTGAACCTTCGCGGTGTGGCAGCCGGCACTGACCAGATTGTGAAACTGAACTACAACCCGCGCGGCTCTGAAGGGGAAGCAAAGCCGGCGGAGACGCCGAAGCCGGCCGCGCCGGCGGCAATCCCTGCTCCCGTAGAAACTCCGGCCCCACCTCTGGCCTTTGCGGCCCCCGGCCCGCCTCCCCCATCTCCGGCGCCCTCGGGCGCCACGCGGCTCAGCTTCGGGGCCGGCCCGGTCCGGACGAGTTTGAGCGCCGCGGTAACCTTGAACCTGCAACTGGAAAGCGGCACCGACGTATTCGGCGCGCCCATGCGGATCACGTGGGATCCGAAGGTGCTGCGGTTGAACGATGTCACGCGCGGCACTCTGATGTCGGGCGATGGGCAGCAACCCCTGTTCACCCGCAACATCCGGAATGACGCCGGAGAGGTCAGCATCATCCTCAACCGCTTGCCGGGAACGCCGGGAGTAAGCGGGTCGGGCGGACTTGTGAGCCTTGTGTTCCAGGCGGTGGGGAAGGGATCCACCGAAGTGAAGATAGCCGAGGTCACATTGCGGAATTCGCAACAGCAGCCGGTGGCGGTGGACGCGCCCGCAGTGACGGTGAATGTGGAGTAAGGAATGAGCCCGCAAAGGGCCGTCCCGGCCCCCGATACACCCGCGCAACAGCCGGCTTCAGCGCCGGGACCCGCTCCGTTTTGCGGGCTGTTACTGAGGAGGAGGCGGAAAGGCAAACGCGGCCTGACGCTGGTGGAGTTGATTGTCGCCTTCACGGTGCTGCTGATTCTCACCACCATGGCCGTCCCGCTGGCGCGCTACAAGGTGCGCCGGGAAAAAGAACGCGAGTTGCGCTGGGCCCTGCGGGAGTTGCACACTGCAATCGACAAGTACAAAGACGCCTGCGACTACGGAGCGCTCGGCCCACCCAAAATGGATACCGATTGCTACCCCGAGAAACTGGAAGTGCTGGTGGAGGGCGTGAAAGGGTCAGGCTCGGTGGAAAAGAAGATCAAGTTTCTACGCCGCATTCCGAAAGACCCGTTCACGGGCCAGCGGGAGTGGGGTATGCGTAGCGTGAAGGATGACCCGACGAGCATGAGTTGGGGCGGACAAAGCGTGTTCAGCGTTTACAGCAAGACGTTTGAGAAAGCGGCGGATGGCACAGCTTATGCGGAATGGTAAGGAAGTGACGCGCGCGCGCCGCGGCTATACGCTGGTGGAGATTGTCATTGTACTGACCATCATCTCCATCCTCGTCTCCATCTCGGTTCCCCTCTATCAAAAGGCGATTTTGCGCACGAAGGAAAGCGTGCTGCGCAGCAACCTCTTCAGCATACGTACCGTGATCGACGAGTACACCTACGACAAACAGAAGGCCCCGCAGAGCCTGCAGGATCTGGTGAGCGAGGGATACCTGCGCCAGATTCCCGAAGATCCCATCACCGGCAACAACCAGAGTTGGAAGATCGTCATGGAGGATTCCCTCACCATGGTGAGTCAGACCGAACCCGGCATCTTCGACGTCCGCAGCGGATCGGACAAGACCAGCCTCGAAGGCACGCCCTATACGGAATGGTAAATTGACATAGAAACATGTCAAAGAAGCCAGTTCGCGTGCGACGGGTGGATGAATGTGATTCTCTCGATGACCTGCTGCGGCACGCGCTGCCGGCCTTCGGCGGAGCCTACCTCAGGCGCATCTACACCATCCTTGACCGGGCCATCGGGATGGGATGCCCGCTCACGCTTTCCATCGCAGGACCGGTCACCGTATCGGGGCAGCATCAGGCGTGGCTGATTCCACTGCTCGAAGCCGGGTGGGTGGCCTACATGAGCACCACCGACGCGGTCTGCTACCACGACGGGCACCGGAGCCTCGACGGATTGAAAGCGCCGCCCATTCATGAAGTGCCCATCTTCGGAGACGATAGAGCGCTACGCGAGGAGGGAACCATCCGTGTGACCGACATGGCCTTCGATGAGAAAGTGCTGCTCGATCAGGACCGCTTTCTCAGCGCCTTGTTGCAGCAGCAGGAGTTCCAAAAGAAGATGAGCGGCACCGAGCTGCGCTACAGGCTGGGGGCATGGTTCGCGCGGCAGGAGCAACGCAACGGCGTCGAGGCAGGGCTGCTCTCCACGTGCCACCGGTTGGCGATTCCCATCTTTGTGGGCGCCCCGGGCGACGGCAGCGTGTTTCTCAACTCGATGAAGCTTTGGGCAATGCGTCAGGCGGGCTTGCTCAAGGACTATGCGTTCGAGCTTGATGTGCACGCCGAGGTGTTCGAGTCCTGTGCCTATCATTATTGGGGACTGTTCCGGCAGCCGTCCAAATCGTTGGCGACGCTGATCCTCGGCGGCGGAGTGCCGAAGAACTTTAACCTGCAGCCGGAACCGGCGCTCGGCCAGGTGCTGGGGCTCCCCAACATCAGCGGCTATCAGTTTGATGTGCAGATCGTCACCGCTCCTGTGACCGATGGTTCGCTATCGAGCTGCTTTCCGGCCGAGGCGGTCACCTGGGGCAAGGTGGACAAAGAAACCTACGTGCAGAACACCGAGAGCATGCAGGCGGACTATTCGATGGTGATGCCGTTCCTGGTGAAGGCGCTGCTGGACAACCGCCGCCGTTACCAGAAGCAAGCAGCCGATCTCGGCGAGAAGAAACTCTTCGCGAAGGAACCGAAAGCCCGCGGCTATCTGCGTCCGCGCGCCGGCTACCGGCTGTTTGAACTGCGTGCTGAGCTCTGTGAGCAATTGAACAAAGCGGTCCAAAAGAACGGCGCATGGCTCCTCGACAGCGTCCAGTATCCGCTCAGTTGATGGACCTCATGCGGAAAGAACAAGTTCGCGCTCC
The DNA here is from genome assembly GCA_016650235.1 of Terriglobia bacterium. Taxonomy (GTDB): domain Bacteria; phylum Acidobacteriota; class Terriglobia; order Bryobacterales; family Bryobacteraceae; genus VFZE01. Next base: position 17,721 of record JAENWC010000261.1, read on the forward strand.
AACTCCACTGTTCAATTCGCGTTGCCTTCAAGCGGTGCACATCCTCTCCGCGGGTTTTCCGCCGGCGTCGGCGCGGTCCTCAATCTGGAGCAGCACAATTCCGTCTTCCACTCTCACCGGGTAACTGCGGACACATTCCCGCAAATCCTTGGGGCGTTGCACCTGGCCGGACTCGAGACATGTTTTCCAGCCGTGCAAGGGACACACCACGGAGTTGCCCGATACAATACCGTCGGCCAGCGGCCCTTGGCCATGCGGGCACTGGTTCTGTATGGCCAGGAAGCGGTCCCCCATGTTGAAGATGGCGATCTCGTGCGGCCCCACTGCTACCTTGCGTCCCTCACGCAAGGGAATGTTCGCTATCTCGGTAATGCGAATCCATGTCATAGGGCAACGGTCTCCAGGGGTTGAATTTGGACAAACTGCGTCGGGTTGGCCGGTGTGTCGCGTTCACTCCAGGCATCCTTGGACAATGCCTTGGCCTTGGCCAGGCGCGTGAGCAGGGCCTCTTGCACCGGGGGAGGAGCATAGACGGTCTCCTTGCGAATCTTCTCCATTCCAAGGCGCTCGACAAAGTCGTAGGTCCGCTCCAGATAGTTGGCCTGCTCGCGGTAATACTGGAAGAACAGCTCGGCCGCGCGCAGCGCATCCGCGGTTTCCTCGACGGTGATGAGCAGATCCGCTTTCCGGACGTTCTTTCCAGCCGCGCCGCCTACCACTACCTGCCAACTGCCTTCCTGGCCCACCAGTCCGATATCCTTCACGGTGGATTCCGCGCAATTCCTTGGGCAGCCCACCACTGCCATCTTGGTCTTATGCGGTGTAAACAGATTCTCCAAACGCCGCTCCAGCTCGATGCCCGTGGTGATGGAGTCCTGTGTGCCAAAGCGGCAGAACGTAGTTCCGACGCAGGTCTTCACCATGCGGACACCCTTGGTATAGGCTTGTCCGGAGGGCATGCCGAGGTCGGCCCATATTTTAGGCAGATCCTCTTTCTTCACGCCCAGCAGGTCAATGCGCTGGCTGCCGGTTACCTTCACCATCGGCACGTTGTATTTGTCCGCCACGTCCGCAATGCGCCGCAGCTCGGCTGGAGTAGTCACGCCGCCTCGCATGCGCGGGATCACGGAGAATGTGCCGTCCCGCTGTATGTTGGCATGCACGCGATCATTGATGAATCGCGCCGAGCGGTCCTCCTCATGATCGCCGCACCATGCCATGTCCACCATGTAGCTAAGCGCCGGCTTGCAGATTTCGCAGCCCGCGCCGTTGCCGTAGATGTCCAGGATCTCCTGCACGGACTTGAGCTGTTGCGAGCGCACCATCTCGCGGAGGTTCTCCTGAGAGAATGGGACGCATCCGCACAACACTTTTTTCCGCTCTTCCTCGAACTCGGGAACCACGGCCCTCAATAGGCTCTGGCACATGCTGGTGCAACTGCCGCAGCCGGTGGAAGCTCGCGTACATTCCTTGAGTTGCGCCAGCGTCTGGATGCCTTTCGCATGCACCGCCGATACAATGTCGCCTTTGGTCACGCCGTTGCAGCCGCAGATGGTTTCGGCATCGGAGATCTCCGCAATGTCGAGGCCTTTGTCCGGAGAGGAACCCGGAAAAAGCAGATTCTTGCGATCCTTGGACAGGTCGGCGCCGGACTTCAACCATTCTGTATAGCGATGGCTGTCAGTTACATCGCCAACAAGAATCACTCCTGCCAGACAACCATCCTTGAGCACCAGCTTCTTATAAACGCCCATTGCCGGATCCTCGTACCGTATGGACTCCACGCCCGCCACCGTGTCGTCGAAGAAGCCGGCCGAATAGACGTCGATCCCCATGATCTTGAGCTTGGCCGCTGAGATGGACCCCTTATAGACCGGCCCGCGGTTTCCGGTGATGGTGGCCGCGAGCACCTTGCCCTGTTCATACAGCGGGGCCACCAGGCCGTAAACCACCCCGTTGTGCTCGACGCATTCGCCCACGGCGAAGATGTCCGGGTCCGAGGTCTCCATGAAGTCATTCACCACGATTCCGCGTTGGACATTGAGACCGGCCTTCCGGCCCAGCTCAACATTGGGCCGAATCCCGGCCGCGATCACCAGCAGATCCGCGTCAATCGTCTCTCCATCCTTGAAACGCAAACCTTCCAAATGGCCGTTGCCAAGAATCTCGGTGGTGCTTTTGTTCAGCAGCACTTTTACGTTCATGTCCTCGATCATGCGCTTGAGATAGAGGCCGCCCACCGGATCAAGCTGGCGCTCCATGAGGCGATCCATCAAATGGACAACGGTGACATCGGCCCCTTGCACTTGCAGGCCGCGCGCAGCCTCCAAGCCGAGCAGGCCGCCGCCGATCACCACCGCTTTGATGCCGGGCTTGGCGCGTTCCAGCAACGCCTTGGTCTCGTCCAGATTGCGGAAACAGAATACGCCTTCTTTGCCGGCGCCAGGCACCGGCGGAATGAAAGGCGTGCTGCCCGTGGCAATCAATAACTTGTCGTAGTCTGTGACGCTGCCATCGTCGCCGGTGACAGTTTTTGCCGCCGAATCAATGCCGGTGATGCGTACACCCAGGCGCAGGCCGATGCTATTGCTTTGATACCAGTCCAGGCCGTTGATGGTGATGTCGTCCATCTCCTTCTCTCCGGCCAGGACCGAGGAGAGCAGAATGCGGTTGTAGTTGACGTGCGTTTCATCGCCAAAGATGGTGATGTCGAACTTGGGGGCGTGCTTGAGGATCTGCTCCACGCAGGCCACGCCGGCCATTCCGTTTCCGATGACGATCAGTTTTTCCATGGTTCGTATTCCTTGTTCTGAACGGTCACGCCGCCTGAAAGCGGCGGCAGGCTGAGAAAGCCCGGCCCCACGCACCTCACAACGTTCCCGCCTTCTGCACGCGCACGGCGCATTGCTTGTAGTTGGGCTCACGCGAGATGGGGTCGAATGCGCTTTGCGTCACTTGATTCACGTTCCATTCGGCGAAGTGGAACGGCATGAAAATCTGTCCGGGGGCGACGGTTTCGGTCACCCGGAGTTCGACCATTTCGACGCAGCCCCGGCGCGAGAGGATGTCCACCTTCTCATGGGGCTTCATGCGAAGCCGCTTGGCGTCGGAAGGATTCATCTCCACCCAGGCGCGTGGCGAGAGGTGCTCGAGGATCGGCACGTTCCCCGTCTTGGTGCGCGTGTGCCAGTGCTCCACAGTCCGGCCGGTGTTCAAGGTAAAGGGAAACTGTGAGTCGGGCTGCTCAGGAAATGGTTCCCAATCGGCACACCAGATGCGCGCCTTCCCGTCCGCGGTTTCAAACCGGCCGTCGGCATAGAGCCGTGAAGTTTTGGCTGGACTGCTGCCGGCGGGGAACGGCCATTGAATACCGCCGTGCGCCTCGAGTAACTCATAAGTCATTCCCGAGTAGTCGCAGAGGCGGCCGGAGGAGACGCGCTTCCATTCGTCAAAGGCGTCGCGCGGACCGGTCCAACCTGGGAACAGCTCGTCATACGAGCCGAGCCTGCGCGCCAAGGCGAGGAAGATATCCATGTCGGAGCGGGCTTCCCCGGGCGGCTCCACGGCCTTGTTCACTTTGCTGACGCGGCGTTCGGAGTTGGTATATGTGCCTTCTTTCTCGCCCCAGATGGCGGCGGGCAACACCAGATCCGCCAATTCGGTGGTCGGGGACGGGTGATAACCGTCCTGCACCACAAGGAACTCCAGATCCTGCAACCCCTGCCGCAGTACATCCACGTTGGGATAGGACACCACGGGGTTGGTGCCGATCACCCACAAGGCGCGAATTTTGCGCGCGACGGCCGCTTCAATGATGTCCGGGTAGGCCAGACCGCGCGCAGTTGGAATCCGCGCGGGATCTATGTTCCATAAAGCAGCCAGATCTTCGCGATCCTTCCGGCTTTCAAATTTGCGGTAGCCCGGCATGCTGGAGGTGAAACCGGCCTCGCGGGTTCCCATCGCGTTACACTGCCCGGTGATGGAAAACGGGGCCGCCCCGGCGCGGCCGACGTTGCCGGTGATGAGGGACAGATTCACGATCGCGTTCACCGTTTCCGTGCCTTTGGTGCTGTGGTTGACGCCCATCGTCCAGCCAATGAATGCGGCCTTTGCGTGACCGAAGAGCAGCGCGGTCCGGTAGATCTGCTCCTGGTCAAGGCCTGTAATCGCGCTGACGAACTCCGGCGTGTACTTCTCGACGAACCTCTCAAACTCGGCAAAGCCGGTAGTGTGCCGGTCGATGTAGGTCCGGTCGATCAGACCGTTCTTTACCAGGATGTGGGCGATGCCGTTGACCAGCGCCAGGTCTGAGCGCGGCTTCAGCGGCAGAAATACATCGGCCATCATCGCCGTCTTGGTGACGCGCGGGTCTGCAACAATGAGCGTCCTGTTGGGATTCTTTTCGAGACGGTGGAACAGGATGGGATGATTCTCAGCGATGTTGGCCCCGATCAGGAATACGACATCGGCCTTTTCAAGATCTTCATAGGCCCCTGGAGGACCATCGCTGCCGAAGCTGCGCTTATAGCCCGCCACGGCGGTTGCCATGCAAAGTGTCGTGTTGCCACAGAAGTTACTGGTTCCCAGACCCAACTGCACGAGTTTGCCGAGAGTGTAGAACTCCTCGGTCACGAGCTGACCGGTGCTGATGACGCCGAGCGATTGCGGACCGTGCCTGTCTTGCACTCCTTGGAACTGGCGCGCCATCACATCGAGCGCGTCGTCCCAACCAATGCGTTCCAGCCGGCCTTTGCGGCGCAGCACCGGATACCGCAGCCTGTTTTCCGCTTCCAGCGTGTAGTGTTCGGAGAGTCCCTTGGGGCAGAGCTTGCCGAAGTTGGCCTTGTGTTGTTCATCGCCGCGCACGCTCACGGCCCGTCCATCTTTTACACCGATGTGCATGCCGCAGCCAACCGAACAATAGCCGCACGTGGTGGCTACCCAATGATCCGGAATCTTCTGAGCAGAGGTGTAACCGGTGACGCTGTCGCTGGCGAAGGCGTACTGTTCTTCCAGAATGTCCAGGCCCAGAAAGCGTGCGAGGGTCCTCGGTGACAAGCCGCAAAACGGAGCTCGTCCCGGCGCGGCTGGCCTGCTGTTGCACGGGGCTATCGATGGCTGGAACGGCCCATTGCGGCTCATGCGGCCTCCGAGACGTGATAGGCGGAGGCCATGTTCTTGGGCACGACGCTCACAAAGAAGAGATAGCGGCCAAGGATTTCCGCGGTGAGCGCGAAGACCAATCCAAGGGCGGCGCCGGCCGCGTTTCTTACCAGCAGTGGAATCATTACGCCGGCAACCAGCAGCGTGGCGCGCAGCAGCACCTGATTCTTGAGCGTGCTGGACAGCAGCTTGGCGGAAGCCTGCATCTCACAGCGTTCCGCCCGGATCATGTCGAAGAACTTGAATGCCTGGTTGACTATTTGCAGCGCGGCGGCGCAGGCGGCAAAGCGAAGCAGGGAGGGATTGGCGGTGACTCCGGCGGCGGCCACGAACAACGGTCCGAGGATAGCCCCGGTGAGGTGGAACTCGGCGATGGTCCGGCGCGAGTTCCAGGCAGGTCTTGCCGGCACCAGATAGATGAACGCACTACAGGTAACGCCCAGGAGACCGAATGCGCTGGTGAGCGCTCCCAGCAGCGCACCTGCCGGACTCGCTTGCCAGAGAAGCGCCGCGTAGCCGCTGGCAACCACGGCAAACAGAGTAAAGACCAGGACCTCGCGGCTCAACCAGGATCGCTTCCACATCTTGGCCGCGCGCCAGGCATAGACGGGCCGGCCAAGGTGAAGAACCGATGCTCCCAAAGCCAGAGCACCCACAACAAAAGCTGCGACAGCCCCAAGATGAAGATGCGCTTTGGCGTGCAAGACATGCAGCAGCCAGATAGTGGCAAATGCGCCCACCGACAATTGGGTGAGCACCAGCATGAACACAAGCGGCCAGTGCGGCGGTTCGGGTTTGACGTTATAGCCATCCACGCGCGCCGTGTCCGGCGGCAACCGGTCTGGCAAGGTGATCCGTGTCGTCGATAGGCTATCGCTGGCCGAAGGTAGGCCGGGCGCATTGGCAGTCAGCTCATATTCCATCTTCCACGCCGCGATGTCGACGGTTTCGATGGTAATTGCGCCTTCCGGGCAAGCGAACACGCAGGCCGGCTCCTGTCCTTTGCTGAGGCGTCCGTAGCACATGTCGCACTTGCCCACGACGCCGCGCGCGGCGTTGTACTGCGGCACGCCGTAGGAGCAGTTCCATGTGCAGTACTGGCACCCGATGCACATGTTCGCATCGTGCTGCACGATACCGGTGGCGCTGTCCTTGGTGAAGGCCTCGGTCGGGCAGCCGATGAGGCAACTAGGCTCCACACAGTGGTTGCAGCCCATGGAAAGATACAAACGGTGGGTGTAAGGATACCAGCCGCCTTCAATCTCTCCCACCCTGCGCCAGTTGATTGCGGCCGGGTTGCCGTTCTGTTCGTTGCAAGCCACCACGCAGCACTTGCAGCCGATGCACTTGGTCATATCGAAGTGGAACCGGTACTGTTCACCGGGAGCCGGCGGGGTGAGGGGAATCCGCGGCGCCGGAGCCAGCGCGGTAATCTGATGCAGCCCGGACGTTTTGGTCTTGGGAGTCAGGAGGAAGGTGATCCCGTCTTCCTTGGCGCGGCGGATGAGAGGAAGAGTCATGCGACGGTCTCTTTTAAGGAGCACTGGCAAAACGGAGCTGCCCGCCGCGAATCTGAGTCCAGTGTTCCTTCGGGATTTGGTGGCGCGGCGAGCGCCCCTTGCGCTCCTAACTCGCATTTCTCACAAGTATTCGGGGGCGGTGGCCGGCGGCAGATGAGTTGATGCCGCAACCGGACCACTTCGAGGTCCTGGATCAAGCCATCGTGAGCGATGCCGCGATAGGTGACTGGAATCCCGGCGAGCACGGGCGCCGCGATGGATGAGGAGATGCAGGGGACCAACGCTACGTCGATCCCCCTCTCCCGGAGGAGTGCCCACTCCTCCGCGCCTCGCCCAAATGCGAGCCGGTCGCCACCCTTCCGCCGGACCACCATTTTTCCGGCCATGGCGTAGCGCACCAGCAAATCGAAAATCATTTTCTGTACTTTGTGTTGTTCCAGGATTCCTTCACTTACAAGGCGGTCATAGAGGACGACATCGGCCTCGGCGAGCAAACGAGCGGCCTTGCTAGTCATCAAGTCCGTATGCCCCGGTCCGGCGCCCACAAGATAAACTTTCCCCTTTGCATTCATTGAAATGAAGGTGACCTTTGGGTACACGAATACCCGTGAATTTGTTTGGGAGAGACTGACCCCCGATACGCTTGCGGAGCGTA
>JAENWC010000262.1 GCA_016650235.1 Terriglobia bacterium
CGGTGCTGTATCCGGAGCTTTTCCTATTATTCAAGCGCCGCCGGAGCCGCGGCGTATTGCTGTACGGGCCTCCGGGATGCGGGAAAACGCTATTAGGTAAGGCGGTGGTCTGGCTGATGGCTGCTTTGTATCATCGCAAGGCCGATGATGGCGGATTCAAGTATGTCAAGGGCCACCAGTTACTGGATCAGTATCTAGGCAATTCAGAAAAGGCCGTCAAGGCTTTGTTTGATGAATCGAGGCGATGGCGCGAGCAGAAGGGCTACCCGGCCGTACTGTTTTTTGATGAAGCGGACGCCCTGTTCAAACGACGCTCCTCCAATGCACGGGAAACCGGTTTCAGCCTTGTCCCGGCGCTGCTGGCCGAGATGGACGGAATGGATGAAAGCGGCGCTTTTGTGATTCTGGCCACCAACCGGCCGGATTCGCTGGATCTGGCCATCACGCGGCCGGGGAGAATTGACCGTAGAATCCGGGTGACGCGGCCGGACGTAGCGGCGACTGTCAGGATTTTTCGCATTCACCTGGAGGGCGTATTTCTGGAAGAGGGGCTGGCGTTGGAAGTGTTGTGCGAATCTGCGGCAAGGGAATTGTTTGCGCCCGAGCACAAGTTGCACCAGGTGAATTTCGAAGACGGAATGACGGATTTTCTATTGAAGGATCTGGCCAGCGGAGCGCTCATCCAGAACGTGGTGGACCGTGCGACGGCGAACAAGATGGAGCACTGCATCCAGCATGATGTGAAGGCCGGATTGAATGTGGAAGACATGCGGCGGGCGGTGGAGGAGGTATTGGCGGAGCAGAAAGAATCGCGGCACAGCGAGGAGTTGGAGGAGTTTGCGGAGCTCTTGGGCCGCACTATGGTTTCGTCGCGGAAGATTCTCTAGCCCGCTCACAACCGGTCCCCGTATGACTTCAGGGCAACTGCGACCGCCGCGTCAAGCCACTTAGCGAATGGGTCCGCGATGTCGGCAGCCTTGGTCTCATACGTAAACACGAACGGCTCAAGTGAACATTGGGAGAAGTTGTCGGACACGGATTGCCGGTCTTCTGAGTCTTCGAAAGACTCTAGCTTTGAAAAAGCGGTTGCCTCCATGATACCTGTGAGCTCTCGTCCAACGTGATGGAACGATACGATGAATATCAATCGTTCCCGGTTAACCCTGATCGAGCCCTTGATGAAGTAATGATTCTCGGCAAAGTTGGCAAACTTGTGCGCTTCCGTGGCGGTGCGAGCCACTTCGAACTTGTACCAATGCCCTGTGCCGTGGTCCGAACCCCCTTCCTGAACGAAACTCGCAGGTTGTCCCAGTTCTTGGACAGCCGACTCAAGCTCAAGAAACGACTCGTCAAGCGCGGCCTTAGCACGCGCTCTCAGATCGAGAGCAACCGCATTGACCTGCCTGAGTGCCGCCTCCTTCTGAACTCGGCGCTTCCCAAACTTGTCTACGAGACTGCCGATTACCGCGGAAGTTAGGCTCCTCTGGCGGGAAATCTCAGCATCGGCGTCGACACTGAGGGCCTGAAGAATCGCACCTCGCTCTAACCGGGCGAATAATTCGGCCAGTGCCGACAGATCGGCTCTATCCGCAAGTTCGAGTGCCTTGATGTACTCCGTTCTGATATCGCGATCCACGACGAGTGGCAGCAAATCAGCCCCAAGGAGAATCATCGTTGTGAGCGCGCGGGCCAACCGGCCGTTGCCATCCTGGTACGGATGAATCTGCGTGAAGCGGTGGTGCAGCCACGCGGCGGCAAGAATGGGATCGTCATCCGAGTACTGAGGAAGCCAAGCAAGTAGATTGTCGATCTCAGCATCGACGTGAATGGGCGGGCAGTATTCATGGAGGGCTCCGCCCGGCCGTTTCGGGTTGTTGGGCTGTTCTTTGAATTTCCCTTTTAACAGCGGTATCTCGCGGCGGTTGCCGAACTGATCGACGGCGGATGTCGTCTCTTGATGCTTGGTCAGAATCGCGTGAAGTTCATGGATCAAGCCTTTCGTCATCGCTCGCTTGTTCGCGACGTAGTCGATGACGAGGTGGATGGCCGCTTCCTGGTCCCGAAGAATGTCTATCAATCGCGAGGGTTCGATATTAGTGCTCGCATGGGAGATTAGGTCTTCCGCGAATCCTTGGGCAACCAGCGCTTCCGTAGTTCCGCGATCCAAATCATACAGACGCTCCAGAATGCCTGTCTCAACGCTCAGACGCCGGATTAGTCGCTGGTTGAATTCGGCCAATTCCGAACGGCTTGAAAGTTGGAGGCGCTTCTTCGAGGCCCGCCAGCTCTCGTAAAGAGGCCGCATGGCCGCAATATCGATCTGTCTTTCCGCATCGGCTAGTGGTTCGATCGGCTTCCAAATATAGTCAGGCATGATGTCCTGAAATCGAGTCTAGTATAAATAGAGAGATTGGTATGGTTTAAATGATCTACATCGTAGTCATCGCGCTGGTGGTTCTTGTCTTGACGGGAGTCACGGTCTACAAGACCATCGCCATCAAGAACAAGACCGACTTCATGCTGGCTGGGCGCAAGCTGCCTTGGCATGTTCTGGTATTCACGCTGCTGAGTAGTTGGATTGGCGCAGGCAGCCTGTTTGCGGGGGGAGAGAACGCCTACAAGAATGGCCTGGCGGCGTTGTGGCAGCCGGCCGGCGGATGGCTTGGGCTGCTGGTGATCTTTTTTGTGGCCGGGAAAGCCCGGCGGTTTGCGCAGTTCACTGTCCCGGATCTGCTCGAAAAGCGCTACAACGCGGTGGCGCGGCTCATGGGAACGGTGGCCATCGTAATTTCCTATACGGTGATCACCAGTTATCAATTCAAGGGCGGAGGAGACATTCTGCACCTGATCTTTCCAGAGATGGATCGCACGATGGGTATGTACATCATGGCGGTTTTCGTGATCGCGTTCACGGCGGCGGCGGGGATGGCATCCGTAGCGTACCTGGATCTTGTGATCGGATGCATGGTATCGGCGATCGTAATAGTATCGGTCCCTCTGTTACTCGACCGGGCTGGAGGTTGGGAACAAGTGCAGGCCAATCTCCCCGCGAATCATTTCACTTTGCTTGGTCCATTGTCGCTGGATCAGGCGCTTGGGCTCCTGCTGCCCACAATGCTTCTTCTGGTGGGCAACCAGGGGATGTATCAGAAGTTCTTTTCGGCGCGGTCCGAACGCGATGCGAGGTTGGCGGTGTATGGCTGGATTATTGGTGCGTTGATTTTGGAGACGCTACTGTGCTTTGTCGCTGTGATCGGCAGCAGCATGTTCAAACTGGAGAACGCGCGCGAGATTATCCCAACCACTGCGCGGCTTGGACTGCCCACGCTGGCGGGTGCGATACTGCTGGGCGGGATCTTCGCCAAGATTATTTCGACGGCCAACAACTATCTGTTTTCCCCCGCCACCAACATCATTCATGACATCTACGGGCGGTTCATCAACCGGAACGCATCGGAAAAAAAGACGCTTCTGGTTTCACGGTTGGTGATTGTAGCGCTGGGTGTGTTCGCAGTGATGCAGGCGGCGCATCTGGAGTCAATTCTGGCGGCGGCGCTTTACGCATATACCGTTTATGGTGCGGCCGTGACCCCGAGCGTGCTTGCCGTGTTTTTCTGGCGCCGCGCGACTACCGAAGGGGCCATCGCGTCGATTGGATTGGGGACGGCAGTGACGGTGGGATGGAATCTGGCGGGAATCACCTGGCTGGATGCTGTGTATCCGGCTTTGGCTGCGTCCCTGTTGAGCCTGGTGTTAGTAAGTCTGTTCACGCCTCCGCCGGCGCCGGACAAGGTGAATCCGTTTTTTGAGCGCGCGATGGAGGAGACTCATGCAACTGACTGAGATCCAGAAGAGTCTGCGGGAACAAGGACTGGACGGATGGCTGTTCTTCGACCACCATGAACGGGATGCGCTGGCGTACCGCATTCTTGGATTCAAACCAGCGCGGCATGTTACGCGGCGCTGGTACTATCTCATCCCGGCCTCCGGAGATCCGCGCGGACTCGTGCACCGGATCGAGTCCGGCATGCTGGACGAGCTGCCGGGGATCAAGACGCCGTATTCGAGCTGGCAATTGCAGCGGAGCGGATTGCAGGATCTGCTGCGGGGATGCCACAAGATTGCGATGCAGTACTCACCCGAATGCGCAGTCCCCTACGTGTCGATGGTGGATGCGGGGACTTTGGAGCTGGTGCGAGCCATGGGTGTTGAGGTTGTCACCTCCGCGGATCTGGTTCAGTTTTTTGAAGCGCGCTGGACGGAGGCGCAACTGGCAGCGCACCTGGAAGCGGGCCGGCGCGTGGATGAGGTGCGGCGGGCGGCGTTTGCCGAAATCGGGTCGAGACTTGGACGGAATCAGCCGGTGACCGAATGGGACATCAAGAACTTCATCCTGGACGCATTCACGCACGCGGGACTGTTTACCGATCACGGCCCGATTGTGGCCGTGAACGCGAACGCCTCCAATCCGCACTATGAGCCAACTGCCGGGGATCATCTTCCCATCCAGAAAGGCGACAACGTTCTGATTGATTTGTGGGCGAAGCTGAATGAGGACGACTCGGTCTATTACGACATTACCTGGACCGGGTATTGCGGCCCTGCGGTCCCCCCGGAGGTGGCGCGAGTGTTTGATGTGGTGGCGGGTGCTCGGGACGCCGCGATTGCGCGGGTGAAGCAAGCAGTGTCTGGCGGTGAGGTGCTCGCCGGGTATCAGGTGGACGATGCCTGCCGGGGCTACATCGCCGCAGCCGGGTTGGGCGAATACTTTGTGCACCGCACCGGGCACTCGATTGGGCGGGATGTGCATGGGTCCGGGGCGAACATGGACAACCTGGAGACGCACGATACACGGTGTTTGATTCCGCGGACCTGCTTCTCCATCGAGCCTGGCGTCTATCTGCCATCCTTCGGGATACGCAGCGAGGTCAATATGTACGTGGGAGAGCACGAGGCAATCGTGACCGGCGAGGTACAGCGCGCGCCTGTGCTTGTCTTGCCGTGAGATTACCGTAGACCGAGACCGCCATCCACGGCGAGAACCTGCCCGGTGATGAAGTTACTGCTCCTCAAGAAGAAGAGCACGGCGTCGGCGATCTCGCGGTCAGAACCTGCCCGTCCCGCGGGAGTGGCCTCCACCAGCGGCTGAACGTCCTCCTGTGTGTCCGGGAAGGGAATGACGCCAGGAGCTACCGAGTTCACGGTGATCTGCGGCGCCCATGCCTTGGCCAGCGCCTGTGTCAGCATGATGAGGCCCGCTTTGGAGGCGCAGTAATGGGCGTGGTCAGCCCAGGGGCGCAGTCCACCGAGGGAGCTGATGTTGACGATACGGCCGCTCCCATTGGCTCTCATCAGGCGAGCCGCCTGCTGGCAGCAGAAGAAGGGCGCTTTCAGATTGACGCTGTGAATGAAGTCCCAGTCCGCTTCGGTCACTTCCATGGGATCGAGCCGGGTGAATCGAGCCGCGTTGTTGACCAGTCCATCCAGGCGTCCAAAGTGATCGCCGACTTGTGAGAACAGTCGCTCAATGGCCGCGACACTTTCCAGGTCCGCCTGGAAGACAGGAGCGTTGCCGCATTCGGCGGCCGTTTGACGGGCTTCGCTTTCCGAGACTCCATAGTGCACCGCGACGCGGGCGCCTTCCTGCGCCAATCGCAGGGCGATGCCGCGGCCAATGCGGCGGGCGGCCCCGGTGACGAGAACTACTTTGCCCGAAAGGTCATTGCCCGAAAGGTCATTGCCCGGCAGGTCATTGGATGTGTGCATGGTCACCAGTATCGCGCGGTTCCGGAAGTTTCCCGGCCCAATTGGCCCAAGCCCAGAAGATAGCTGTACTGCCGCTGAAAATACCGGACCAGACGCCGATCAGCCGAGGGCTATAGTAGTCCGAGGCCAAGCCGGCCGCCATCATCGAGAACATCATGGTCCCCCAGCTCATGGACTCAATGGTTGAGAAAACGCGCCCACGGTATCCGTCGGCGACGTGGCGGAGGAGCTGGCCCATGTTCAGTACGGAAGTGACGCCCACAGCGGCGCGGGATAGCGCGATGAACAGCAGAGCGAGCCAGAAGCGTTGCATCTGGCTGAAGATGACGTAGGCGATGCCGTGCAAAAGATAGCAGATGGCGATGGTCCATTTGTAGGATTCAAAGCTGAGCTTCCTGCCGATTCCATGCCCTACGATTCCTCCGGCGATGAGCCCGATGGCGCCGAATCCCCAAATGAGACCGATGCCTTGGGCTCCTCGATGGAACACCTTCTCTCCGAACAAGCTGAAAAGAACCTGGGCTGCGCCGCCGCCGCTGGCCCAGCCGACATTGAGGAGGGCGAGGCCAAAGATGAGCGGCGTGGCGCGCATGTAACGCAGGCCTTCGGTGTATTCATGCCATGGCCGCAGGACCTGGGGTTGGGCCAACGTGTCCCGCCGCGGCTTGAATCCGCCGGGGGTATGGAGACCGGCAATGCAGAAGGCGGAGACGACGAAGGAGAGGGAGTTAAATAGAAACGCCCACATATAACCAAGTTTCATGACGCTGGCCCCGCCCAGCATGCTGCCAATCGCCAGATTGACCCACTGCGTGGTCTGTGTGAGTGAATTGGCCGTGTGCAGTTCTTCCTTACTGGCGATGACCGGCAAAATGGCGGCGCGTCCGCTGGTAAAGAAAGGCGAGGCGAACATGAGGAGTCCGCTCATCAGGTAGAGCAGCCAGTTGCTGGGATAGCGCAGGCAGACCAGGAAGCCGAGCGCGATCACTGCCCGGGCGGCGTCGCTGAGGATCATCATGCGGCGGCGGTCCATACGGTCGAGCAGGACGCCGGCCAGTGGACCCGCGGCGACAACAGCGAGCGCCCTTGCCAGCAGGACGCCGCTGACGACCACTCCGGAGCCCGTGGTCTCCAAGGCCAGACTGAATACGGCGATGGTATTGAAGTGGTCCCCCACCTCGCTGATGATTTGGCCGGTCCAGCTATAGCGGTAGTTTGCGTTGCTCCGGAGCAGCGTAAGGAAGGAGGCCACTCAGGAACGCTCCGCAAGCAACACGCCAGTGATCACGAGCAGCCCGCCGATGACCAGCGTTGTGGTCAAATGCTCCCCGAGTAAGACAATGGCGAGCAGGGTAGCCAGGAAAGGTTGCAGGTAGGATAGTGCCGCGATTCTGGACGCCGGAATGAAATGGAGAGCGTGGTAATAGATCATGTAGCAGAGCAGGGAAGGGAAGACGGCCATATAGAGCAGCGCCGTCCACCCGGCCCATGTGACGGCGGCGAAATTGAACTGGAAACCGTACCAGAGCGTAATGGGGGAAAGTATGACGCCGCTTCCGACATAGGCGAAGGTATTTACGGTGAGTCCGTCGTAGCGGCTGACGATAGTCTTTCCGAAAACCGTGAACGAGGCAAAAGCAAGGCAGGCGAGCAGAATGAAAATGTCGCCGAGGATGCTGGCCTGAGAACTCTTGGCCGGGGAGACCTGAAGGAAAATAACGCCGCCGATGGCTACGGCAAAGCCGGCGACTTTCTTTGACGTGATGCGTTCATGACCGGTGGCGGCCGACAGCAGGAGAACCATCACCGGAGTGGAGGCGATCACCAGGGACGCATGGCCCACGCTGGTTTGCTCCAGGCCCATCAGGAAGAAGAGCTGATTGAGTCCAACGCCCAGGATGCCGGTGCCCAGCAGTTTAGTCAGGTTACGGCGGTTCCATTGTTTGGGCGGACTTTTACGCGTCGTCCAGAGGTACATGGGTCCGATGATGGCCCCGGCCAGGGTGAAGCGTAGCGCGCCAGCCATGACCGGAGAGAACTCGCGGAGCGCGTACTTGGCCACGATGAAGTTGGCCGACCAGAGCAGGACCATCAGGCCGAGTAGGGCAAAGATATAGGGCGGAGGCTCCGTTGTGGAAGACGCGCAAGCCGGAGCTGCTTGCCGCGCGCCTAAGTTCTGTGTTTTTCCGGGGTCTTGTGGCGCGGCGAGCGTCCTTTGACCTTCATCACCCTCCGTCAATGCAGTTCCTCCTGGCGGACGGTGACGGAGCGGAGGAAATCGTGGTCGATTTGATAGCCGAAGCCCGGTTGATCGCCGACGAGAATGGTGCCACGCGGTGTGACTTCGACCTCCGGTTGGATAATGTCCCGCGACCAGTACCGCTTGCTGGCGGAGACATCTCCAGGCAGTACGAAGTTCTCGAGTGTGGAAAGGGCGATATTGTGAGCGCGTCCAATGCCCGATTCCAGCATGCCGCCGCACCAGACGGGAATGCCGGCCTTGTGAGCGACGTCATGCATCCGCCGCGCCTCGCTGAATCCACCCACCCGTCCGAGCTTGATGTTGATGATGCCGCCGGCGCGCAAGCGGATGGCTTGTTCGGCCTGGTGCGCCGACCGCAGGCACTCATCCAGGCAAATGGGGGTGTCGAGCTTGGCCTGCAGCGCGGCGTGATCGATGATTTCATCGTGCGCCAGCGGCTGTTCGATCATCATCAAGTAGAACTCGTCGAGCCTCTTGAGATGATCGGTGTCGGCTAGGGTATAGGCGGAGTTGGCGTCGGCCATCAGTTTGATGGAGGGGAACTCGCGGCGTACCTCGCGGATCACGTCAATGTCCCAACCCGGCTTGATCTTCATCTTGATGCGCTGGTAGCCGGATTCCAATTCACTCTGAATCTTCCGCAGAAGTTCGGGGACTGAGTTCTGAATTCCGATGGAGACGCCACAGGGGATCTCCTTTCTGGCGCCTCCACCGATTTCCTTGTATAAAGGATTGCCATTCAGCCGCGCCTGCAAGTCCCAGACGGCTGCTTCCACCCCGCCGCGCGCCATGTTGTGGCCGCGGATGTGGCCGGTCAGCCCGTTCACCTCACCGGCATTGTCCAGAGCGCGATTCAGGACTCGCGGGGCGGCATAGTTTCGCACAATGAGCCAAGCTGAGTCAGTCCACTCCTCGTTATAGAAGGGGTTCTCTCCGGCAGTGACTTCGCCCCAGCCGGAAACGCCTTGTGAGGAGACCTCGACGATCACCATATGCCGCTCGGTGGTGCGGCCGAAACTGGTTTCAAAAAAGTGCACCAGCGGCAGACTGATCTGCCGCAAAACGATTCTGTCTATCGTGAATCCCATTTTCCTAACAGGTACGTGCCTGCCTCCTTGCTCCGTTCCATGCCGATGACGGCCAGGCCGCTGGAGAGGTGAAGCTGAAACTGATCGCTGATGTGCGCCTGTATTTGGCGGGCCTGCGCCGGGTCGCTCAGGCGCAGTTGTGCGATGGAGGCGGGAACATTGATGCGCTGCTCCACGCGTGGCCGGGTCGCGGGCGCGCCGGAGACGATGGCGCTGACACGCTCGCTGGCCAGGTGCCATTCGGCGATAAGGCGATCGGTGGGCAAGCTGCCGTTCAGGCGGCTGGTCGTGACTCCGTACTGGTTGTAGACGTGACGCCTCACGACGGCTCCAAGGCGCTCCATGTTGAAGTAGGCGTTCTTGATTTCCAGCGGATCAAAAGTCCATTCGATGAGATGTATGGAACGCAAGAGAGCCTCCTCGCGCTGGGCCAGTTTGAGGAGTCGTCCGGCGCCGTAGTTCCGGTACTCTTGCGTGACGCCGAGCATGTGGCTGTGCAGATAACCGGAGCCATCCGTCTTGAGCCCGGGAATGGACAGGCAGAATCCAACCATACGCGCGCCGTCGTATGCGCCGAAGACCTGCCCGCCGATCTTGGTGGCGACCACGAACAGCCGGACCGGGAGCAGATCGATATCGTGGAACCCCCAAATCTCCTTCTGCAGTCGCACCGCCTCGGTGAGATCGCCGTGTTCGGTGAGAGGCCGGACCTCGATCAGGGGACCTGCTTGGCTTCCTGCCACAAATCCTCCATTTCTTCGAGAGTCGCGCTTTCCATCGGCTTTCCAGCTTCGGCCAGACTGCGTTCCACGTGCCCGAATCGTTTCCGGAATTTGGCATTGGCCCCGCGCAACGCTTGCTCCGCGTCGATTTTTAGAAATCGTGCAAGGTTGGTGATCACGAAAAGCAGATCGCCCAATTCTTGCTCCTGTTCCTTTGGCGACCCGCTGCCTCTGGCCTCGTGAAGTTCCTGCAATTCCTCGTGCAGTTTGTCGAAAACAAGGTTGATGTCCGGCCAGTCAAAGCCCACTCTTGCCACCTTGGAACCGATCTGCTGCGCCTCCATTAACGCCGGTAAGGCTCGTGGAACCGAATCGAGCAGCGCGGCCGGTGTGTGCCCTCGAGTGAGTTTCTCCTCTGCCTTGATCTGATCCCATCGCAGCTTCACCTCGTCCGCTGTGTCGGCTTGTGCGTCACCAAAGACGTGCGGATGGCGGCGCACCAGTTTATTGTTAATGGCGTCGAGAGAATCGGCAATGGAAAAACTCCCTTGTTCGGAAGCCAGTTGCGCTAGAAAGACGGGTTGCAGCATCAGGTCGCCCAGTTCTTCGGCCAGCCCTTGCCAGTCGCCTGCATCGATGCTTTCGAGCACCTCATAGGTTTCCTCGATCAGGTAAGTCTTGAGCGAATCCAGCGTTTGTTCGCGGTCCCAGGGGCAGCCATTCGGGCCACGGAGTCTCTGCATGATGCCGACCAACAGGTCGAACTTCTCCCCGCAACGGGAGTTGTTTTCCTTGTTCATGTGTGTGCGTGGGTGGAGCGGAACCCTCGCTTCAGGTTAGCACGGGCCTCAGCAATAGGGGCAAATAGTGACACGGCTTCCGTCGAATCGGGTGAAAGAGAATCCACCGAAAAATTCAGCGTAGGTGGAGGTCATGTCGCGCAGCAGATTGATGGCGACCTCTTCGCCAAGGCGGATGGAATCCACGGCATCATAGCGGTAGTGAATCCCGGCGAAGTTGCGCCCCATTGCTACGTTGTAGGCGAGTTTATTCAGCTCATTACCTACGGTGAGCGGTGGCCCGGAATAAGGGATTAGGCTCGTGCCATCACTGGACGCGATAACCGGATTGGGTAACTCGGCGGACTCGCGGAAGAAAGCCTTGAGCATGGTGACGGAGGCCCCGGCAACCGTGGCATGCCCGGCAGGATAGGAGCTATGAGCAGGGGAGCCTTCCGTGTATGCCTGCGGCAGGAGAAAAGTGCCATACTTGGCGGCTGTCAATTCAAGCGCCTTGGAGTGGAGCGCTTCGTCGTGGATCGGATACAGCGCCAGTTTGGCCAAGTGATGGTGTATGCGTCCGGCGAAGACTTCGGGGCGGGCGTGGCGGTGCACCATCCACTTTTGATACCAGGCGGCATTGTAGCCGGGCTTGGCCGCGCGTGCGGTGAATTCAAGAGCATCCGGCGGACCGAAGGTCGCAAAAGCGTCCTGGGACTTGGACCAAACGTAGGGGTTGTCCTCGCTGTAGCAGACATCACCGAGGTGAAGCAGGATCCAGGCCGCGGGGTAGTAGGGGGAGTAGGCTTGGTCGACGTGAACAAAGTTGGCCATGTCGCGGCCGTTGCGCATGTACCGGGCGGTATCCTCCAGTCTTACACCCGCGCCTTTGCCGATGCCGAGCTGTATCGTGAGCCACGCGGGAACATCGGTCATGAAGTCGACGCCGGGCAGAAGCGAACGTTGCTTCTGTTCCAGGATCTGCGAGCCTACTGGGGCATTCTGTAGAAGAAACTGAGAAACATAGGGTCCCTCCAGATCGCCGGGCGTGTTGCCCCTGAAAATCGTGTTTGGCGTAACGCGGCCGTTCTCCTTGGGGCCCGCGTAGTCGGAAAGGCGGCTGAGGTCGTCGCAGGCCTGAGCGATGATGGAGTTGGAAGCGTATTCGTTGTAGGGAATGTCGCGCGCCAGGGCCATCCAATAATTCTCGATTATGTTGGCGGCTTGCCGCGCACTGGAAAAAGCCGGCGGCGCGGGTAGGGTGATCTGACTCGCATCCGCTCCCATCATCTGCCGTGTGTAGGCGGCTTGCGGATTCTTGAGGCGCACATTACCGCCGCGCAGAATGGCGTCGAAATCGGAATTGCTTCCGCTTTCCAAGGCGCGCACCATGCTGCTAAAGGAATCGCGGCTCACCTCTCCGAGCGGGTTGTGAAGGAGGGTCTTTGAAAAGGCGTTGATCTTGTTGCCGTAGCGCTCCTCATCTCCATTGGTCGGATGGGCAGCGCCAGGCATATCCCGGTAATACTCCGCCATGCGGCTACGCAGGGAGTAGGTCTCCTGGCGGCGCTGGTCGTCTTGGCCGAGGGCTAAGCCAGGCGTGGGCAGCGCTAAACTACCCGCCCCAAGGGCTACGGTGCCTGCGCCGGCGATCCCTGAAAAGAACTGCCTGCGGCTGGTTTCCGGCTTTGTTAAACCGGCTTCGGCCTCATTCTTCGGCGTGCGACGGTTAGCCATTGGGTCAAACTCCTTGTTTGGCATAGAGACGGAACCCTTTATTATAACCCAACCATTCGTACCTTAGGCTGGGCTTGGCGCGTCCAACAAAATAAGGAGAAAACCGATGAAAGCGTTCTTGCATTCTGCTCTATTGTCCGGAAGCCTGCTTCTCGGAGGCTTCCCCGCCTACGCTCAGGTTTATGACTCAGGCCAGGGCCGATCCGGCCGCAGGGCCCAGCCGCGCCAAAACAGAAATGACTCCTACGCCGGTGGCTCTGTGATGGACCGGGTGCAGAATGACCTGAGCCGTGCGGCAGCTAACTCCTACACGGACGGGCATGAGCGCGGACACTTCAACAAAGCGCAGCAGGCTTTGCAGCAGTTTGAGTCCCGTTGGGCGCAAGGCAATTTCGATCAAGGCCGTCTCGATGAGGCCATCAACTCGCTCCAGCATCTCGTCGAGAGCAATCAGGTGAACCGGCGCGACCGTTCGGTCCTGGCCAATGATCTTGCCGTATTGCGCAATTTCCGTGCCAGCCGCGGCCAATCGATCAACGATGGTGCATACGGTGGTTACGGCGGGTACTCCAATACAGGCGCGTATTCGAACGGCGGCTCTGTGATCGGGCGGGTGCAAAATGACCTGAGCCGAACGGCAGCTAACTCCTACACGGACGGGCATGAGCGCGGACATTTCAATAAAGCGCAGCAGGCTTTGCAGCAGTTTGAATCCCGCTGGGCACAAGGCAACTTCGATCAAGGCCGTCTCGACCAGGCCATCAGCTCGCTCCAGCATCTTGTGGAGAGCAACCAGATCAACCCGCGCGACCGCTCGGTCCTGGCCAATGACCTCGCCCTGTTGCGCAATTTCCGCCGCCGCCAATAAGACGAACGGTGGCGGCTTCCTGCCGCGGACGGCGGTTCCTTGACTTATTGAACCTCGCATAATACAGTTACAATCTCGCGTAATGTAGTGACAACGAGACGAGAGTTAGCCTATACTTGAGGTATGACTGCACGGGTTCCTCCGCGACGCGACTTCCCTCAGATGGAGAAGCGTCGCAAGCAAG
>JAENWC010000263.1 GCA_016650235.1 Terriglobia bacterium
CGTCAGATGTGTATAAGAGACAGCGTCCAGGCAGTCCACGGTTGAGAGAATGCGGGCTCCAATCGGAATCTGCTCTCCTTTCAAGCCGTCCGGATAACCGGAACCATCCCATTTTTCATGATGGCTGCGCACGATGGGGACCACCGGATAGGGGAACTGCACGCGCTCCAGGATTTCGGCGCCCACCACCGGATGGATCTTCATCTTTTCGAACTCCTCAGGCGTCAACTTGCCGGGCTTCGAGATGATGTAGTCGGGTACGGCCAGCTTCCCAATATCATGCAAAATGGCGGCCGCCTGAATGGCGCTGAGTTCTTCCTGGCTCAGCCCCATCTCCTTACCGATTTCGGTGGCGTAGACTTGCACACGGTATAGGTGCTCGTGTGTGTTATCCCCCATTGCTTCGATGGCCAGAGCCAGTGCTTCAATCGTGCGCAGGTGCAGCGATGCCATTTGTTGCGCATGGTTCTTTTCGCCTTCCAGCCGGTCCAGGTAGAGACCGTAGGACCTGTAGATTACATAAACCAGCGGCAACACCAGGACGGAAACCTCCCAACCCACATACTGGCCGAAATAGTCCATGGCTCCCGTGATGGATGCTCCTAGAAGATAGTAAGGGAATGACCAGAAATAGCATTCCTTCCAGACTTGCCAGGAACTCTTACTCTCGCTCAAGCCCACGACCAAGGCGATGGAGAGGGTGTTCAGAAGGAAGTAGCCGCAAGCGGCCGTGACGAGCGCCAATGGGTGAACCGGTGAGCCGGCACCGGCCCAAAGCGGGGAATGGTAGACTGCATAACCGCCGGTGATCGCGATTGCGATACTCGCAATGTTGAAGACGACTTGCACCGGCTTGGGTCTTTGCTTGGCATGCCACACACTCTGCACCAAGGTGGACACCAGCCCCATGACCAGAGTCTCGGAGAGGCTGAGTTGGATGAAGCCCAGCAGAAAGATGACGTAGCTCACCGACATGGTTCCCTTAATGCCGGGCAGGCTAACCTTAAGCCCAGAACAGACAGCGACAATCACCAGGTAAATAGAAAATCGGACCGGATCGGTGGAATGGAAATGATAGCTGTGGGTGATCAGCGAGGCCAATCCCAACAAACTGACCGCCAGAATGTAGATTTTGGTTCTTACATTCGCGTACGTCATAGAATCCCTATTGTCGAATCGAGATCCGGCCTCGATGCGGTAACCGTTGGATCCTTAACCGCAAAAGGATCCTTCACCGCAAACGCGGGCCCGTTCTCCATGGTTGCTTCGCTATCGACCACTCTGAGGCCTTTCATTAGGCCACCTAAGGAATCGGCCCAGGAGATGTTCGGCAATGCCGCAATCAGGCGGCGTGTAAAAGGGTGTGCCGGATAAAGAAAAATCTCGTCCACGCCGCCGGAGTCGACCACCTTGCCCTGCTCCAGAATGGCCACCCGGTGGGCGAGCGATGCCACCGACAGCAAGTCATGCGAAATGTATAAAATTGCAGTCTTCAGTTGTTGGTTCAGCCGGGCAAACAGTTGTAATATGCCGGCTTGCGTGATCACGTCCAAAGCGCTGGTGGGTTCATCGGCGATCAGCAGCGCTGGTTTGTGCAAAATCGCCATGGCAATCAGCACGCGTTGGGCTTGCCCCAGGCTTACCTGGCCGGGCCGCCGGTTGAGAAAATCAGCCGGCAGATCGACCCATTCCAAAGCCTCCTCGGCATGGCAGCGCCAAAGCGAGGCTTCCTCTGGCCGGTGCGCCACCCATGCTTCACGGAACTGCGTTCCAAGTTTGAGCCACGGGTTCAACGACGAGGCTGGACTCTGCAAAACGAGGGAGATCCGCCGGCCCCTGTAGCACCTCATGTCCCTCTCGGACAGCTTCATCAGATCGACGCCCTCGAACCACACCTCCCCCCGGACCCAGCCCCCCTTGTAGCCGAGCAGCTTCAGCGCCGCCAGTGCCAAGGAGCTCTTTCCCGACCCGCTCTGTCCTACCAGCGCCAGTATCTCACCGCGCTCGATACTCAGGTCCAGTCCATCGAGCACCGCGGGACGGCCCGTATAGCCCGCCGAAATCCTCAAGTGCAGTAGGGAATTCATCAGAGAGTCACCGGCGCGATTGCGCCACGGTGGAGGACACAACGATCTGGTCCGCATTCCAGAATCCTTGTGGAAACATCGCCACAGGCTTGAAGTTCCTCAGCGATGGAGCGGCGGCGGCGAGCGCATTCTTGTAAACCAGATACAGAAATGGCTCCTGCTCCCAAACGATCCTCTGCACCTTGTCGAAATGCTTCTTGCGGCGTTCCGGATCGAGCGTGGCCGCTTGCGACCGCATCAAATGATCGATCTCGGCCTCCCATGCCGTGGCAGGGGACTTCTGGTTTGGGTTCCATTGATGATTGCCCGACGAACTCAGCCACACATTCATTTGGCCGTTGGGGTCCAAATCCACGTTCACCAGCCCGAGCAGGCAAGCGTCGTATTGGAAGGTCCGGGAGATGCGCTCGATGAGTGAAGGAAAATCCAGCGGAGTGATCCGTACATCAATGCCGATCTCACCCAGGTCCTGTTGTATGAGAGCGGCCATCTTGGCCCTGGTCTTGTTGCCTGAGTTGGTGATGATGCTGAACTGAACCGGATGTCCTCCACGGTCCACCAGCTTGGAGCCTTGCCATCGGAACCCGTCCGAGACTAACAGCCGCTTGGCCAGTTTCGGATCGTGCTGCCGCGGCTTCAGTTGCCGGTTGAACCAGTATTGGTTGGCCTCGGAAACCGGCCCCGCGGCCGCCGCCGCCCTGCCGAGAAACGCGATCCGGGCCAGGTCCTGCCGCCGGATGGAATGCGATATCGCGTTGCGGAAGTTCCGGGAGCCAAACCAGGCCCGCTTGTATTCCGGAAGTGGAGACCCGTTTGCCTGGTTGAACCACATCTGCTCCGGTTCCATCGAGGGGCCGGCATTGAAGGCGGACCCCGGCTCTTCGGCTGCGAGCCGTTCAAACAACTCCGGATCGAGTTTGTTGATCATGTGGATTTCGCCCCGGCGGAACCGCAGCATCTCGATTTCGCGGTTCTGCTGGATATCCAGGCGCACGGCATCCAGGTACGGAAGTTTCCGGCCCGAGGAGTCTTTTTTCCAATAGTGAGGGTTTCGCTCCAGCAGGATGAATGAGCCGGGTTGATGCTGGCTGATCCGGAACGGGCCCAGTACGCTCCGGTCCAAACTGCGCCCGGCGCGCGGCAGGATGGCCACTGCATCAAACAGGCGTTCCAGGCCGGCAACGGGGGCGGGCAGCAGTATAGTGACCGATGCTTCCGACAGGGCCTTGGCGCTTACACGGCCTGGCGCTGTCCGGAAAGCGTCGGCGGCCGGAGAGCGCAGCTCATCCGAGGCCAGTTCCGCAAATGTATAGACCACGTCTTGAGCGCCGAAAGGGGACCCGTCTGAGAACTGGATACCCTCGCGCAACTGGAACGTGATCCGGCGCCCTCCGTCCGTGATCTTCCAACTGCGGGCCAGTTCCGGCTCGGCCCGCTGGGTCTGGCGGTTGATACGCACCAACACACCCGCGGTCAGGTAGCGCACCGTCTCGGAGGACTCCTCAGCCGCCTCCAGCGGATGCAGCGACCTGGGCTCGGAACGCAAGCACAGCCGCAAGGTACCGCCCCCCTCACCCGCAACCGGGAGGGCAAGCGCGGCAACCAACAAGAATTGCCGTATCAAGCCTCCTCCTCCTTTGCGCCCATCAATACATACAGAGAGGCCAGAGTCATCAGTAGCACAACGGCCGGCGCCAGGATCCAGGGATTCCTGCCGATGGCCGGCAGGCTCTCCATCTCCTTGAGCAGCCCGCCCCAACTCGGCATCGGCTCCACCACTCCCAATCCCAGCAAGCTCAGGTTCGCCTCCGCCAATATGAACAGAGGGACCGAGGTCCAAAACTGGGCCGTCAACACCGGCCGGAGGCCGGGCAGAAGATGCCAGACAGGCAGGCGCCAGCCTCGATAGCCTTGCGCGCGAGCCATCAGCATGTAGTCGGAATCGCGAAGCGCGCGCGCACCGGCGCGGACAACGCGTGCCGGGCCGGCCCATCCCAACGCGCCCAGCAGAAAGAATGTAATTGCCACCGAGGTCATCGGCGCAACATCCAGCGGCAAGGCGGCGCGCACGGTCAGTAGCAGGAACATCCAGGGAAGAGACATCGTGAGATCGCAAACCGATTCGAGCGCATGGTCCAGCCAACCGCCACGCCAGCCAGCGAGCGTCCCCGCCAGCGCCGCCAGCAGGGTGGCGAGGAAGGCCGCGGCCGGGGCCAGCAGCAGCGATACCTGTGTGCCATGCAGAAGCCGCGAGAGCCGGTCGCGCCCCAACTCGTCGGTGCCGAGCGGGTGCGCCTTGGATGGCGGAGCCTGTATTTCGTCGCGGAACTGGCGGTCGTAGGATGCCGGGACAATCCAACTGGCTAACGCCGCGGCCGTAACGATTACGGCAATCAGCAACCAGGCGATCCGCTGCGCCAGGCTCATGTGCGTTTCCCCAAAGCGAACAGCGTCAGATCCGCCGCCAGATTGGCTGTCATCGTCACCGCGGCGGTGAGCAGGGTCAGCGATACCAGTACAGGAAGATCGCGCCCCATTGCGGATTGCCATGCCAGTTGGCCGATTCCCGGCACGTCACACAGTACCTCCAGCGGTATGCATACGCCCAAGGCCATGCTGAGGGAAACCCCGGCCAACGCGATCAATTGCGGCAGCGCCGGCGCAAGGATGTGGCGCAGCAACACCGAGACCGGCCGCGCTCCCTTGGCGCGCGCCAGCAACACGTGCGGCAGTGCTTGCACATGATCGATTGTCCGGCTGCAATAGTTGTGCAGGCGGGGGAACAGAACCACTGCCGCCGCAGCCTCCCGCGGCCAGTTCCCATGCAGAAAGATCAGCGCCACAACGGCGGCGGGAATGGACAGAATGAGTCCTCCAGCCAGCGACGTAACGGTTCTCAGTCCGTATCCAGGCCAGGCAACAGGGGCCAGAGCGGCAGCTAAGGCCACTCCCCAAGCTCCCAGGAGTCCCCAGCCGGCCAGGCGAGCTGTGACTGGAATCCGGTCCCGCAACAGTTCTCGAACGGGCCGCCCCAGGGTGCGCGATACTCCGAGGTCGCCCGACAAGAGACCGCCGGTAAAGGAAAGGTAATAGGCGACCGGGTTGGTTTGATGGGCGCGCTCCTGTCTTATGGAGGCCACCGAATCGGCCGTCAACCGCGCATCCAGTTCCCGCTCATCCACTGCGAACCCGGGAGCAAACCGGATGAGGGTTGTACCTAGAAATCCGGCCAGCAACCACAGCAGCGGTAGCGAGACGACTCTCCGAACTAACGGCGCTATTGTCACTGATCTCCTATCGGCCTACGCCGGCGATGGGCAACCAGCCTAAGGCAAATTGACAAACTGACTAGGTGCTTCAGATCAGGGTTCCGGAGCCAAGCAGCGCTGACAGGAGCCGGGAGCTGCGCGACCGGCCACCTTGGAGGCTCGCGTTGATTGGGGATTCTCAGAGGACAGGATGAGGGGCGGCCCCGAAGGAAAGAGCCGGATTTGCTCCGGCTCTTTCAACCCCCGGTTTTCTTACTGGCTAGTTTTGTCTCCTGCTGTCAAAACCGCCGCAGGGAACTGCGAGGTATCCCCCCACAGGACTGTGTCGCCCCAAAGTACGGTGGATCCTGCCGGTGTCGTGTCACCCCAAAGAATGGAGTCGCCCCAAAGAATGGAATCGCCCCAAAGGATCGACGATCCGATGATCACATTCGTGCCCCAAACCAGGGAATCACCCCAAAGCACAGTGTCACCCCAAAGCACGGTGTCACCCCAAAGCATTGAGAGGGAAACCACTCCGGTTAGCGTATTCTTAACCGCCTTGGGAGAAAGAGCTCGCTTTCCCTCGGGGACCAAGCGGGTGTTGTTCAAGGCGCCCCAAACATCCAGGTAGCCGGCGCCGACTGTGAAAATGTCGTACTGGGTCAAATATGTGATCGCTGTGGCCGGTTCAGTGTAGGAGCTGTACAGCGGGAAGGCCTTGGTTGCAGATTGCATCAACCGTGCCTTGACGGCGTCAGGACTTAGCGCAGGATTCTTTTGCAGCATCAGAGCAGCCGCGCCAGAGACCATCGGGGCCGCCATGCTAGTCCCACTCAGGCGATAGTACCAGTAGGAGGAGTTCGAGTTGTTTCCCGATTTGTAGTAGTTGATAGGGACCACGTTTCCAGGGTACAAAGTCTGGATCTGGGAACCCGGACTCAGAGCGGAAATGATGCTGTTGCCCGGGGCAACCAGATCCGGCTTGACGATCTGATTCACCGCCGTTGGGCCTTTGGAACTGTATGTGGTCATGAGGTCATCGCTGCGGGAAGCGGTAGACATGTCTCGCATGGCGCCGACCGTGATCACGTAGGGATCGTTGCCCGGAGATCCGATGGTTCCGTATCCGTTGGTCCCTTGTGAATTGTCGCGGCCGCGGTTTCCAGCAGCCACAACCACAACAACGCCGGCTTTCCAGGCATTCTCCACTGCCTGGCAAAGCGGGTCGGAGACGTAGCTTTCCATCACCGGCCGCCCGAGGGACAAGTTGATCACCCGAATGTTGTACAAGCTCTTGAGCTGAACCGCCGTTTGGATTGCTAAGATCACCGCGCTATCCGTGCCCGCTCCTAGGCTGTTCAGTACCCGTAGGTTCACCAAATTGACTCTAGGGGCAATACCCATGAAGGTGAAGGTTTTGTTCGATCCATTCGACATCGAACCATTGCCCCCCACGATGCCGGCCACGTGGGTGCCGTGGCCATACGGATCGCTGGTCGTAGACTCTCCCGGGACAAAATTCTGTGAATAGACCACACGGGTAGCACCTGAACCATTGTTCAGATCCGGATGTAAGTAAATGCCGCTGTCGATCACGGCCACTCCGAGACCCGAACCGTCCCATCCATAATTCATGGCAATGCCGGCGCCGACGGCCGGATTTGCGTACTCCAGATTCATCTTGACCGCGCGATCTGGCGTAATGTAGGAGATGTTGGGATTATTCGCCAAGGCGGTCAGAGCCCGGGCTGGCATTCGGTACATCGCTGCGTTCACGATGTTGAAGTGGGTTTGGACCGATCCTCCCTGCCTCCGAACCTGATTATCCACATCGGCTTTGCCGTTGGCCGCGGTGCCTGGCACGAACTGTACGATGACATCCACACTACTATCGCCTCTGCCCGCCGCATTCAGATCGGGCGAGAGCTTCCCCTTTGGAGCTTTCCCCAAAGCTACAACGGCGCATAGTGCTAACAGGAGGGCTTTCGCCGCCTTCTTGTAAGTATTGGTTTTCATAAGTATGCCTTTTATTGCCATATCCCTGTTCCGTTTCCGCTGAGGTTCAGGCTCCCAAACCTGTTTGTTGTTGAAGCTGTCCACACTGCACTGGTTCCCCAAAGAGTGCTGAAGCCTTGCGAGCCCCACAAGGCCGCACTGCCGTTGGCTGGAACGCTGTTTCCCCATACTGCCCAGTCTCCCCATACCGCCGAGGAGTCCAGTACCAGCAGCGGCTGGGAAGTGTTGCTGTCGAAGATCACGGCCGGCGGCAGAGCCGGCTTAGAGGCCAAGCTGTTTCCAGCGATGTTTCCCCCGATGTTTCCAGAAGAGATGATAGCGGCCTCGCCTGTGAGATCCTGAAGCTCCGCTGACAACTTCTGCTCCGCTGGCTGTGCGCCCTCGGCGATGCTGAAGACGATTCCAAACATTATGCAGGCTGTATTTCGAAGAAACCGAGTTGACTTCATGCCATTGGGAAAGCAAGGCGAGTGCCAAACATGGTGATCGCTAAGTGACTGAAATGAAAGTATATTCCGTACTCTTCCCCCGCAAGTACTCCCGAAATCCTGTCCGCTTTTCGCGGATGCACCGGACATCTTGTCCTGTTGGGGACTCATCGATGTGAGCCACGGCTCGGATTTGTGCATGGGCGCAGGTGAACTCGGCAAGTAGCCCGCTTTTCTCATGGCGCGACAGCCGGCGGGAAGGGGCAGCCTTGACAGGCTGAGAGCACAATGGCAGAGCGCAACAAAAGTAGACATGGACTTGCCGCGGGCGGTTGTGGAAAGCGGGTGAGAAATGAGAGTTCGAGACTGCGCTTTTGCCTGGAACCAAAGCCTCGATTTGAAGGTTTACCCTCTCGGGCAGTTCCCAAGAAGGTTTTTCCTTCTACCGCGCCAGGCGGCGCAGGCCAATGCGACTTACAGGCCTCCCGCGGCAGGGTACCGGTGCGGAGGTGCGGAGTCCCTTCCTCGTCTGCGCGATCAGGCTGGAGTGTCCCCATCCAACAGCCCCGCTACCAGGGATGCGCCAGCCGCGGTGGGGGGCAGATGCAGTTTTCCGCTCGCCGGCTTCCCGGCTGATTACGCGGCGTTATCAACCTCATCAAAGAGGCCGTCGGCCGCCTTTGGGGCCGCGTGCCTGCGGGACTGCTTGGCTTGATACATACTTCGGTCAGCTTCGGCCAGCAACTCCTCGGCATCCATCCCCTGATCCGGGAAGCTGGCTTTCCCTACGCTTATGGAAACAAGTTCCTCCCCGCAGACTTCGAGACCGATCTGTTCAACGGCCCGTGTAATCGTGCATAGCTTCTGGCGCAGCAGCGCTGTGCTGGCGCCGGGCAGCACGATCACGAATTCGTCTCCTCCCATCCGGGAGACATAGTCGTACTCGCGACAGCAAGCGCGCAAGGCATCGGCCACCATTTTGAGCAATCGATTTCCCTCGAGATGGCCAAACCTGTCGTTGACCTGTTTGAATCCGTCCAGATCGCAAACCAAGACGGCGAGAGGGCTGCCGGAGCGCTTGCAACGAGACAATTCTGAATCCAGATGGAGAAATAGACTCGTGGCATTTGGTAATCCGGTCAGTCCGTCGGTGGTGGCTGACTTTTCCACCTCGCGGAAGCGCAGTGCGTTTTGTACCACCAGGGCGATCTTGGAGCAGACGGCGGTCAATACGCGGAGGTGATCGCCGCTGAAGGCATTCTCCTGTTTGTGGTAAAGAGCTAAAACCCCGATCGTTCCCGAGGGCCCGTTCAGGGGGATAGCCAGCGCGGAGTGCAGAATGGTGAACCGCCTCGGATCGCTCAGATAACCGTATTCCACCGCCGGGTTACCGTTTATTACAGGCTGCGTGTTTTGCGCCACCCAGCCGGACAGCCCCTCACCGGCTGGGATTTTGAGAGATGCAAATAGCTGGAAGTTATCGCCCTGAGCATACTCGGCTACCAGGCAGTTCTCTTTGAGAACATACACCACCATCGTGTGATACGGAATCGTTTTCTTGAGCCGGAGGTCGAGCACGGAAAGAGTTTCGGGCAGACTGAGCGAGGACCCCAAATCATTGCTGAGCTCGAAAAGGACCTGCGCTTCCTGCCGCGCCGCTGCGATGGAGGAAAGAAAAACCAGGCGGTCGGCCACCGGATCGTTTTCCACTTGATTCGACTGGGACTGTTGAAATCCAGCCGCTGGAGCCAAGCCCCGCTCTATGTTAAGGTTGGTCTCCAGTTTCTCTCTTTGAATCTCGCACTCTTGATCCCCGGCCAATTCCCGGTAGCGCCTTTTTAGAACAGCGACCACGGCGGGGTCAAACGACCTTCCGGATTCCGAGACCACAAATTCCATTGCATCGTCCAACGGCATGGCCCGCCGGTATTGCCTATGGGAGGCAATTGCATCCAGGCAGTCCACAGCCGCCAAAATCCGCGCGCCGAGGGGAATCTCTTTTCCTTTAAGGCCGTTCGGATATCCAGAG
>JAENWC010000264.1 GCA_016650235.1 Terriglobia bacterium
GGGTGCTTAACCGTTTTGGGGATCGCGGCCAGGAACCATATTGTAGGCTTCGACCGGGTCCAATGCGTTACGCACGGTGATTTCGAGTAGGGCGAGGGTTGGACGAGCGCTACGTGGAAGGTTGTTCCGGAATCGGGCGCAGGCTTCGGGTAGTTGTTCCAGCGCAGCCAGAGTATCGCGGAGCATGGCGCGCAGGTCCCGGCTGGCGGAGGGTTGATCCAGTGCCCAGAGAGCTTCCACGTAGCCGGCATCCAGCTCAAACAGTTGTCGAATGAGGCGCTGCGGAATCTCGGCAGGGGACAGATCCATCCGGTCCAGGGCGCGGAAAAGGGCTAGCAGATCGAGTCGGGCCGCTTCCAGACGCGCCCGGAGGTTGACAGGGATTTCCGCCGGTGAACGGCGAGCCATAGCCCGAGCATGGCGCATCGCCGAGGAGAGGTCAATGCGAGTGTGAGATGGGGCAATTAGGCGAAGGAAACCATGCGCAGCCGGTCCAACAGCGCCCAGTCATCGTTCAGTAACAGGAGGCGCAGCGCTAACAGCCGGCGCGCGCCCGCCTCGCTCCAGCGCATCCCCGCTTGACGCAGGCGGGCATGGACCACCTGCTTGTGGGCGCTCTCCACGGCGCCGCTGCCGATTCCATAGCCCAACCGCAAGTACTCGTCATAGCGCATACGTGCGGCATTCTCACTGTAGTAGCGGATGAGCGACTGCAATCCTTCCCGCAGTTCCTCGGTTTTCGGTCTGAGACGTTTCAGCCTGGCGATCACCTCTTGCACCTTGCCGGCGCGCAGGTCTTCGGCGATCCCACGAACCCAACGGTCGGCCTGTACGGAATCTTGTCCGTAACCAAGGCGGGCGAAGGCCCAGGCATGTTCCAGGGCATGCCAGAAGTCGAGAATCTCGCAACGATGCACAAACATCGGGGCTCGGTTCCAGATCCATTCTGCGCCGTCGCCGACGATCACCACGACGGTGTGAGGGCCAACCCAGCCGAGTTCCCGTAATTGCGAGTACAAGCGCCGAAAGATCCCGTCGGCTTCTCCGAGACAGGTGACCAGAAATCGCCGGACCACGGATCGGCGGCCCGGCGAGGTTTCTACTCGTTCACTGGGCAGCAGCAAAACGCCAGTCTTGACCTCGCGGAAATGCCCTTTTTCGATGACCGGCAAAGCGGGTAGCGATTCCGCGCCGGTCCGGCCGCGGCGGCGAGTGCGGACCTGCATTCCCAGCGTACAACCGTCGACTCCCAGAATCACCGCCGGTGGCGCGTTGTCCACCGAAATACCTTCACTCCGGCTGTCGGCGTGATACTGACTCAGGGCCTCGTCGTAGCGGGCCGCCGCCTGTCCCAATCGCTGCGCCACCCGCCACACACCCATGGCGCTGATGGGGACTCCCAGCAGCAACTGTGCCAGCCGTGCCGCCAGTTCAAACGGCGCCACGGCAGCCAGCAATCCCAACCGGCGAGCCAACGAACCGCAGATGCGTCCTGGCTCGACGCCGAGAAGATCCAACAAGGGCCGCCGTTCCTGTTTGCAGGGCGAGCAACGGTAACGTGCCGGAGAGGCGTGAAGCCGCCCCCAGTGCGCCAGCCAGGAAACAGGACGAGCATCGTGATAACTCATCGGTTGGCCGCATCGTGGACACCCCGGCGCCGTGGTTCGGGCCTCTTCAGCCACGGTGTTGACCTTGTCTTGCAAGGCCTCTAACATTCGCGGCCTGTACTCCAACTCCACTTCGCGCTCCAGCAGAATAAAGCGCGACGGCTGATCGGCCAGCCTGGGCCGCGGCGGTGGTTCCACCGGCTCGGGACGAGATTGGCGTTGCTGCGCCATAACCTTGCTCCTTTACTCCGGCGTCCGCTCGGCCGGAACGCGACGACGCCGCTGTTGGCGGGCCAGCACCAGCAGTTGAGCGTTAATGGCAAGCAACTCGGTGACGGCGTCTTTGAAGGCGCGGCCGGCATCCACAGCCGGGCGGACCGCATCGATCCAGTCAGCGGGAATGGATTCGACGCGTTTCTTCCCGTCGACCATGAAGGTGAGTGAGGAGAATGGATGGCCCGTTGCTTCGGCACAGTGGCAGTTTGGCTTCCCGCAACGTCGATGCGAGAGCACGAGAGATCCCGGAAGAGCGTCGGCAGGGATGGCGAGGCAGGCCAGAAGCCGGCGCTTGCGACGTTTCAAGGCGGTGGCCTCGGGCCCGGCAGGGGACTCGGGCTCGGTCATCTGATAGTCATAATACTATCAGATACAGATAAAAACAAGACCCAGCCTCAATGTTTCAGTTAGACGGCTCCGTGCCGATCAGACTCTGACATCGATCTTGAGTTGCCAGCAGACGAAAACGAGAAGCCCCCCAGATGCTCGACGTGTACCTCTCCCCCAAAACGGTTAAGCACCCAACCTCAAGAACCGGGGCTTCACCTCTTTTGATGGGTTCTTGATCAAACAGGGTTCGAGCTAAGTTTCACCGTGACCGACAGCAAGGGAAAATACATCACCGGCATTGAACAGCGGCTGGCCACGTTTGGAGAAGGGAACAAGCCGCCCGTACAGGTGCTCGCCGATGGCTCCACGCGCCCGCTGGTGGCCGGGCAAGCCGCCGAGGTTCCCAATGCTCCCGGCCTCGATGCGCGTTCCGAAGCCTTTGTCGGAACCAACGTCTTTGTCCTCTTTGACACCAGTAATTATATGTACCGCGGCTTCGTCTACGCATCCGACGCGATCGCCGATTTCGTCCGCGGCCTCGATCGCGCCGATTCGGTGGCCGTCTACACCTTCAGCCGTAATCTTTCCCGCGCCGCGGAGTTAACGCGCGACCGCACCTCCGCCATCATGGGGTTGCGCAAAGCCGTCGCCGGCGATGACGCCGCTATAACGGCCTGCTTCTAGCTCTCCGCGATGCCGCCAAGGTCCCCGGCCGCAAGGTGGTTATTGTGTTCAGCAACGGTCCCGACAACGCCAGCATGGTGGCCCGGACGATGTCCGCGCCGTCGCCGAGGATGAAGGCATTCCCATCTACGTCATCTCCACCTCCGACGTCAGCCGCGACCCCATCTCCTCCAACGTGTTCCGCCGCATCTCCTCGCGCACCGGTGGACAAGTCTACTTCGCCAAGACCTGGCAGAAGCAGGTGGAGGCCTTCGAGGCGATCCGCGAATCGCTCGGCAACTCCTACACCGTCACCTACTACCCGCAGCCCAATCCCAACAAGGGCTTCCGCAAAATCGACGTCCAGATCGTCACCGACGTCGGCAAGAAGCTCCGTGTACGCGTGCGCCCGGGCTATCGCCCAAGCCGCGAATTCGAGTAGGGTTTCGGCAGCACGTGTTTACAGCCGTGCTGATGTCGTATAAGATCGGCGCTCCCTCATAGGCGCGTCCTCTCTTCTCACCATCGGGAATCAGCAACCCCTTATCAACGAGGCAGCTTTAGATCCCGGCTGGCAAGCGTCTCGGAAATCCGAGCCGCGGACCAGTGCGGCATCGCTCCCAGCTTGCAGTTCTTCAATTCTTCAATTAACTAAACGGCAGCCGGAGAGGCCGAGGCTCCCAGGCTTTTCAGCTTGGCCGCCAGCGTGGTGCGTTTGAGTCCGAGCAGGTCCGCGGCGAGTTTCTTATTGCCATGGCTCTTGCGGAGGGCCTGCTCCAGCAGGCTGAGTTCGAGCCTGCCAACAATCTGTTCAAAATCGAGGCCCTCGTCGGGAACCGGGACGTGCGGCGGCGACGCAGCTCCAGCGCGCTTGGATGCAAGCAAGGAAGGCAGCGGAAAATCGCCGGGGTAGAGGATGGAGCGGTCCCCGCTCAGTGCGAGGGCCATTTCCACGGCATTTTCGAGCTGGCGCACATTGCCGGGCCAGAGGTAGCGGCAGAGGCGCGAGAGCGTTTCCGGAGCAATCTGCTTGACGGGAATCTCTTCCTGCCGGCAGATCTTCTCGATGAAGTGTTGCGTGAGCATGGGAATGTCGGAGGCGCGTTCCCGCAGCGCCGGCATGAGAACCGGGACCACGTTGATGCGATAGTACAGGTCTTCGCGGAAGCGGCCCTGGCGCGCAAGTTCGCAAAGGTCGACGTTGGAGGCTGCAATCACCCGCACGTCCACCTTGACCGTCGTTGAACTCCCCAGACGCTGAAATTCGCGTTCCTGCAGGACGCGGAGCAGCTTGGACTGTAGATCCAACGGCATGTCCCCGATCTCGTCCAGGAAGATCGTGCCCCGGTGGGCCTGCTCAAAGCGGCCCATCCGGTTTTGGACTGCACCGGTGAACGCTCCTTTGACATGACCAAACAACTCCGCCTCCAGGAGGTTCTCAGGCAGAGCGCTGCAATTGACAGCCACCAGCGGAAGGACGGATCGGGATCCGGCGGCGTGTATGGCGCGGGCGGCCATCTCCTTGCCGGTACCGGTTTCTCCGGTAATGAGAACGGTACAGCGGCGGTTGCCGATGAGACGAACGATTTGCGTGACTTGGCCAAGAGCGGCGCTTTCACCCACCAGAAAGTGCATCCACGGCTCAGCGGGCCGATTCTGGTCCCGCGGGTACGCGGATTGGAAGATGCGGCTGTGCTGCATGGCGGACCGGACCGTGGATGCGATGTCTTCCTTCGATGTCTCGTGTGTGAGGTATTGGAAGGCTCCCAGCTTGACGAGGCGGACGGCGCTGGTAAAATCCGCACCGGATTCCTCATCCGAGGCGATGAAGATCACCGGCGTAACGCGGCAGGCCCGTTGCAACTCTTCCAGGAGTTCCTCGGGCGACCAACCCTGCACCGGTAACTGCACAAGAGCAGCCGCAAACTCTCCCGTGCGGCCGCGCTGCACTGCTTGCAGTCCATCCTCGGCAACCGTGACGAGGAACCCCTCCTCTGCAAGCATTGGGGCCAGCGGCGTGGCGGCGGCTTCCGCGGCAACAAAAAGCAGGTTACCGGAGGATTCGTGGGAACTATGAGAGGCAGTCATTCTATTCAGCGCGAGTGGCAACAGGCCACGTGCATCCATCGGCTGAAGGCGGCGAGAAGTTATCACTGCGGGACATCAAAATGGCAGGGAGATTGTCTTATACTATGCGCATGAGAAGACTATTCCTGAAGGTACTCGCCGGTGCTATTACACCTGCGTTGCGATTGGCGGCACAGGCCGCCGCTCCCGCCTCGGCCAAGAGTCTCACCACGGAAGATCTAAAGAAGCTGGTGGACAGCAAGAGCAAGTTCTTCTTCCTGGATGTGCGTGAGCCGAAGGAGTTGGAAGAGTTGGGCACGATGAAGGGGTTTGTGAACATCCCGCTCTCCCAGGTGGAGGCGCGGTTGTCGGAGATTCCCAGGAACATCCCCGTCGTCCTGGCTTGAAACCGCGGAACAAGGGCCGCGCGTGCCGCGGCCATCCTGGAGAAGAACGGTTACCAGCAGTTGTCCTACTGCGGACTGCTCGATTGGAAAGAGAAGGGGCTCCCACTGGTCTATCCGAAAGCGGAGGCGGAAAAGAAGGGGGAGGCTAAGAAGTAGACTACCTCCGGCACAACAAAAAAAGGCCCACCGGGGTAACCGGTGGGCCAGAAAAAACAACGGAAATCGAAACGCAGCACGCTGCGTACCTGGATCACTATAACCGAAGCATCAAACCTCGTCAATAACCCAGTTAGTCATAGCCAAGCTCGCAAAGGCCGCAAACACGACCTTGAGCAATGTCAATGACGCCGATTCCCTGGCAGGAAGAAAGCAAATGGAGCAACAGCAGCCGGTCGCTGCGCTCCGTCTTGGGGAGAGATTCTCTGCTTACCGGTCACACTCGCTATCGCTCCTGGCTTAGTCATCTTATTAGTCAACCGTACCTGGTACCGCGTCGATTTCTCAACAGAGAACCCCGGCCAACTCATCCGTTTTCAGCCGCATGCCCACCACAAAGGTCCCAAACAGGGCATACACGGCGCTCACCTCGTCAAAGCGCATCTCGTAAATCAGCTTCTTGAACCACAGCGGATCATCGCTCCACAAGTCCACTCCCCACTCCCAGTCATCAAATCCAATGGAACCGGTGATGATCTGCTTCACCTTCCCGGCATAGCGGCGGCCGATCATGCCGTGGTCGTGCATCAGCTTCTGCCGGTCGTTGAATGGCACCTGATACCAGTTCTTATCCTCACCTCGTTTGCGATCCATCGGATAAAAGCAGATGTAACGAAACTCCGGGATGGTGGGATAGATACGCGGGGCCATGGCCTTGCGCTGCCGCCCCAGTTCCTCCTCCACCGCCGCGGTCCATGGCTCCGAGTGCATCTCCAGACCCTGCTCCTCAATCGATTTATAGATCTTGGAAGTGGTTTCATAGAGCCCCAGCTCGACGACAGAGACGTAGGAGGTGGCCAGTTCCAGGTAGTCCCAGAGCCCCAATCGCGCCAGTTGCAGTTCCACCTGATTCAGCTCGTCCATTGTCGCCCGGAAGTGCACCAGCATCAGATCGCACTTGTGGCCGAGCATTGTATAAGCGGCCGTTTGCGACGGCTCCAGCGCCGCAAGCGCGGCGGCGGCCTCCTGCACCAACGCCTGCCGTTTCTTTTCCTCGAGCGCTTTCCACGCCGACCAGCGGATGCGCAGCATCTGGTGCAGCGCGTAGGAACCTTCCAGTGTCAATGGGACCATAAGCTACCAGTGTAGCTTTACTCTGCTTTGAACCGGGCCGTGGTACACAGGTAGTTAGCCGCATGCCCAACTACGACGCTGTCTTGATTGTCTCCTTCGGTGGCCCGGAAAAACATGACGATGTGATCCCTTTTCTCGAAAACGTGCTGCGCGGCCGCAATGTGCCGCGCGAACGCATGCTGGAGGCAGCCGAGCACTACTACCACTTTGAAGGACGCAGCCCGATCAATGAGCAGGCCCGTCAACTGGCCGCCGCCCTGCGCGATCTCCTGGCCCGGGAAGGCCCGCCAATGCCCGTCTATACCGGCAATCGCAACTGGCCTCCGATGCTGGCCGATACAGTGCGCCGGATGTCGGCCGACGGCGTCAGGAATGCCCTCGCATTCATCACGTCGGCCTTCTCATCCTATTCCGGCTGCCGCCAGTATCTGGAAAATCTGGAGGACGCGCGCGCGCAAACCGGTCCCACAGCGCCGCAAATCCACCGCCTGCGCGGCTTCTACAATCACCCCGGATATCTGGAGCCCTTTGCCGAATCCGTGCGCGCAGTCTTACGGCAAGGATGGGAAGTGGTATTCACG
The DNA here is from genome assembly GCA_016650235.1 of Terriglobia bacterium. GTDB lineage: Bacteria > Acidobacteriota > Terriglobia > Bryobacterales > Bryobacteraceae > VFZE01. Next base: position 7,222 of record JAENWC010000264.1, read on the forward strand.
GCGCATTCCATCCCGGTTTTCATGGCCTCCACCAGCCGGTACCAGGAGCAGTTGCTCGATGCCTGCGCCACGGTGGCCGGATTGTGCGGAAATCCGCCGTGGCGTCTGGTCTACCAAAGCCGCAGCGGCCCACCGGGCCAGCCATGGCTCGAACCGGACATCCGCTACAGCGTTCGCGAGATCGCGGCAGCCGGTAACTGTCCGGGCATAGTCATCGCGCCCATCGGCTTCCTGTCGGATCATCTGGAGGTTCTTTGGGATCTCGACTATGACGCGGCCGCGGTCTGCGGTGAGGTGGGCTTGCCAATGCGGCGCGCCGCCACGGTCGGCGCGCATCCGCGCTTTGTCGGGATGATCCGGGAGTTGATTCTGGAAAGGATCGATCCCAGCCAGTCGCGATTGTCGATAGGAGATGCCCCGCTTTGCCCGGACATCTGCCCCGTTGACTGCTGCCCGCCCCCGCCGCGCCGGCCTAGTGCTTGAGCGCGTAGCTGCTGAGCACGCGCATGTAGTTGCCGCGGTCAAACGAGGTGGTGTCGGGGACCGAGATGTAGCTCATGCTTCCCTGCATTTGCTGGATGGATTCGTATTCGCGCTCCTCCATCCACTCCAGCAGTTCCCGCTCGATGCCCTTGACGTAGCCAATTCCGTGCCGTAACAGGCAAGAGGTCATCATCGCGGCCCGGGCGCCGGCCATCATCGCCTTTAACACATCCGTGGCCGAGTGTATGCCGCCGGTGATGGCCAGATCCGCCTGCAAGCGTCCAAAGAGAATCGCCACCCAATGCAGACGCAGCGGCAGTTCACTGGAGTCGCTCAGGTTCAAGTGCGGGTAGACCTCTAAACGATCCAGATCAAAGTCGGGCTGGTAGAAACGATTGAACAAAACCAGCGCATCGGCGCCGGCATCGTCCAATTGCCGGGCAATGTTCGGGATTGAGCTGAAAAAGGGGCAGAGCTTCACGGCCAC
>JAENWC010000265.1 GCA_016650235.1 Terriglobia bacterium
GATTCGATTCCGCACGACAAGCTTCTGGCTTGCGTGCGTCTGCGCGTGGTGGACCGGAGTGTGCTCCAACTGATCCGGATGTGGCTGGAGCTGGAGACGCAGGTCGTAGAACCGGGTGAGGAGGGCAAGCCGCAGCGATGGAGTCGCCCCCGCAAAGGGAGTCCCCAAGGCGGGCGGGGTGATTGCGCCGCTGCTCAGTAACGTGTATCTGCATTGGTTATGCCGACGACTTCGTGGTGCTGGCGCGCTATCAGGGAACTGGTCTGACGGGCTGGATTGAATCGAAACTCGAAGGCTGGCTGGAATGGGAGATCAATCGGGAGAAAACGCGAGTGGTGAATAGGAAGGAAGAAGGAGCGAGTCTGGACTTTCTGGGGTTCACGTTCCGCTACTACGAGGACCTGCAAGGGCGCGGGTGGCGAGTGCTGCAAGCCAATCCCGCAACTGATTGAGGAACTGAACCGGCACCTGGGAGGCTGGAAGAACTACTTCGACTTTGGATACCCGCGGGTTGCCTTCGGAGAGATCAACACGTATGTTCGTGAACGTCTCACGCAGCACCTGAGACGGCACAGCCAACGGCCCTTCCGTCCGCCGGAAGGAGTCAGCTATTACGCGCAGATCCAGCGTTTTGGACTGGTGCGCTTCTGAGACTGGCTGCCGTGCAACTGGCAACGCCTCGATCGCAAAGCTGACAGAGCTTTCGCGCAAAGACGCAACGCGGAAAGATCGTCTCCAATCTCTAGACCTTGTTCACATCGACAAAAGCTTTGTCGATTTTTGCCGCTAAGCGCCTAACCCGCTACATTTCGCGGCGATTCTCCAAGGATTTCGACATCGTCACTTCGTCGGCATACTCCAGGTCCGAACCCACTGGAATCCCCATCGCGATCCGGGAGACTTTCACCCCCAGCGGCTTCACCAGACGGGACAGATAAACCGCCGTCGCCTCACCCTCCACGTTCGGATTGGTGGCGATGATCAACTCCCGCACCGCGCCGCCGGCAATCCGTTCCAGCAGCCCGTGGATCTTCAAACGCTCCGGTCCGATGCCGCGCAACGGCGAGATGGCCCCCTGCAGCACATGGTACAGGCCTTCAAACGTTCGCGTGGTTTCAATCGGCAGTATATTGTGCGCCTCTTCGATCACGCAAATCACGCTCTGATCGCGGTTCGGGTCCTTGCAGTAGGGGCAGAATTCGCCTTCGCTGATATTGTTGCAAAGCGAGCAGACCCCGAGATGATCCTTCACGTCCATCAGCGTTTGCGCAAATCGCCCGGTGTCTTCACGCGAACTGCGCAATACGTGAAACGCCAGCCGCTGCGCGGACTTCTGCCCAATCCCGGGCAGACGCTTAAATTCCTGAATCAGTCGCGCCAGTGGTTCGGCGAAATCAGGCATGACCGCTAAAACAAACCCGGGGGCAGGCCCATTCCGCCAAGCATGCCGGACATCTTGCCCTTGGCCTCATCGTCCACGCGCTTGGAGGCTTCGTTGAAGGCCGCCATCACCATGTCCTGCAGCATCTCCACATCGCTGGTGACCTCCGGCTCAATCTTCACCCCAAGTACATTCTTCTGTCCGTCCATCTTCACGGTGACCATGCCCCCACCGGCGGAGGCCTCCACGCGAATCAGGGCGATGTCCTCCTGCAAGCGCTGCTGCATCTGCTGCGCCTGCTTCATCATGTTCTGCATATTTCCGGGAAGTTTCATGGCTGATTCCTATTGTTTCAGATTTCGGACGGTTCGCACCTGGCTGCCTGGAAACGCTTCCTGGAAGCGCTGCACTTCCGGATGCGCCAAGGCGCGGCGGGACAGATCATCGTCGGCCGGTCCCGCCGCCACGACCGGTTTGGCCTCCACCGCCGCATCTCCGGCAATGGCTCCGGCCGTAATGGCTCCGGCAGTAATAACGATCTTCATCGGCCGGCCGGCGACCTTGGCTAAAGTCGTCTTAAGATCGCCGGACTTCAAAGCCAATGTAAACTCGCGCGGGGCTGTGAAACGAACCTCCCCGGCCGCTTCCGCAATCTCAGAGTGTTCCACCGCATCGGCCACGAAGGAGAGACCCGCCTCCAACAGTGCATCGTGAAGCCGCCGCTTCAAACTTCCAGGTTCCGCCAGTGCCCCACGGGCCGGCGCGGTTGGCTCCGGCCGCGCAATTGTCCGCGTCTCCGGCGCCGCGGCCCGGCTGGAGGTTCCGCGCGGAGCGGGCGGACTTGGCTCGGGCGCACCCAGCCCCGACAACATCTCTTCAATCGAACGGAGACGGCCCGCATGGATCAGCCGCAGCAGCCCGAGCTCCAGATGCAACCGCGGCTGTAGTGAATACTGCAGTTCTTTGTACAGATCCAGCGTCAGCCGGAGATACCGCGTTAGATCCGGCTCGGAAAACTTGCTCGCTGTCTCCACCAGCCTCACCTGCTCGGCATCCGAGGCCGCAATCAGACGGCTCCCGGCTCCCACCAGGCGGGCCACCAGCAGATTCCGGAAATAGCGCGCCAGCTCCCGGCAAAAATGCTGCAAGTTATGACCGTTCCGTTCCAGTTCCTGGACCAGTTCCAGCATCCTTCGCGAATCCAGCGCCTCCAGAGCTTGTGCCACCTCGCCCAGCATGTCCAGTGAAAACAGGCCCAGCAGTTGCCGGACATCGGCGGCCTTCAGTTCCGATCCACAACAGGCGATCGCTTGATCGAGCGCCGAAAGCGAGTCCCGCACGCTGCCTTCCCCGGCCTGTGCAAGGACGGCGAGCGCCTCCGCATCCGCGGTGATCCCCTCCTGTCCGCAGATCCATTCCATCCGCGCCACCACCTCCGCAAACTCAACGGAACGGAAGCTGAACTGCTGGCAGCGCGAAGCAATCGTGGTGGGAATCTTATGCGACTCGGTTGTGCACAGAACAAAAACCACCCACTCGGGCGGCTCTTCCAACGTCTTCAACAGAGCGTTAAATGCTTCATTTGTAATCTGATGCGCTTCATCTATAATGAAAACCTTGAACCGGTCCCGCGCCGGCCGGTACCGTACGTTCTCCCGCAACTCGCGCATCTCATTGATGCCCCGGTTGGACGCCGCATCGATCTCAATCACATCCACGGAGGCCCCGGAGGCGATCTCGCGGCACGTCACGCAGGTGGTGCAGGGCTCCGGTGTGGGTCCCTTTTCGCAGTTCAGGCAGCGCGCCAGAATGCGGGCAACCGTCGTCTTCCCCGTTCCGCGCTGCCCCGAAAATATGTATCCGTGTGCGATCCGGCTTTGCCTGATCGCGTTGCCGAGCGTGGATCGCACATGCTCCTGACCAATCAGTTCAGAGAATGTCTGCGGACGATATTTCCGGGCGATGACCTGATACACAACAATAAGAATGCCAGACCCCGGGTAATCCGCGGCACACAGAGGAAACCACTACCGTTGCTTCCTTCCGGACCTGGCGGGGTTTGCGGCTCTCCATTGCACGGAGCCCGGAGCCTGACAATTCACCAGTTTATCACGCCGAACTTTACGGGGCGAATTTTCCGCTTCCCCATACACTACCATCCTGTATGATCGCGCCAAGCTTTCTCCTCATGCTGGTCTTGCTTCCGGCCGCCTTGCCCGCCGAAGCCGACACTACCCTGCTGCTCCAGGAGTTGAAGATTCTCAAACAGCACAACGGGCCAGCCCACCAAATCGTCGCCGCATGCCTGGCCAGAATCGGCGAGATCTATCTTCGGGAGGGACAAATCGAAAAAGCCGTAGCGGTGTTGAAGCAGGCCTTGCTCATCCGCCAAGCCGGTCTCGGCCCGCGGCACGCCAAAACTGTTGAAGCCCAGCGGCAATTGGAAAACGCGGAGCCCCGCCTACCAGTTCAACCGTAGCGTTAACTGCAGTTGACGCGCTCCCTGCGCCGAATTGCGCAGACTCACGATGCCGTCGTTCGAATTGGGCTGGCCCAAGCCGGGCATGTTCAGGACATTGAAAAAGTCCGCGTTAAACCGCAGCACCACCTGTTCGGTGATGCGCGTGCTCTTGAACAGCGAGGCATCCAGTCCCCAGCTCCTTGGACCATTCCGGAACTGGTTCCGCCACGGATGCAGATTCGTGTCAAGTGTTGTGCGTTGCAGGCTCCCGTTCTTCATGGGGACGTAAACAGTGTTGGTCTCGTAGAAGGCGAAATTCGGATCACTCGCGCTCCCGCCATTAGCGGGCGTGGGAATCACCGGCCGCGATGCCGGCTTGTAACTGGCAGGGACACCCATCACGCCGTTGGGCCGGCCCTGTGCATCCCGGCTGTTGATGCGGTGCGCCGGGATGTAGCCGTTGTACCAGAGGTAGCCCTGGAAGCAAGTGCCGCTGCGGCAGTCCTCGATCGGGTACTGCTTGCCGTACACCTCGATGTCGCCCAGCTCACCCCAGTTGCCAGTGGGCAGCGCCCATAGGTTGCTGCGCATGCTGCCGAACCCGGCAATCTGCCAGCCGCCGATTACACCGTCCAGAACACCGCCCGCCTTGTTCCCGATCAACTTGCCGCGCCCGAAGGGAAGATCGACAATCCAGTTGAAGCGCAGCCGGTGTTTGGGTACGTCGATATCACGGCGGTAGTTCAGCAGGCGGTTGCGCTCCCGTTCATCATTCGGAACCGCGCCGGGCAGGAACATGTTGGGCGTCTGCAGGATGTCGCTCGACCAGCCGTCGCCGGCGGCGCGGAACGCATTGCTCATCACGTAGAAGACCTGGAATCCATAGCCCCTCGCGTAGCGCCGCTGGATTTCAAGTTGCACGCCGTTGTAGCTGGACCAGCCGATCTTCTTGTACGCCTCAATGTCCCCCAGGGAAACCTGGTCAAATGGCCGCCGCGCCACGCCCGAGAATTCGCCGGTGGGAAGCGGCAGACCGGTGGTGGCGAACCACACATATGAGTTCGGAGCTGCATTGAAAGAGAGGTACTGATCCATGTTCGTGCCGTAGGTCCCCACGTACCCGGCGCGGACCACCGTGTTGTCAAAAATCTCCCGCTCCAAGGTCAGGTTCCATTCATGAGCCCGCGTGGTGGGTTGCTTCGGCTCGAAGTAACTGGTGCGGAAAGAGCCTCGCGTGACTCCCCCCGGCGCGTTAATATCCAGAACCTCGCTGCTGTTCACGCCGGCGATGATGGTGGGGGCGGAACGCAGCGAGTAGTTGGGAAGTCCGTCCGGGCTCTGGGCGGCGCTTGTGGAGGACTGCGTGAAGCGGGCATTGGTCGGCGCGTTGCTGCGCATCCGCGCGTTGAACGTCCGTAGCGGAATAGGGAAGCCGTAGAGCGCGTAACCGCCGCGAAGCACGGTGGACCGCTTGCCCCCCGAGAGGCGGTAGGCAAATCCGGCCCGCGGACCAATATCGCGCGGGTTGGAATACATCAGCGTGTCGGGTAGGCCGGCCTGCGCCGGGGTGATGAACTTGACGCCGATATCGGTGAAATTCTTCACGATCGCAGGTGAAGTAACCTTGAGCCGGTACATTTCCTCCAGCGGAACGCCGTTCACGATCGATTTGCTGTTGATGTCGAAGCCGGTGAGCACGTTGTCGCGTTCGCGCATGGCCGGATAAAACTCCCACCGCAGACCGAAATTCAAAGTGAGCCGCGAGTTCACCTTGAAGTTGTCCTGAAAATACAGCGCATATTCGCGCGCTTGCATGAAGTACCACTTGCGCACGAACTGCGCGGAGTAGGAACCGGCGATGCCGAGGAACATGTTCGCCGAATCGTGACCTGTGCGTGGTACCGCGCCGTAGGCAGAACCGGTGCCGGGATCGTAGAGAGCCGTGGCGAGGCTCGAAAAGGCGTGGCTGCCCTGCACTTGTTGCTGGTCCGGCAGCACGTGCAGCCGCTCGTGGCGGAAACGGCCGCCGAACTGCAGCTCATGCCGCCCCTTGATCTTCGTGAAATTCTGATCCACGCTGAACACCTGCGTGATATTGTTCCGCTTGTTGTCGGCGTAGGAATAGACCATGCCGAAACCGGTACCGCTGAAATTGGGCAGGCCCGTTTCATTGAATGGGTTGGGCATGCCAAGCTTGTCGGCGTGATTGATATCATCGGTGCCGACGAAGATGAACAGGTCTTCGTTCGAACCGGAGGCGAGCGTCTCGCTGAAAAAAGTCGGCGAGAAAGTGTGTGTCCAGGAGAGCACCGCGCTGTCATCGCGCACCGGACGGAAGGTGACGTTGCCGGCTTCGTCCAGCATAGTGGGCGACCCACTTTCGCCGGATCGGTTCTTCGCCCAGCGATTCCCGTGGGTGAAGCGGCCGAACAACTGGTCCTTGTCGCTCAACCGGTGGTCGATGCGGAAGGTTTCGGTGTGATCGAGCCGGTTGGCGATGGCCGGTCCGAAGTAGTTCGCCGAGACCAGCGGATTCACCCCGGGGTTGGTAGGTTCAGGCGTGACGCTGTAGAAGTACTTGGCGAGCGGACTGAGCCGGCTGAGCGGGATCACGTTGTTGGTGAACGGCTGGCGCTGCCACGTCCGTGAATCGGTGGACCAGGGATCGTAAAGCGTAAGGCGGCGGCCGGCGCTGTCGACAAGCCCGCTGAAGTCGCCCTGGCGCATCGCCATGGTCGGCATGGTGGTGCTGGTCGTGGTGGCCGAGAGCTGGCGGTAGGCTTCATAGGCGGCGAAGAAGAAGGTGCGGTTGCGGCCGTCGTAAACTTTGGGCAGGTAGACGGGCCCACCCACGGAGGCTCCGAATTCGTTGCGCACCAGATGCGGCGGCTTGAGGTAAAAGTCCTGGCGCTGGCGGGCAACGCCGATCCCGCTGTTGCGATGCGTCTCAAACAGCGCACCGTGGATCTGGTTGGTACCGGCCTTGGTCGACACGATTGTGGTGGCCGGCCGGTTCATCTTGGCCGAGGAATTGCTGGTCTCCACGCGAAACTCCTCGATGGTATCGATCCCGGGCGGGCGTCCCGAAAGCTCACCTGTGTCGCGATTCGTTAGCACGGCCCCGTCCTGCAGGAACTCCATCGAGGTGGGACGCAAGCCGTACACGCGCGGGCTCGACGAGGAGCCTTCCAGACCCGGGGTCGTCTGCTGAACAATCGTCTGAAAGAACCGGCCGTTGAGCGGTAGTTGATCGATGCGCGCACGCTCCACCACGTTGCCGAGCGTGGCGCTGGTGGTGGTGGTCAAAGGGGTGACATCGCCCATCACCGTAATCTCGGTCGCCGTGGCCCCCATCGTCAACGCCGCATCCACTACGGCGGTCTGGCCCACCTGCAGCAGCAGTTGCCCTTCCCACGACTTCATGCCCGCGGCCTGCACCGTCACCTTGTATTGGCCCGGCTGCAGGGCGGGCACAAGATAGAAGCCGGTGTCGTTGGCGGTGGTGTCGTATTGGCGCGCGGTCTGTCCATGAATCACGGCCACCTTCGCCCCCGCAACCACGGCTCCGGCCGGGTCTTTAACAGTTCCCTGGATGCTGCCGGTTCCGGTCTGAGCATGGAGCAACAGCGGCAGCGAGATCAGGCAGAGCACAGCAAAACGATGGTTCATGCGAACCCCCCTTGTACAAAATCGATTGGGCTAATTGTATCTTAATTGACGGCTTGAGTTGCAACCTCTCTCAGCACCTCTCGCAGCGCGGTTTGGCTATAGTGGAAAGGTGCCTTCCACAGCTCCGCCATCGCCGGCCTTGGTCTTCGACACCATCAACGCCTATCAGCGCACCGCCGCGCTTCGCGCCGCGATAGAACTCGACCTGTTTACTGCCATTGGATCCGGCATTAACTCCAGCCCGGCTCTCGCCGCGCACGCCAGCGCCTCCGAACGGGGTGTCCGCGTTCTCTGCGATTACCTCACCGTCATCGGCTTCCTCTCGAAAGCCCAAACCGAATATTGCTTGACCCGGGATTCCGCCGTATTTCTGGACAAGCGCTCTCCCGCCTACCTCGGCGGCGCCATCGGATTCCTTCTTTCCCCCTCTCTCACAAGCCCTTATCAAGACCTTGCGGCGATTGTGAGAAAGGGAGGCACCACTCTCGAAGGGCAAGGCACGGTCGAGCCCGATCACCCTGTTTGGCAGGAGTTCGCGCGCTCCATGGCCCCCATGATGTCCACGGCCACCGAACTGATTGCGCAGAAACTCGACGGCTCTTCGTCAGGCGCAATCAAAGTGCTGGACATCGCCGCCGGACACGGGCTCTTCGGAATCGCCATCGCGCGGCATAATCAATCCGCCCAAGTCCACGCGCTGGACTGGCCCAAAGTGCTGGATGTGGCCTCGGAAAATGCGCAAGCGGCCGGCGTTGCAACGCGTCACCACCGCATGGAAGGCAACGCGTTTGATCTCGATTTCGGCAATGGCTACGACATCGTTCTGCTCACCAATTTTCTACACCATTTCGATATCCCTACATGCGAAGCGCTGCTGAAAAAAGTCCACGCCTCGCTCAAGCCCGGCGGACGATGCGCCACGCTCGAGTTTGTGCCCAATGACGACCGCGTCAGTCCACCCACGGAAGCCACCTTCTCCCTGGTGATGCTCGCCTCTACCGCCGCCGGCGACGCTTATACTTTCCAACAACTCGAGGCCATGTCCGCCAGGGCGGGATTTCAGCGATCCGAAATTCACGATTTAGCGCCAGTGCCGCAACACCTGGTCATTTCCCACAAATAAGTTTTCCCATGCTTGAACTGAAACCGGAATCCGCGGAACAACTCGCCGAAGCATTATCCACTTGCGCACAGGCCAAACAGAAGATCCTGCTCGGCGGCGCCTTCTCCAAGAATCGAATGGCCGGCCCGGTCAACGAAGCCGATGCGATCATGAGCACCGTAAACCTGAAGCGCGTGCTCCAGTATGAACCCAAGGATCTGACTGTCAGCGTTGAGGCCGGCATGAAGTGGTGCGACCTGCAACACATGCTCGCCGCCGACGGCCAGATGATCCCGCTCGACCCTCCTTTTTATAACCAGGCCACTGCCGGCGGCGTCGTATCCGCCAACACCTGCGGACCGCGCCGCAGGCTCTATGGATCGCCTCGCGATCACGTCATCGGAATGCGATTTGCCACGCTCGAGGGAAATCTCATACAGTCCGGCGGCATGGTGGTAAAAAACGTCGCCGGCCTCGACATGGGCAAACTGATGATCGGATCATTCGGCACTCTCGCCGCTCTCGCGGTTGTGAATTTCAAACTCACTCCCACTCCTCCCGCCAGCCGCACTTTCCTTTTCTCCAGCACTTCTCTGACGGAAGCCGTCGAGCACCGGAATCGCCTGCTCAAGGGCGTGCTGCAACCGTGCGCTATCGATCTGTTGAACCCGCACGCCGCCGCACGCCTCAACATGGAAGGCTACACTCTGGCGGTCCAAGTCGCCGGCAGCGCCACTGTTGTCGACCGCTACACCAAAGAACTGGAAGGATGGCGCGCAGTGAACGACGAGAAGGAAGCTGTGCTCTGGACCAGGATCCGAGAGTTCACCCCGCGCTTTCTCGCCGATCACGAGGACGGAACGGTCGTACGCCTCTCCGGGGAGTTGCAGCAGGTGGGTCCAATGGCGGCCGCGGCGCCGGTACCGTTTCTGGCGCGCGCCGGCAACGGCGTTTGCTATGCCTACTTCGCGGACTGCGAATCGGCTTCGGCCTGGCTGAGCGAATGCATCCACCGCGGCTGGCGCGGTGTGCTGGAATTTATTCCGCAGCGCCAATGCACTACGAATGAGCAGTGGCCCAACCCCGGCGAAGATTTCGCCCTCATGCAAAAGATCAAGCACATGCTCGACCCAAACCACCTATTGAACCGCGGGAGGCTGTATGGCCGCCTCTGAACTCATCAGCCCCAACCTCACACACATGGATGCTCCCCAGCAGCGCGACCTGGACCGCTGCGTGCATTGCGGGCTCTGCCTCAACGCCTGTCCAACTTACCGCGAACTCGGTCTCGAGATGGACTCCCCGCGCGGCCGTATCTACCAAATGGTGCAAGTGGCCACCGGCGCCGCGCCTATCAGCGATAGCTACCAGGAGCACATCGACCTTTGCCTTGCCTGCCGCGCCTGTGAAACAGCCTGCCCAAGCGGCGTCCAATACGGGCGGCTCGTCGAGGCCGCGCGCGCCGAGATTGAGCACCAGATCCATCGTCCCTGGCATATACGCCTGCTCCGGACGCTCGTCTTTCAGGGACTTCTTCCCTCGCGCGCGGGCTTGCGCCTCGCCGCCGGCCTCCTCTGGGCCTATCGCGCCTCGGGTTTGCAAAAGCTGGCCCGCTCCACCGGAATGCTCGGGCAGATGGGAAAACTCGGCCGGCTGGAAAAATTGGCACCCGATGCCGAGCTCCCTACCTTCTTCACACAATACGGGAAAGTATTTCCCGCGCAAGCAGCCACGCGCTACCGCGTGGCTTTCCTCGGCGGCTGCATCGCGAACATCAGCTTCGCGCGGCTCCATGAGGCCACCGTACGCGTGCTGCGGATGAACGGCTGCGAAGTGACCGTTCCAGACAACCAAACCTGTTGCGGCGCACTGCACGTGCACGCCGGCATGCGCGAGCTGGCCCGCGCCCTCGCCAAACAGAATATCGACGCGCTGCTCAAAGGCTCCTACGACGCCATCATCACCAACGCCGCCGGCTGCGGTTCCACGCTCAAGGAGTATCACGAACTGCTCGAGCATGATCCGGACTACGCCATGCGCGCCCACGAGTTCACCGCCAAAGTGAAGGACGTGACTGAGTTCCTCGCCGGTTTGGAGTTGAACATGTCCATGCGGAGCCTTGATGTCACCGTCACCTATCAGGACTCCTGCCACCTTGCGCACGGCCAGAAAATCAAATCCGCGCCCCGGCAGTTGCTCAACGCCATTCCGGGCCTGCGCTTCCGAGAGATGCCATCCGCCGACATCTGCTGCGGCAGCGCCGGTATCTACAACGTCGTGGAAAACGAAATGTCCATGGCCATCCTGGAAAAGAAGATGGTGAACGTGAATCGTACACAGGCCGAAGTCATCGCCACCGCCAATCCGGGCTGCATGCTGCAACTGCGCGCGGGAGCTACCCTGCACGGCAGTGGGCAGCGGGTGGCACACGTAGTCGAACTGCTCGACGAGGCCTACCAGCCCGGCTAACCGGCGGCTGACCGCAATACCGTTCAGTTAAGTCAGCGGCCGGAGGCCTGTCCTACTTCTTCTGGGACGCCGCCAGGGCCTGGTCGAGGTCCCAAAGGATATCGTCGGCATCCTCAAGACCGACGGAAAGCCGGATCATGTCCGGCTCGACACCGGCCGCCTTCTGTTGTTCCGCGCTCAGTTGCTGGTGGGTGGTGGCCGCCGGGTAGATGACCAGGCTGCGCGCATCGCCGACATTGGCCAGGTGCGAGAACATCTGCAGGCTATCGACAAACTTCTTGCCCGCGTCGTAGCCGCCCTGAATGCCAAACGAGAAAACGGAGCCGGCGCCCTTGGGCAGATACTTCTGCGACAGCGAGTAGTAGGGACTGGAGGGGAGAGCCGGATACTTCACCCACATGACATGTTGGTGGTCTTCCAGGAATTTGGCCGCTACCAGCGCGTTGGACACGTGGCGCTCCATACGCATGCCCAGCGTTTCAATCCCCTGAATAATGAGGAATGAATTGAACGGGCTGATGCAGGGTCCGATGTCGCGCAGGCCCTCCACGCGCGCGCGTATGATCATGGCGATGTGCTGGAACACATCCCAGAACACCATGCCGTGATAGGCGGGCGACGGCTTGGTGAGCTGCGGAAAATCGCCCTTGCTCCAGTCAAACTTTCCGCCATCCACGATGATGCCGCCGATGCTGTTGCCATGGCCGCCCATGAACTTAGTGAGCGAGTGAACCACGATGTCCGCGCCGTGGTCGATGGGCCGGCACAAGTAGGGTGACGCGAATGTGTTGTCGATCACGAGCGGCACGTTATGTTCGTGGGCAATCTTGGCCACGGCTTCAATGTCGAGCACGTTGCCGCGCGGGTTACTGATGGTTTCGCCATAAAGGCACTTGGTCTTTTTGGTGATGGCCTTGCGGAAATTCTCCGGATCATCCGGCTCCACAAACTTGACGTTGTAGCCGAGCTTCCGGAAGGTGACATCAAACTGGGTATAAGTGCCGCCGTAGAGCGTGTTGGCGGCTACCATTTCATCGCCACCCTCCAACAGGCTGTTGATGGTCAGAAACTGCGCCGCCTGCCCGCTGGCTGTGGCGAGCGCAGCCAAGCCATTCTCCAGCGATGCGACGCGTTCCTCCAGCACCGCCGTGGTCGGGTTCATGATGCGGGTATAGATGTTGCCGAACTGCTGCAGGGCAAACAACGCCGCGGCGTGGTCGGAATTTTCAAATGTAAAAGAGGTGGTTTGATAGATGGGCACGGCGCGCGCGTGCGTGGCCGAATCCGGCGCGTGCCCGGCATGCAGCGCCCGCGTGTTGAATCCATACTGCCGTTCTGGTTTGTTTTCCGACATGATTTCTCCTTATTCCTATTTCATCCACTCGTCCAGATGTTCCCGGACGAACTCGTCATCGGTCAAATGCGGATAGCTGGC
>JAENWC010000266.1 GCA_016650235.1 Terriglobia bacterium
AGCTTCCACGTAACGGAAGGGGCGACGGTTGCGTCCCACTCTCTCAAGGAGTAATCTCGGTAGCGAAGGGAGTTCCATGGTTAAAGTCCTGGTGGCCATGTTGGCGGTAGGCTCGGTTGGGTTGGCGCAATTCCGGGTAGGTCCCGGTAGCGCCGCTGGTGTGAGCGTTCCGACGCGGGGTTTCGGCGCGGGGCCGGTGGGTCACGGATTCGGCAATGTCGTTTTTCCGGGCGGAACCTCGTTTCCGCAGCAGTTGGGGGCCACCGTGCGCGGCGGAGCCATCCCCGGCTATCACGGCGTAGCCGGACGAGGGCACCAGGTTCCCGTTGCCGTGCCGGTCTTTGTAGGCGGCTACGGTTACGGCTACGGTTACGCGCCTCCGTCGCCGGGCGTCACCATCATCAATCAACCGCCGGCGAGCCCCTCCGTAATCATCAATCAGAACTATGTGTCCGAAGGCGCAAGGCCCGTGATGCGGGACTACACCAGCGAGAATCTGCCTCGGTCTGGCCAAGACCAGCCCGGCGAAGAGACAATGCGTTCCTATCAGGCTCCTATCCCGTCGGTCCCGGAACCTCCCAAACGCGCCGACGCTTCCCCCAGGGCTGCTGAGAAGGCTTCTGACAAACCCACCATTTACCTCATCGCATTTAAGGACGGCGCCATCTATCCGGCTTATGCTTTCTGGGTGGAAGGCGACACGCTGCACTACATCACCAACAAATACAGTCACAACAGGGCCAATGTGGATCTGGTGGACGCGCCCCTATCGGAGCAATTGAACCGGGAGCGCAGTGTTGAGTTTGAGGTAAAAGGCTCGCGTTGAGCACTCCTCGCCAACCACATCCACCGCATGCATTGGACCATTTGGACAATTCTGACCCCTTGACAGGGTGGAGCCAAATTGATATGGTATATAGTTGTAACAAAGGAGGTAGTCGGCTAACCAGCCGGGGTACCGAAGAAAGGCCCAAAGGAAGTTTCTTGAGCCTTTAGCGCGCAAGCATATAACAACAATAATGAAGCAGGACTACTTCATCGTCGTACTGGCCCACTCGTTTCACGGCCGATTGCGACGGTTACACATCCCCCACCAAGCCATTTATGGCATTCTAATGCTGGCCGCCATCGGCGGTTTCTTTGTCTTGGGAATGGTGAATAGCTACGCCCGTATGGCGTGGAAGGTCTCTAATTACAATTCTTTACAGACGAAATTTGAGAGTTTGCGTGAGAGCTATGGAAGGCTGCAAAAGAGCGCAAACCAGACCAATGAGCAGCTCGCCACGCTGCAGATCTTCGCCACTGAGGTTTCGCTTGCCTACGGGGTAAAAAGGCAACTGGAAGGGCCGCCTGATATCTCCGGCGAGGCGCCGCTACTGCCCACCTTCACCGAAACGCTGGAAGAGTTCAACTTCTTGAAAACAAGTTCGATATCGCGTGGGTTCCGGAAGTATCCCCGGCTGTGGCAATCGAGCGTTCGGCCCAGCCTGTGGCCGATACACGGCCGCCTGATGAGCAGCTTCGGACGCCGCACGGATCCATTTTCCGGCGACGGAGCCTTCCACCCTGGGGTTGACCTGCACGCCTCGATCGGTACGCCAGTAAAGGCAACCGCGGACGGAGTGGTGATTCATGCCGAATACGCGGGGAATTACGGGCGGCTGATAGTTGTGGATCACGGGGGCCTTCAGACTTATTACGCACACCTGTCCCGTTTGGATGTCATCACGGGCCAGGAGGTGCGGCGTGCACAGATTATCGGCGCCTCCGGAATCAGCGGGCGCGCCAGCGGCCCTCACCTGCATTACGAGGTCCGTCAAGGCGGCAATCCCATCAATCCGTACATCTTCCTGGCCAAGTCGGTTTCCGGGGAAGCGCCCGGGCCGGACTTGCCGTTTTGAGCCCCTTAGCCCCTTCGCGGCAAACCTCCGACAAAACTTTTGTCCCGGCGCTGTAACGCCTCTGGTGCCGGGAACTTTGCGCGAAAGCTCTGTCCGCTTTGCGAGCGAGGTGTTGCCGGTTCCGGGCCGCGTCTATTCAAGCCAAGCTCGCAAAGGCCGCAAAGCACGACCTTGAGCAATGCCGATAACTCCGATTCCCTGGTTTGGCCGGAAGATAAGGAAATGGAGCAACAGCAGCCGGCCGCTGCGCTCCGTCTTGCCGGGAGATTCTCTGTTTCCCGGTCACACTCGCTATCACTCTTGGCTTAGCCCCTTAGCAGCCAATGCGTTTCTCACCTCCCTGGACGAGGATCAGCGGTCCAAGGTGAAGTTCAAGTTTGACCATGAGGAGCGCCTGTTCTGGCACTTTATCCCCACCGATGACATTCCCAGGCGTTTCAACCGCCCGCGCCGGAACTTGATATTGGGCCAGATGCATTTCGGCCAGCAGAGCCTTGTGTGGAGAAGGATACAATGGGAAGGCACAATCCCGAGAAATACACTCCACACGGTAGCCCCACGTTCCGCCTTCGCTCGGTTCCCCGAACATGCTGAAATGATTTTTTCGAGGCCAGCCACACACGCTAGGCAAAGAAAAAGACGATGGCCGCGGGGATGGACGCGGAGCAACGGCGGATCCTGACTGAACATGCGGACATCCGGAGTGCAAATACAGGCTTCGTTTTTTCACCGGCGCGATGCTAGCCTAATGTTAGGATGGTGTTGATGGGCGATTCAGGCTCCAGCCGTGCGGCTGCCACTCGACGAGGCTTCCTGCGTGCGCTTGCCTTACCTCTGGCGGCGGGAATCGGCCGGGCCGAAACGGGGCGGACAGTGACATCGCAGGCACGTCGGTACGCCGATCCATCCACCGAGTTCGAGGTAATCCGGGTTACCGATCCAGCCGCGTCCAGTTATCTAATCCCAGCGAGCAACAACATTTTTTCGCGGCGCGGCAATTCTCTGCTGTTCGCCAGCAACTACGGAGAAGGCATACAGGCGTTCACGCTGAATCTGAAGAGCTGGGAAAGCCGGCAAGTGAGTGAGGCTGCGAGCCTGGATAGAACCTCTTTGAACTTGACGCCGGATGAACGCAATCTGTGCTATTTGGATGCGGGTCATTTGATGATCATGGCTGCCAAGGGCGGGCCGCCCAGAACACTCTACGAGTTGGCCTCGGGTTCGGGAACCGGATTGGGAATGGGGATCACCGCGGACGGGCCATCGGCGATCGTGGTGGAGAAGAACACGGTACTGCGCATGGTTCATCTGGTAAAGGGAACCGCGTCGACGATCGTGGAGTCGGAGGGGGCGGCGATGGAACCGATGCCGCGGCCGCGCCGCGCCTCTACGCTGTACCGGACCTCGAACGGGGCGTTATGGCTGGCTCATCTGGATGGGTCGCGCAACACGCGGCTGAAGACGGCGGCCGGCGGAACAGGACCGGCGCGCTGGTCCCCGGACGGGCGCACCATTCTCTATTTGAATTTCCCTGAGCAACAGGGGAAACCACACGCGCTGCGGGAGTTGAATCCGGACACGGGAGAGGACCGGTTGATCGCGGCCACCTCGCAGTTTGCGCAGTTTGCCCCCAACGCGGACGCCTCCGTTTTTGTGGGCGCGAGCCAAAGCCTGGCGTCCCCGTATGTACTGCTGCTGTTGCGCGTAGCCCGGCGCGAACTCACGTTATGCGAACATGCCTCGGCGCAGCCGGCGGCGGTGAATCCAGTGTTTTCTCCGGACAGCCAGCGGGTTTTTTTTCAGAGTGAGCGGCATGGCAAGCCGGCCATCTACACGATGCGCGTGGATAAGCTGGTAGAAAAAACGGAAAGCTGAGGGGCAATGGAGCCTTCGGCTCTATGCGCTTCTATTGCGACGAGTTGATTTCGTCCCATCGAAATCATCGCCGCGCGGGATGCCGCGGTGGTGCTTCCAATGAGCAGTAGCAATTCCCTGCCTGGTTGTACCAGAATGAAGAGGACATGAGATTTACTTCAGGGATGACTTGTGCGCTTTTGCCGTTTGTGATTGCCGGATGCAGGCAAGAGGCGCCCTTGACGACAAAGGTGGACACAGGCCCCATTGCGATTCGGGCGGCTCACGTGGAGACCCGGCAAGTGCAGCGCACCGTGGAATCGGTGGGCACTCTGTTTCCCTCCGATGAAGTGATCGTCAGCGCGGAAATTGATGGACGAGTGGACCAGGTGATGTTCGACATGGGAGATAATGTGCGGAAAGATCAGGTTCTGGCGCACATCTCGGATGAGGAGCAGCGCTACATTGTGGCGCAGAATGAAGCGCAGCTCCGGCAGTCCATGGAGCGCCTGGGATTGAAGAACGAGAACGATCGCGTAGAGGATCTGGACCAGACGCCGGAGGTGCGCCGGGCCAAGGCGGACCTGTTGGAATCCGAGCAGCGCTTCAAGCGTATCCGGAACCTGGTGGACCAAAAGATTGGCGCCGTGGCGGACCTGGATCAAGCCTCGGCGCGTTACGCCGCGATGCAGGCCGGCTACGACGCTTCGCGCTACCAGGCAAGGAATCTGATCCAGGAGGTGGAGCGCTTCAAAGCGATTGTGGAACTGCAGCGCAAGAAATTGCGCGACACCACTGTGCGGGCCCCATTTGACGCCTCGGTCAAGGAACGGCAGGTGACGAAAGGACAATTCGTGCGCCCCAACACGCCGCTGTTCGTGCTGGTGGTGAACAACCCGGTGCGCCTGCGGCTGGAGGTGCCGGAAAGAATGGCGCCATGGACCTCGGTGGGACAAGTGGCGGAGGTTTCCATGGAAGCCTTCCCGAACCGTCTTTTCCACGGCCGCGTTTCCCGCATCGCCCCGACGGTGGATCAAGCGAAGCGGACCTTCATCGTGGAGGCGCTCATCGCTAACCCCGCCGGAGAACTGAAGCCAGGCTCGTATGCGCGGGCGCGGCTGAAGACGCAGAAGATGGATGAGGTGAGACTCATTCCGGCCAAGGCGGTGAACTATGTTCTCGGCTCGAACAAAGCCTACGTGGTTAGGGAAGGAGCCGTTGAGGCGCGCGAGGTCAAAGTCGGAGACCGTTTCGAGGAGCAGATTGAGATTCTGGAAGGGCTCAAGGATGACGAGCAGGTTGCCACCACGCAATTGAACCGCCTCGATACGGGAGTGAAGGTCCGCGTCACCGCCGACGCGGAATGACCACTCCCCATGGCCACGGCTCGAAAGCCGTGACGCCGGACTAGCTTCCGGACCGGGGCGCTACGACCTTGGGCTGGGAAAGATAACCCACGATGCGATCCTTCTTCACTTCGTTGACTACAAGCTCGCACGGCTGGCGGAACTTGGACATGTAGAACTGGACGGGCTCGTTCACCGTACGGTCTTTCTTTTCGAACTTCTTGTCGTCGGCGACCACTTCGATGGTGTACTTATTGCCCTTTACGTCGGCCTTCTTCAATACGACGGTGATATCGGAGAGCCGGGAAGGTTTGTTCGACTTCACCAGGTTGAACTCGAAGTAGCTACGGTCGCCAAGCGCCTTGAGCGCGGCCAGTTCCTTGCCATTGGTGGCAATGAGGCCGCTCTGGACGCCGAGATCGCCGCTGGTACGCTTGAGATCGGCGATGGTCTTGTCCAGTTCGCCCTTGGTGGCGGCCACGTCGCGCTTCACCGTGCCTACCTCAGTGGAGACTTCGCCGATCTTACTGCTGGCGGTCTGTTCCACGCGGCTCAACTCGGCCTTCACCTGTTCCTGCTGCTTCTTCTGCTCAATTTCAAACTTCTTGCTGAGATCCTCCACATTCTTGTCGGCCTCCTGTTTGGCCTGTCCGACAGCCTGCGACGCCTGCCGGCGTGCTGCTTCCAGTTCTGAACGCACCGAATCCAGGTGACGCCGGCTGGTTTGGGTGGAGATGGAGGAAGTCTCGCGGAGATTGGACACCTCGGTCAGGATGGATTCCCGCATCTTGGTGATCTCGGTCCGCATCTGGTCCACCTGTAAAAACAGGTAGACGTTGGCTGCAAGAAGGGCGATCACGATGCCGAACAGAATGGGAATCTTGAGGCCAGGGCCCTGTTCCTCCGGGATTGGAGGCATGGTAGGTTCACTCAAAGTGGAGGTCTCCTTATAAAACTAGGGATCTTCTTTATTCTACCTGGATTCAGGCCGGAACACTACCTGGCTTGGAATGGTTCAGGAATGGTTCTCCAGCCGGGAGATCCGCCCCTGCAATCCGGGTGCCCGGCCCGCAGGCTACGGGTCTTCCTCAAAGGGGGCTGTGCGCGGCCTCAGAAACGGGAGCATCTCCTGGCGCGGCAGGCCGGGCTCAAAGCAGCGCCGGCAGCGCGCCTCATACTGGCCGGCCGCGCCCACCTCGATGAGATCTTCGCTTCCCACCAGACGTTGCGTATGCTTGGCCGGATTTCCGCAGCGCATGCAAACAGCGAGGGTCTTAGTGATGGATTCGGCCATGGCCAGCAGGTCCGGAACGGGGGGAAAGGGCCGTCCCAGATAGTCGGTGTCGAGTCCGGCGATGATCACCTGCTTGCCGCTGTCGGCCAGTTGCCCGGCGACCTCGATCAGTTCCATACCCATGAAGTTGGCCTCGTCCACGCCCACCACCTGGGTACGCCAGTCCAGTTTGCTCAAGATCTCAGAGGCACCGGAGACCACCAGGGACTGCATGCGGACGTCGGCGTGCGAGACGATCTCGCTTTTGGAATAACGGTCGTCAATGACGGGCTTGAACACCTGCACGCGCTTGCGGGCGATCATGGCGCGGCGCAGACGGCGGATCAACTCCTCGCTCTTGCCGGAAAACATGGGACCGCAAACCACCTCGATCCAGCCTGTGTTGTGAATCAGGAAATCCATTGTTCGCTCAGCGGGCCGCCTTTTCCGCCTCACGCATGAGGCGCAGCAGATTGCCGCCATAGATCTTATGGACATCGGCGGGGCTGTAGCCTTTCTCGAGCAGCGCGCGGGTGAGAGCGGGAAATTTGGATACATCCTCGAGCCCCACCGGAACACAACCGACCCCGTCATAGTCGCTGCCAATGCCCACTGTGTCAATGCCGGCCAGTTTCACCACCCGATCAATGTGGGCCACGGCGTCTTCCAGCGTGGCGCGCGCCATTTTGGCATCGGCCTCGCTGGTCAGCTTCTTCAGTAGTTCCGCGCGAGCTTTTTCGCCGGCGGCCTGCGCGTTGGCGCGTTGGCGCAGCCCTTCCGCAATCTTCGGATTGGCCCAGGTAGAGGTTTCGGCGGACTTCTGGTTCAGGAATTCACAGCCAAAATTGATCTGCACCAGGCCCCCTTTCTTGCCGAGGGCGGTGATCATCGCGTCGGTCATATTGCGGGGAATGTTGGCTAAGGAGCGGCAAGAGCTATGCGAGGCAAACGGCGGCACAGTGCTGGCTTCGAGCACGTCATAAAACGTCTTGTCGGAGGCGTGCGAGATGTCCACCATCATTCCCAGACGGTTCATTTCCCTCACCACTTCGCGGCCAAACCCCGATAGTCCGTTATTGGGTTTATTGGCATCGCCGGCGCTATCGGCCCAATGATTGGAGTTGTTGTGAGTGAGCGTCATATAGCGCACGCCGAGGGCATGGAAATTGCGCAACAGACGGAGGCTGTCCTCAATGGCGTGCCCACCCTCGATCCCGATCAGCGCGGCAATCCTGCCCTTCTTGCGCGCGGCGGCAATGCCATCGGCGGTCAGCGCGAGTTCAAAGTCCGTGGGGTGCCGGCCCACGATGTCATGCCTGATGGTGTCGATCATTTCCATGGCGCGGTTGGCGGCGCGGTTGCCTTGTGCGTAGGTTCCCGAGACGTAGGCGGCAAAGAAGACGGCCCCCACACCACCCTGTTTCAGACGTACCAGGTCCGTGTGGCCCTGCTGCCGGAGAGGACCGATGTCCAGACCTTTCACCGTCTCACTGGTGACATCGTTGTGGGTATCAATGAGGAGCGCCGAGCGGTGCACACGGTCCACTTCCGCATCGGAGGCGCGGCGCGTCTGGGCGGTCAGGCAAGCGAGGGAAACCGCGGATAGGATAACGATGGAGGGAATAGAGTGAATGCCATGCATGGAAACAGCTATGGTACCCAAACCAGGCGCCAGCCGTCACGCGCACCCCACCCACCATCACGCACCGGGGTGATCAAAACCGGGCGGGTACGAACGGCTGCTCGAAGGCCGCTTGGGCCAGCACTATTTTCGGAATCGGGATCGAATCCGCTTTGTAGTTGCCATGATTATGAATGGCGGCGCTGGTGAAGAGGCCGGCCATTCCAAAGTTCGCGATGGCGGCATACTTCTGCGCTTCCGGGTTCCGGCGCAACATAAGCCATTGCGCTCCGATGGCGCCGCCGGTAATCAAAGCCTTGATGGCGATGCCACGGCCGCTGAAGCGGCCCTGGGAATTGGCAAGCAGCGGGTTCATCTCGCGCCGGCCCAGGGAGGATTGCATGTCCGCGGTACTGGAGGCGAGCAAAGCAATCACACTGGATTTCCAGAAAGAACCAGTGCGAGGCCGCTCGCCTGGGGCAGGATGTATGAGAGCCTCGGGAAAGGCTGCGGTACAGCTCAGTAAGACAATGAGTCCACAATTTAATAAAAGTCGCATTAGAATCGCCTCCTCGTTCGGTATGGCCCCCCAGCGCCGAGGGAGTAGGTGAAAACTCGGAGCCGGGGTAGCGGAAATCTTGGTCGCGTCTTAGCAATTATGCGTACATTTGTAGGGCGATCCAAGGTCCAGAGGCGGAAAACGTTACCTCCAGTACGGGGTATACGTATCCCTCATGGGATATGAAATCCAAACAGGTGTGCTTGCGTTCAATGGCTCTGGATAGCCGGCTTGGCCTGCGCCCAGGGAGTGATTCAGACCGTCGCCGGGACTGACTGGATCTTCCCCTCCGACGGGCCGCCTGCCCCCGTTCGGGGTGATGTTGCGGCTGACGTGGCCGCGCACGCCGAGAATCCTGAGGGATGTGATTGCCGGAGCCGCGACGCTGGTGGCATTGTTCACCATCGCCGCCGATGCCGGGTTGAACCTATCGGGCCTGCTGGACTGTCCTGAACAGCTTAATCGGAAGCTGGCGCCAGTTCCCGGTCCAACCATTTGATGTACTCGGGCGAACCCTCCACTACGGCGAGTGCGATGACTTCCGGCACCTGGTAGGAGTGGATCTTGCAGAGCTGTTCCTGCAACTCATGCAGCAGGTCGCGCCGCGACTTTACGACCAGGAGAAACTCCTCTTCGTCCACCACCTCGCCCTGCCACCAATAGATGCTGCGGGCCGCTGGAATGATGTTGACGCAGGCGGCAAGCCTCTTCTCCACCAGCGCACGGGCGAGCGTGGAGGCCTCCTGCCGGCTTGCGCAAGTTGAGAAAACAACAATTTTGTCTGTCATAGGACTGGATCTTTCTTTCTGAGAGGATTATAAATGATGTATGGCATTCGCCTGAACGAGTATGACACCCGCACTTAAAAAGTTAGCCAGCTTGGCGCTGCTGATGGCGGCCGGCGGATTTGCCTATATCCACCTGCAAGGCCCCAAGGGCATCCCGGCTCTGCTGGAAAAGCATGACGCGATTGAAAAGCTGGAAGAAAAGAACCGCTTGCTGAGGGAAAGCAACGACCGGCAGCGGGCGCGTAATCTGGATCTGCAAAGGCCGGAGGTGCTGGAGCTTGAGATCCGTAAACGGGTCAACAAACTCAGGGACAACGAGAAGGACTTCAAGTTGTCTGAAGAGGACAAGTCCGAATCGAAGCCGGCACAGTAGATTGACAGGCCGGAGGCCTATCCTACGGCTCAGCCGGCGAGCATCATCACCTTTTGGAATAATGCGGAGGCTACGGACTCATCGCGGGCTTCCGAAGCCAGCCGCAGGACCGGTTCGGTGTTCGAGGCGCGTACGTGAACCCAGCGGTCCGGCCAAGTGAGCTTCAAACCGTCGGAATGGTCCACCTCGGCTCCGGAGAACTCGCGTTCAAGGGTTTGCATGATCGGGCCAAGACGGCCGTGCTCAAACACAAGCTTGCCCATGCGGCGCGAGTAGCGAGGCAGCGCAGCGGCCAGTTCACTGAGCTTCTGCCCGGTGGCAGCCATGCGATCAAGCACAAAAGCCATACCGGTATAGGAGTCGCGGCAGTAATGCACGGCTGGAAAAATGATGCCGCCGCCCGAGCCTTCGCCGCCGATGACAGCGCCGACGGCCTGCATGCGCTGTACGACGTTGGCCTCACCCACCGGGGTGCGCCAAACCCGGCGCCTGTGGCGGGCGGCAATCTCATCGATAGCGGCCGAAGTGGTCAGGTTGACGACAACATCGCCAGGCAGGCGCGACAAGACTGCCTCCACCACCAGAGCCAGTACGTCATCGTTATCAAGCACGCGGCCGGTCTCGTCGGCAATGGCGAGGCGGTCGCCATCGGGATCCTGCGCAAACCCAACCGCGCATCGGTTGGCCCGCACGAGATCGGACAAGCCGGTCAGCACTTCCGGGCGCGGCTCGGCTTCTCTGGGAAAAGGCTGGCTTGGGTCCACCGACATGGCGTGCAGATCGCATCCCAGGTGCGCGGACAGGAACTGGCAGGAGGGCAAAGAGCCGGCGCCGTTGACGGCATCGAGCGCCACCCGATAGTTCCGGCCCCGAATTCTGCCGGCATCCACATGCGGCAAGATGCGCCGGAAGTGCGTGCGGAGCGGAGCTTCGCGTTCCTGGCGCACGGTACGGATCTGATCATTGGCGGCGTGGTGGAAATCGCTTTGGTGATACAGGTCGATCAGTTCACTGCGCTCATAGTGATTGAAGAACAGTCCCTGGTGATTGAAAAGCTTTAGCGCGTTGTATTCGGCCGGATTGTGGGATGCGGTGACGGCAATGCCGCCGCGCGCGCCGGAGTCTTGCGCATAGATCTGAATAGTGGGGGTCGGGAGAATTCCCACATCGACCACTTCGCATCCGGCGGCGAGCAGTCCGCAACTGACGGCGTGTTGGATCATCGCGCCGCTGGCGCGGCTATCGCGGCCGAGCGCGACGGTGCCGGCGCCGACATAAGTTCCGAACGCCTGGGCGAAAGCGCAGGCGAGTGTGGGAGTAAGAAATTCACCGACTACGCCACGGATGCCGGAAACGCCGATTTTCAGACGATGCTCGCGCACGCTCAGGCCAGCCTCCTCACGCGGTCCATCAACCGCTCAAACATTTCATAAGGTGGCTCACCGCGTTGTTCGCAAATGACGCGGACGACCGGCTCAGTCTGACTGACGCGGATATGAAACCAGCGTCCGGGCCAATCCACTCTAAGCCCGTCGGCCGTGTTGGCGATGCCGTCCTGGTGGTCCTGCTGCATTTCCATCAGCAGGGATGGAATGCGCGGGGAGACCACCGGAACTACACCCTTGAGCATGGAGTAGCGCGGGTAGGCGGCCAGGATCGAGGATAGACTCTGTCCTCGTTCGGCCATCATGCTAAGAATGCTGAGCATGGAGGCGATGCCGTCATAGATGAACCGGAACCCCGCCAGCATGACTGCTCCCGTGCCTTCTCCAGCCATTGCGATCTGCTCGGGGCGATAGGTAGCCAGCGCGTCCATGGCCGCCTGCCGCCCGACCGGAACCCGAACAACTTTTCCCGCGTGGCCCGCGGCGACATCCTCGAGGAGCGCCGTTGTGGAAAGGTTGGTGATCACGAGTTTCCCGGCGCTCTTGGGGAGGTGATGATCGGCCAGCAGCGGCAGGATCATCTCCTCGGAAACGGCTTCGCCTTGATCGGTAGCCAGCGCAACGCGGTCTGAATCGACATCGAACAGGAAGCCGGCATCGGCCTGGAGGGGCGTCACCAGCGGCGCAAGCTGCAGTCCCACGGTGCGCGCATTGGTGGATGGTTCATGGGCAAAGCGCTCGCCTTCCAGCCGCTCGTTGATGAGGATGAACTGGAAGCCGAAGTCCTGATTGAGGCGCCGTAGCAGGGGCGCGGAAGTCCCGTTGCAGCAGTCCACCACAACGCGGAACCGGCGCAGCTTGTCGAACTCATAGGCGGCGGAGAGTTCCTTGAGGTAGAGGTCAATGGAATCCTTTTGCTCGCTCAGCTTGCCGAGCTTTGTGTAGCCGGCAAAACTAAAGCGCTTCAAATGATAGATGTCGAGCAGTTCACCTGCCTCCGCCGTGGACAGGTACGTTGCGTTCTTTCCGAAAAACTTCAGCGCATTCCACTCGGCCCCGTTGTGGCTGGCGCCGATGGAGATTCCTCCGGCGGCTCCATGACGGCGTATGGCGTGTTGAATGACGGGCGTGGAAACGATGCCAAGGTCGACGCAATCGCGGCCGCAGGCCAGCAGCGAGGCGATGACGCCTTCGCGCAGCATCACTCCGCTGCGCCTCGGATCACGGCCTAAAATCACCGGACCATCGTCTTCCATTTCACTTGCGCAAAACGGAGTTGCTTGCCCCGAACCTGAGTCCCGTGTTCCCTCCTGATTCGGCGGCGGGGCGGGCGCCCTTTGCGCTTCCAGAAAGGTGCCGAAGGCGGAGGCAAAATCGAGTACGTGCGCGGCTGTGAGGCCGCGGCCAGGCACGCCGCGCAGCCCGACATGGGAGATTCGGAGGGATTTTGCTCCGGTCATTTCGCTCCAGAGGGATGGCGCCGCCGCTCAGCGCCCCAGCACCATGCGCCCGAACTTTTCCGGGGTGTGATGGCTGCTGTTCATAGTGGGAGTCCACATAGTGGACAGGCGGTGAGGAACCTTGCCGGTGAGCCGGTAGAGGTTGATGCGGAACTCACGGCCGGGCTCGGGCGGGCGGGAGTCGATGCTGGAGATGGGGATTCGCATCTCCCCGTACCAGGACTTCCTCTCCGCATCAATGCGCGCTTTCACCGCAAAGCCGGAGTTCCACAGCCACGCTTTCTTCCCGTCCATGCTCTTGCGGTCGATGTCCAAGTCAACCCATTCGCCTTGCGGCGAAACCTGGTATTCGCGGTAGCGGTGTTCAGGATCGGTATCTGAGCCAATGAAGATTTCCGTCACATCCCAGTTCCATAGCTCGTAGGTTTCCTTATCTGTGGCTGGGTTGGGTTTCAGGTTCAGTTCTTCGTAAGGACAGATGAACAGGAAGTGGAGATCGGTGGAGGTCCACAGCGTGCGGAATTCAAACCGGCTAGGGGAAGGCTTGCCGAACTTGTCGATGGCGGCGTATTGGACGGGAGCTTGTTTCCACGGTGGCGATTCGGGATCGGCTGACAGCGCGAAGCTATTGGCGGCGCGTTTGCATTGGATGGGAGCGGTTTGCGCACTCACTACGGTGGCGGTGGCCAGCAGGAACCAGGCAGCATGTTTCATTTCCACTCCAATATACGCTGTAATGAACAAGGATGGAAAATCACCAGCTTTTGCAAGAGAACAAAGACGCCCTGGAGCGGTATGAGTTCCAGATGGGGGTTGAACGTGGGCGGCTCGCCCTGACTCTGGATATGCTGACCGACGCGCTCGTATTGGTGGGCCAGCACGGTGTCTACTGCCAGAGTGCGCGCCAGCCCGGCAAGCCCGCCATGGACATACAGATCATCTCGCAGCGGATCGGCGGGGCCAAGGAGTTGGTGCTCGGCGTAATGGAAGAGTTGAAGCGCAAGCGAATGGGCGCAATGGAGTGATTGGTGATGAGACATTTGATTTTGCTATGTCTTGCTTTTCCGTGTCTGGGGCAGTGGGAATCGATGGAGATCCGCTTTGAAGGAGTTGGATGCAGTTCCTGCATTGAGTCCTTGCCCGGACGCCTGCGGAGACTGCGGGGAGTGGAAAGCGCGGAGGTGGACGCCGCGGCGGGCAACCTGCGTATTAGGCTAACGGCGGAAAACCGGGTTCGGCTGGAACAGGTGCGGGACATGATTGAACAGGACGGCACCAAGGCCAGGAGCGCGGTGGTGGCCGGGCGCGGGCAGTTACGGCAAGAGGGGGGACAGTGGCTATTCCGGACCCCTGCGCAGAGCGTGGATTACGTTCTGGAGTCGAGCGGAAGTTTGGAGCCGGGCAACAGCGTTGCGGTAGCGGGGGTGATAGAAAACCTGCGGCCCGATAATGGAGCGATCCGGATCAAAGGCAGGATTACGGTTAAGGCGCCCTGATGGAATTTGCCCAACAGTTGAAATCGAATCTTGACATCGTGCAGGTGGTGGGCGAATACGTGCGCCTGAAAAAGACCGGGTCACGGTACGTGGCGCCGTGCCCATTTCACATCGAAAAAACGCCCTCGTTCGGAGTGAACGCGACGCACCAGTTCTACAAGTGCTTCGGATGCGGTGTGGGCGGGGACGTGATCAAGTTCGTGATGGAGATGGACGGCCTCACGTTCTGGGAAGCGTGCACGCAACTGGCGGAACGGTACGGCATTCCGCTGCCCAAGCGGATGGATGCGGCCGATGAAGACACGCGCAGGCGGGCGGGCATGTATGAAATGCATGAGATCGCGCACAAGCTCTACCGGGCGGGGCTGGCATCGGCGGCGGGGGCGGAGGCGCGAGCGTATCTGAGCAAGAGGGGGGTGCATGCGAAGCTGGCCGAAGAGTTCGGGCTGGGATTGAGCGACCGTGGTGGTCAATCGCTGGCGAAGCAACTGCAACAGGCCGGCTTCGGGGCGCAGCAACTGGAGGCAAGCGGCCTGGTGCTGGCGCGCAACGACGGGTCGGGTTTTTTCGACCGGTTCCGCGGGCGCCTGATGTTCCCCATCCATAGCGAGACGGGGAAGATCATCGCTTTCGCCGGGCGCGCGTTGAGTGATGAAGATCAGCCGAAATATCTCAACTCGTCCGAGACGGGCATTTATAAGAAGAGCCACGTGTTGTACAACCTGCACCGGGCCAAGAAGGGGATGAGGCAAAACGATCACAGCATACTGGTGGAAGGCTACATGGATGTGATCGGGCTTTACGGGGCAGGGGTGACGGAAGTGGTAGCCAGTTGCGGCACGACGCTGGGACCGGACCAGGTTCGAATGATGCGGCGGCATTCGGAGAACATTGTCGTGAATTTTGATCCGGATCCGGCGGGAGCGGCGGCCACCGAGCGCAGCATACAGAAGCTGGTGGAGGAAGGCATGCACATCCGTGTGCTGACGCTACCGGGCGAGATGGACCCGGATGAATTCATACAGCAGCGGGGCGTGGAAGCCTACCGTACGCTATGTGGAAAATCGCCGCGCTATTTCGAGTGGCTCTCTGACCGGGCGCGCGAGAAGTTTGACGTACGTTCGGGAGAGGGGCGCGTGGAGGCGTTCAAATTCCTGCTGCCGGCGATACAGAAGCTGCCCGACAAGCTGGAGCGGGCGGCGGTGGCGAGCGATGTGGCCAGCCGGTTGGGAGTGGACAAAGGACTCGTGTTGGAGCAATTCAGGAAACTGGCCGTTGACCGCAGCCTGCAACCGATGCGGATGCCGCGCGTGGAGTTGCCGGCCAATGAAAAAGTGCTGCTGCGGTGTCTGCTGGATAGCGGCGAGGCGCGCACGGAAGTATTGCCACTGATCGCGGACAAGGAGTTGGGCTGGCAGGCGGAGACGGGGCGGATACTGACGGCGATGCAGGCGTTGGGGTCCGATTTCAGTTTCGGGCAACTGGAGGCGCGGTTGAATGAAGCCGACCGAACCCTATTGACCGCGCTGGTTTTTGCCGATGGAGCAGCAAGAGGAGAAGACGAGGTTACGTTGCCGGCCGAACATGCGTCCGCTCAAGCCCTGGATTGCCTGCGCGTGATGGAAGGCGCCGGGCGTGAAACCGCGCGTGCGCTGCTCAAGGCGCGGATCGCCGCCGCTGAACGGGAAGGCAATGTGGAAGAAGCTATGCGATTGAGTATGGAGTTGGAGGGTGTGGCAGGAGCGGGACGCCGGCGCCGCCAAGCGCCCCAGTGACAACACGCCGAATACAATCCGGCCGCGCCGCGATGCGGATGGGCCGTTGGGCTGCAAGCAAACATGGACGCAGCGTCCGGGTCACTGCGGGCTAGTGTAGAATGAATAGGCCAGCGCTTCACCCTGGGTCATCAATCGGAGTCCCTTTGGCAGCGAACACAAAATTCGATCGTTTCAAGCAGCTCATGGAGGTGGGCAAAGAGAAGGGGTATGTCTTGTACGACGACGTATCCGGCCTATTGCCTGAGGACGTGGTCACAGGACCGGATTTGGAAGACCTGCTTACCGATTTCGAACAGAACGGCGTCGATATTCTGGAAGAGCCGAAGGAATTCGACAAAAAGGCGCCGGAGGAACAGGAAGAGTTTCCCGAGTTCGAGTTTCCGCAAGACGTCTCGGACAAGACAACGGACCCGGTGCGCATGTATTTGCGCGAGATGGGCACCGTTCCACTGCTGACGCGGGACGGCGAGATAGAACTGGCCAAACGCATCGAACGCGGCCAGAGAGCCACGCTGAAAGCGCTGGCGCGCTCTCCGCTGGTCGTGCGTGAGTTGCTGCAACTACGGTCGGATCTTGAGGAAGGAACCGTATCGGTGAAGGATCTGTTGCCGATGCCCGAAGCCCTCATCGAGGAGGACTACGAGCAGAGGGAAGCGGCTGCGCTGGTGAGCAGGCTGTTAGAGATGGAAAAGCACCAGAAGAAGGCGCAGCAGTTCCAGCAGAAGCTGATGGCCGTTTCTCGCGGCATGAAACCGAAACAGCACCGGGGACTCCGCTGGAATCTAGGCCGGACTATGGTGCGCATTTCAGTCTTGATCCGGCAGATTCAATTCACCAGCGGCGTACGCCAGGGATTGGCGCGTTGTGTGCAGACGGCGGTGGAACAGATCAAGCCGGTGGAGGCCGAGATCGCGCGGCTGCAGCGGCTGCTGGAGGGTGTATCGGGGGCCGTCGCCCGCGACACTAGGAAGCTCCACAAGCAGTGCTTGCAGAACCTGCAGAATCTGGAGAACGACTACGGAACATCGGCCGGTGAGCTGCGCCGCACCATGGTGGTGGTGGAGCGCGGCGAGTATGAAGCGGAAGTTGCGAAGAAACAGTTGATCGAAGCCAATCTCCGCCTCGTGGTTTCCATTGCCAAGCGATACACCAACCGCGGCCTGCAATTCCTGGATCTGATTCAGGAAGGCAATATTGGGTTGATGAAGGCAGTGGACAAGTTCGACTACCGGCGCGGGTACAAGTTTTCAACCTACGCCACATGGTGGGTGAGGCAGGCCATCACGCGAGCCATCGCCGATCAGGCGCGGACCATCCGCATCCCTGTACACATGATTGAGACGATCAACAAGCTAGTGCGCATGCAACGGGCGATGCAGCAGGATCTGGGCCGCGAACCAACTACGGAAGAACTGGCGCGCAAGATGGAGTTGCCCGTGGGCAAAGTGCGCAAGGTGCTGCGGATTGCGCAGGAGCCGATTTCCCTGGAGACGCCGGTGGGTGAAGAGGATGAGTCGCACCTGGGCGATTTCATCATTGACAAGCGTGTGGTTTCACCATCGGAAGCTGTCATCAACCTGAACTTGCGCGAGCAGACCGCCGAGGTGCTCAAGACCTTGAGCCCGCGCGAGGAAAAGATAATCAAGATGCGTTTTGGTTTGCAGGATGGCAGTGAGCACACGCTGGAAGAGGTGGGCCAGCAATTTGCCGTGACGCGTGAGCGGATCCGCCAGATTGAAGCCAAGGCGTTGCGCAAACTGCGCCACCCAAGCCGGTCCCAGCGGCTGCGGGCATTCCTCGATACAACAATGCACGATTAGTTTCCTCTGTGCTGGTGCGGCGAGTATCAGAACTGGTAGCGGAACCCGGCTTGCAGCCTGCGAGATGGCTGCGCGGCAACCGCGGTTCCAAAAAAAGGGGATGTCAAAGCTCCGATGTAGTTCTGATAGTTCACGCGATTGAATATGTTGAAAGCGTCCATCGATACGGTGAGGGCCGGACTCTTATCCTTTTTTGTGGGGCGCAGCCGGAAATCGTGGTACCAGCGCAGGTCTACGCCGGCGAAGTCTGGTCCGAGCCCCGTGTTGCGTGTGAGGCCTGCGGGCCGGTCAAGTGGCATGCCGTCGCGATTTTCATCGCGGCCGGTTGTGATGTTGAACGGGATGCCGGAGAGCAAGGAGACCGAGAGGCCGAAGTTGGCCCAGCGATGCAGCGCCGCGGTGCCAAGGAAGTTGAATTGGTGGCGGCGGTCGGTATTGGCGCGTCCCCATTCTCCGGACGGAGCATAGCTGGCGGCCGGGAACCATAGAATGCCTCCCACGTCGGTGAGGGACCGGCTCAGGACATACTGGACGGTTCCTGTAACTTTGGGAGAGAGATTGCCGCGCACGGTGATTTCGAGCGAGTTGCCCTCGACGCGGCCAGCCGATTCGATGAGACGGAGCACGTTCAAAGCGGAATCTGGACGGGAGATGAAGGCGGGTGGGAGCGGAGCGTTCGCATCGCGGGACCGGAACTGCTGCGAGGAGCGCACACCGACATAGTTGACGGCGAGGGTGGTCTTCTTCGCCAGTTGGCGCTCGAAACCGAAACTGAACTGGAGCGTATTGGGCAGGCCAACGCCCTGACTGAGGCGATGGATGCTGGAGGGGAACGCGACGCCCGGGGAAAAGGGGAATGCCGGAACCTGGGTTCCGGAGAGCACGTACCGGTTGAGATGATTGCCGTCGTAGCGCAGGATGTCAAAGACCGGCCCGGGGCCGGAGCGCTCGGAGAACAGCCCGATGCCGGTGCGGATCACCAGGTTTTTCGCCGAGCGCGGAGAATAGGCGATGGCCAGACGCGGGCCAAAGTTGTTGGTGTCTCCAAAATAGTTCTGCCAGTCGTAACGGAGGCCGAGGGCAACGGAAATGTTGGAGCGGAGTTGCCATTCATCCTGCAAGAACCAGCCGAGATTTTTTTCGATGAAGATGGTCCTGGGCTCGCCGCGCTGGAGGACGGCGGCAAAGGGCCGGTTGGCGGACAGATCCGGCAGCGATCCAAATGAGAGTGTTCCGATATTGTTGGTGCGGTCAGTCAAACCGCGGCGGCTCCAGTCGGGAACGTTGAAGCCGTACTTGAAAGAATGCTTGCCTGAGGTTTGGGTGAGCAGCCACGTGATGGAGGTGTGGAACTCGGTGGAGAGTCTTTCGGACTGCGCGCCGCCGCCGGTAAAAGCATCGGTGACGATCAGCTTGGCGGCCTGCAGATTGGGATGGGTGGGGGTCCAGTAGCGGCCGATGAGGATGCGGAACTGGGACAGGAGCTTGGGAGAGAAGGTGTAGCGGTGGTTGTAGATGAACTCATCTTCGCGAAAACGGGTCTGTGAGCCGGCCTCGGCCAGGGTGGTGCCGCCGACGCCTGAGTTGTTCTGCCAGCGATCCTGAAAATTCTGCTGGAAGAACATGGATTGGCGCTCTCCAGGCTGATAGCTGATGCGTCCGGAAAAGAAAGTGTTGACCTGGGGGGCGGCAACGTTTTCCTGGATAGGGCCGGCGGGGCCTTGGGCAAAGACGATCATCTGGAGGTCCTCTTCCTCGCGGGCGCCGGAAAGGAGGAAGGAGGCTTTCTTGCCGCCACCGATGGGGCCGAACAGACTGCCCTCGTAGATGCGGCGCTGCTCGGGAGGCCGGGTAGCGGCGAAGGTGTCGCGAGCGTTGAGATGGTGGTCGCGGAGAAGAAAGTTGAAGGTGCCGTGGAAGGCGTCGGTGGAGGACTTGGTGATCACCTCGATGCGGCGGCGGCTCCAGCGTGGAAACTCCGCCGTATAGGGATTGTTGTTGATGCGGATCTCCTGTATGGCGGAGGCGGTGACGCCGGCG
>JAENWC010000267.1 GCA_016650235.1 Terriglobia bacterium
GAGGACAATTACTCCCCATATTGACCGAATTGTAACCGTCCTGTCATTTGACTTGGTTCATAATGAACTGAGATGGATAGGCGGTCCTTAACTTGACAGCGATTCACCGACAATCTATGCTCGCTGATTAGGGAAAGCTACCGCCCTTCGGAAAGACGTACGAACTCAAAGGAGTGGCGTGCCCAACCTACTCCAACTCGTAAGAGTGCTTCATTGGCGTCGGACTGCCTGTCATTTTTGTAGCGCTGATTTATCGCATGAATCGGAGTGAGGAGCAGGATGCGAGGCTGCTGTTCTTGTGGGCGGTTGGAAGACGTTACGGAAGAATCAAACGAAGGCGCCGTGCGGGCACAACAGGACAAGGAGTGAAGAACGAACGAGCGAATGAGGGTCCGCATAGTGTTGTACTTTCTGCCGGGCGGCCTTAGATTGAATGCCTTACCGGCGGCGGAAAGGCCCGCTTCGGATCCCGGAGCAGCCGGCGCCGAGTGAGATCGAGCGTCCGCGGATTGAATCGAGCAGTAGCAAAGGGACTCAACAATGAAAGCGGGAAAGAAATGTCGATGAAAACCTGGAGCCTCTTCAGAACGACGGCTGTCGTCGCATTGGCCGTCGCACTCTTGCTTTCGGGCTGCGGAGGCAGGACAGATGAGAGTACAATCATCCTCTACGGCCGGGAGAACAACTCGGGGACGTACATGTACTTCAAAGAGCATGTCCTGAATAAAGCCGATTTCGCTTCCAACGTCCAAACACTGCCCGGCACGGCGGCGGTCATTAATGCCGTCTCCAAGGACCCGCGCTCCATTGGGTACGGGGGAATTGGATACGTCAAAGGCGTAAAGGTAATTCCGGTCAAGAAGGATGATAACTCGCCGGCAGTCGATGCTAGCCTTCAGAACGTGGTCAATGGCTCCTATCCGATGAGCCGGAATCTCTACTTCTACACCGTCCAGGAGCCCCAAGGCGCGGTCCGCCACTTCATCGCCTGGGTGCTGGGCGATGAAGGGCAGGAGGTCTGCCAGAAGGTGGGATACTATCCGCTGCCGCCCGAACGGCGGC
The DNA here is from genome assembly GCA_016650235.1 of Terriglobia bacterium. Classification (GTDB taxonomy): domain Bacteria; phylum Acidobacteriota; class Terriglobia; order Bryobacterales; family Bryobacteraceae; genus VFZE01. Next base: position 1,063 of record JAENWC010000267.1, read on the forward strand.
CGCAGTTGAAATCCTCCGAAGCCCCGCCAGAGAAGAAGACGATCACCGTCAAGGGCTCCGACACGATGGTCATTCTAGGCCAGCGTTGGGCCGAGCACTACATGCAGAAGTTCCCCGGCGTCGTCGTTCAGGTGACCGGGGGCGGGTCCGGCACCGGCATCGCCGCGCTGATCAATGGCGCCACTAGCATTTGCGAGTCATCGCGCCCTTTGGACGAAAAGGAACGAGGACAGATCAAGGCCAAGTTCGGAAAGGATCCTGTGGAGATCCCGGTGGCCATGGACGGGCTTGCCGTTTTCGTCCATGAGTCCAATCCCCTGAAGTCCATCACGCTGGCGGAGCTCAACGCGATTTACACTGGAAAAGTCCGGAGCTGGAGGGAGTTTGGATCGACCTCCAAATGAACGTCTGCTGTTGAAGGGTAAGCGGCGCATCATCGAAACGCTGCTCGAAACGGCGGTCCGTTCCAGCGCCTTTGTAGTGATCGGAGCCCTCGTACTCATTTTCGTTTTCGTGGCGAAGGAGGCCCTTCCCCTATTCACCTCGGCTGACGTTCACAAGGAGGTGACGCTCTGGACCATGGTGCGCCCACAGGAAAACGGAGAGTTCGTCTGGCAGCCCGTGTCGGAGAAACCGAAGTATTCGATACTGCCGCTTGCGGTCGGAACTCTTAAGGTCACCCTAGTGGCGCTGCTGATAGCGATCCCGCTGGCGATCCTGGCAGCGATCTTCACATCGGAGTTCGCACCGCAGTTGCTCCGCGAGCTCATTAAGCCGGTGGTGGAACTTTTGGCCGGGATACCGTCGGTTGTGATTGGGTTCTTTGCGCTTATGGTGGTGGCTACATGGCTTCAGGACGCGTTCGGATTCGTCTTCCGGCTGAACGCCATCACCGCCGGCATCGGACTCTCGCTTGCCGTGATCCCGATTGTGTACACCGTAGCCGAGGACGCGCTCTCCGCGGTGCCCCAGGCCTTTCGGGATGCATCAACGGCGCTCGGAGCCAACCAGTGGCAGACCGCCTGGCGGGTGGTGCTGCCGGCGGCCATGCCGGGCGTCTTCGCGGCCTGCGTGCTTGGTTTCGGCCGGGCCTTCGGCGAAACTATGATCGTGCTCCTGGCCAGCGGCAACGCGGCGATGATGTCGTTTGACCCCAGAGAATCGTTTCGGAGCTTCTCGGCTACCATCGCTGCCGAGTTGGGAGAAGTGGTCTATGGAAGCCCGCATTATCACGTCCTGTTCTTCATCGGCGCCTTCCTGTTCGTCATCACTTTCTTCCTGAACCTGGCAGGCCACTGGTACGTAGACCGCCTGCGAGCCCGGCTGGAAGGCAAGTTGAAGGCATGAGACGCTGGATCAAGTTTGTCGGACTCGCCTTCACCACTTTGACCGGTCTGGCGTGCCTGGTCATCGTAGCGATGCTGGCCATTATCCTGGGAAATATTGCGATCAACGGATGGTCCATATTGTCATGGGAGTTCATAAGCGGCAAGCCCCGGGCCGGCATGACGGAAGGAGGCATCTTCCCGGCGATTTTCGGCACCGTGGTTCTGGTGCTCTTGATGACGCTGGCGGTGATCCCGCTGGGTGTGGCCGCCGCCATCTACCTCCACGAGTACGCGCGGCAGGGCTCGAAGCTGGTTCACGTGGTCCGATTGGCGTTGGCTAACCTTGCCGGGGTGCCGGCGATTGTTTTCGGCCTCTTTGGCCTCGGCTTCTTCATCAAGTTCGTGGGTGCCGGGATGGATCATGCTTTTTTCGGCGGTGCCCTCGCCTTCGGCCAGCCGGGCATCCTCTGGGCAGCGCTCACCCTGGCCGTTCTGACGCTGCCGACCGTTGTGGTGGCGACCGAGGAGGCCCTACGGGCCGTGCCCTTGAGCTACCGGGAAGTCGCCTATGCAGCTGGTGCAACCCGCTGGCAGGTGGTCAGGCACGTAGTCCTTCCACAGTCAGTGGCCGGCATCCTGACGGGGACTATCCTCGCCGTGTCTCGAGGCGCCGGAGAAGTAGCCCCCATCATGTTTACAGGGGCTGCGTACTACTTGCCCTATCTACCGAAAAAATTGAACGATCAGTTCATGGAGCTCGGGTACCATATCTACGTGATGACCACCCAATCTCCTGATGTCGAGGCCACCAAGCCGATTCTGTACGCTACCGTTTTTGTGCTTCTGGTACTGACCTTTGCGCTCAACTTCCTTGCGGTTCTCATCCGGTCGCGTATCCGGAGAAGGCTGAGAACGGCTTGAGTACGATTCTCGAGGTTCGGAACTTCTCGGCTTGGTACGGGCATTATTCCGCGCTGAGCGACATCACCCTCGAAGTCCTGGACCACGAAATCCTGGGCATCATCGGACCGGCGGGCTGCGGCAAGACAACATTTCTGAGAAGCCTGAATCGTCTGAATGACCTGGTCCCGGATTTTCGAGTCGAGGGAAGCATTGGGTTCTGGGGTGTGGACATCTACCGGCAAGACGTGGACCTGGCCGCTCTCCGCCGCAAATTGGGCATGGTGTTCGCCGTACCCGTGCCACTTCCGGGAACGATCCTTGAGAATCTCAGGCTCGGTTCCCGGCTGAACAATAGGAAGGCGGATGCCGGCGCGCTCGTCGAAAAAACCCTGCGGGCGGCCTACCTGTGGGACGAGGTCAAGGATCGTTTGCACCAGTCCGCCTTTGCCCTTTCCGGAGGCCAGCAGCAGCGGCTCTGCCTGGCACGGACCCTGATGCTGGAACCAGATGTTCTTCTCCTGGACGAACCATGCTCCGGGCTTGACCCGATTTCCACTGCGAAGATCGAAGAGGCGCTGGTGGAGTTGAAGCGCGAGTTGACCATCATCCTGGTGACGAATAATGTCATGCAGGCATCGCGTGTCGCGGACCGGACTGCCTTTTTCCTTCAGGGACGAGTGGTTGAGTTCGGCCTAACCCAACAGATCTTCGTCAATCCGAAAGAGAAGGAGACCTATGAGTACGTCAGCGGACGCTTTGGATAGCCAAAAAACCGCCGCGGAAGTGAAAATTCGGGTCCGGAATCTGGACGCCTATTACGGGAGCTTCCACGCCCTCAAGAACATCAATCTCGACATTCCTTCCCGCGCGATCACCTCGATCGTAGGCCCCTCCGGCTGTGGAAAATCGACCCTGCTCAGATGTTTCAACCGCATGAGCGATGGCATTCGGGGATTCCGCGTGAAAGGAGAGATCCGGCTCGACGGCGGTGACATTCTTGGCCGGGGCGTGGAGCTGACCCAGCTTCGGAAGCGAGTGGGCATGGTCTTCCAGCGTCCGAATCCATTCCCCCTTTCCGTCTTTGAAAACGTCGTCTATGGCCCACGCGTTCACGGTGAAGAAAATTCCCGCCTGGCGGACCTCGTGGAGAAATCCCTGCGCGCCACAGACCTGTGGGACGACTTGAAGGACCGGCTCGGTCAAAACGCTCTGTCCCTGAGCGCCGAGCAGCAGCAGCGCCTGTGTATCTCACGGCTGCTGGCGGTAGAGCCGGAGGTTCTCCTCATGGACGAGCCCTGCTCCGCCCTTGATCCATTTGCGACCTCACGGATCGAGGTGTTGATGCAGGAGTTGAAGCAGGATTACACGATCATCATCGTGACGCACAATATGCAGCAAGCTTCACGAGCATCGGACTATTGTGGTTTCATGTGGCTGGGCGAACTGGTCGAGTTCGCCGATACGCCGACAATTTTTACCAAGCCGAGGAACCCGCGAACAGAGGGATATGTGACCGGGAGGTTCGGCTAATGGGCCAGCGAAAGTCCTCTATCTTCCGGACTATACTTGTCCCTGTGGATTTAGCTTTGCCCTCGGCGTGCGCCTTCTGTCTGCCTGTGCGGTTGGCGGCGGCCTCCACCGCGAGTAGCATCGTGGCGGCGATGCGATTTTGGATTCCGCGGCGCCCTGCGATCCTGGGCTGGCCGCAGGTACGGC
>JAENWC010000268.1 GCA_016650235.1 Terriglobia bacterium
GCTGGCGCCCGCGGTGGCGGGTGTTTTCATCTCCCTGTTGGGCCTTGCGCCCGGGTATGGATGGCTGATGCTGCTGGTGTTGTTGGGGGGCGCCGGGGTGGCTTCGTTCCATCCGCAGGCTTCGGCGCGCGTTACGCACGGAGTGCTCGAGTCGCGGGGGCGGTGGATGGCTATCTTCATCAGCACCGGCACGCTCGGGATGGCGTTTGGACCCACGTTTTTTTCCTTTCTGCCAGCCTGGCTCGGATTGGAAAATCTGCTATGGGCCTGCATCCCGGGATTGTTGTCTACGGCTCTGTTATGGGCCGCACTTACGGAAGGTCCGGAGACTGCACGCCGGAAATCGTATGATCTTATGGGGCTGCGCTCGGCCTGGAAGCCCCTCACGTTACTCTATTTCTGCGTCTTCCTGCGTTCGGCAGTCCAAGTTACCTTTGCCCAGTTTCTTCCACTGTATCTCCATCTGGAACGCGGACTCTCCGTCGCCAATGCCAATTACGTTCTTTCGGCTTATCTCACCTTCGGCGCATTGGGCGGTTTTGCCGGCGGGTATCTTTCCGATAAACTCGGCGGCCGGAGGGTGATCATGATCTCTTTCCTTGGATGCCTGCCGTTCCTGGCGCTGTTTTTTCTAGGCGCCGGCATGACTTCGATCCTGGGCCTGATGGCGGGCGGACTGGTGCTGTTGTTCACCATTCCGGTGAATGTTGTGATGGCGCAGGATCTGGCTCCCGGACAGACTGGAACTGTTTCAGCCCTCATGATGGGCTTTGCGTGGGGCTTGTCCGGACTGATCTTCATCCCACTCACGGGCTGGTCCGCGGACCATTTCGGCATGCACGCCTCGCTGGCCGCGCTCACGCTATTCCCCTTGATCGGGTTTGTGCTCGCCTGGAAGCTTCCCCGTACGGCGCATGCCTGATCTGATTCCAGCGCGCGCCGTCTGCCTGTTGAGCGGCGGACTGGATTCATCCACTGTGCTGGCAGTGGCGCGGCGTGACGGCTTTGCCTGCTACGCGCTTTCGTTTGACTATGGGCAAAGACATCGGGCGGAGTTGCAGGCGGCCTCGCGCGTGGCATCGCATCTTGGCGCGGCCGGGCAGGTTACTGTGCGCATCGACCTGCGTCAGTTTGGAGGGTCCGCGCTAACCGCCGATATTGCCGTGCCCAAGCACAAGTCCGTCGAGGAGATGGATACCGGCATTCCCATCACTTATGTGCCCGCGCGCAACACCATCTTTCTCTCGTATGCGCTGGCGTGGGCTGAAGTACTGGGGGCGGCCGACATCTTCATCGGAGTCAACGCGATTGACTATTCCGGTTATCCCGATTGCCGCCCGGAGTACATACAGGCATTCCAGACCATGGCGCGTCTTGCCACCAAGGCGGGCGTGGAGGGCCGCGCCGGGCTGCGCATACATACTCCGCTGATCGAACTGACCAAGGCGGGAATTATTCAGTTAGGCGTGGGGCTCGGCGTCGATTACTCGATGACTCACTCCTGTTACGATCCCACTCCGGGCGATGGCCCGTGCGGGGAATGCGACTCGTGTCTACTGCGCCGCAGGGGCTTTGCAGAGGCTGGCCTGCGCGACCCGCTAGTCTATAAACAATGAAGATCGCCGAGCTGTTCTATTCGATACAGGGAGAAGGGATGCTGACCGGAGTGCCATCGGTGTTCATACGGACCTCCGGCTGCAATCTTCGATGCGTGTGGTGCGATACCCCCTACACGTCCTGGAAACCGGAAGGCGCGGAGATGGAGATTGAGGAAATCCTGGCCTACGTCGCCGGACATTCCACCGGCTATACGGTGGTCACCGGAGGCGAGCCAATGATTGCCACCGGCATTGTGGAACTGACGCGGCGTCTGGGCCAGGCCGGGCAGCACATCACCATTGAAACGGCAGGTACCGTGTTTGCCCCAGTGGAGTGCGACCTGATGAGCATCAGTCCGAAGCTGGCAAATTCCACGCCACTCGAGGATGCGTATTGGGCCGGGCGGCATGAGAAACTGCGCTGGAATCCGGAGGTAGTGCGGCAGTTGATGGCGGTAAGCGCCTACCAGTTGAAGTTTGTGGTGTCCCAGGAATCGGATCTGGTGGAGGTGCGCCGAATGAGGGAGGAGGCGGGCGCTCCGGCGGACCGCGTGGTGTTGATGCCGGAGGGAACCGAAAGCCTCATTCTTGGGTACCGCTCGTGCTGGATCAGTAAGGCGTGCAAACGCGAAGGATACCGCTTCTCGACGCGGCTGCACGTGCTGCTCTACGGCAACCGGCGCGGGGTATGAGTCACAGGCCTCTATTCCACCTACACACGCCTTATGGCTTACAGCGGATTTTCCACCCTACAACCTAAAGTGATTCCCTGATACCTCCGATGAGATTAGTGCAGTGTGCTCACTGAAGAATACAGCGTCCTGAACGGGCCAGGGATCGTTCTAAGTATATGAAAAAGAACATTATTCCGTTGCTTTTGATTGCCTTTGTCATCGCGGTAGCGGCGACCGGCCTCTTTTACGGTTTGGTGGTCTCGCGCGCGCCGGCCGCTGTGGATCCCGCCAGTATCCCTGGCGCTGCCGAGAAAGCAGGACCCGCGCTCGGCATCCCGCCGGGCATGCGTGCCATCTCTGTTCAGGTGGTGGGCTCCAGCGGCGTGCTGGCCCTGCTCCAGCGAGGAGACCATGTGGACATACAGGCGGTTCATTCCCTCGACAAGGACAGCGAACTCCAACTCAGGACTGTGCTGGAGAACATAGAGGTACTCGGCGTGCCCGCGCACCCCGATTCCGGAACCGGTAAGGCTCCGCCCCCGGTGGTAACTTTGCTGGCCAATCCGCAGGAAGCCGACATCCTCGGACTGGCTGATTCGGCGGCGCGTATCCGGCTGCTGCTGCGCAATCCTAAGGATGGGGTGAAGTTGGGCCGCTCCTCGATCGGTATGACCTCGGTGATGAGCGGCAAGTCCGCCGCCAGCCAGTAATCCATGACCGGCACTCCCATAACATTGATGGGCTCATGGTCGATCTTTCTGGTCGCCTTTCTGGCCGCCACGCTGGCGCTGATTCTCGGCCAGCGGTACCTCAACCGGAAACAGGGCGCCAAGGAAACCGCCGCTCCGGCCGAGCCTGACGCGGAACCAGTCCTGGACTGGTTGGCGCCGATTGACGGGTCGCTGTTGTTGAAAGAGGATTCTCTGAGCTCCTTCTCCTTCTGGGACCGTTTCCTCACCAAAATCAACGGGGTTGAGATGATGCAGTCTCATATTGCCGAGGCTGGTCTGAAGTGGTCAGTGGGCCGGCTCACCCTCGCCATGCTTCTGGCGGGAGCAGCGACGTTCGCCATTCTCCACCAGATGTCATGGATTCCAGGGCTTGTGTCAGTGGCGGCCGCCCTGGCCGCTGCCGCGGCGCCATACTTCATGGTTCTGCGCCGGCGCCAGAAGAATCTGCTGCGGTTTGAAGAGCAGTTCCCCGATGCGCTGGACACTCTGGCTCGCGCGTTGCGGGCCGGAAATACTTTGGCTGGCGGTTTGGAACTTCTCTCTCGCGAAACCCAGCCGCCGCTCTCATCGGAAATGCGCAAGGCTCTGGACGAGCGCAATCTCGGTCTCAGTTGGGATCAGGCGCTCGCCAACCTTGCGATTCGTATCCCGATACAGGAAGTCAGCATGTTCACCGCCGCCATTCAGTTGCAGGGCCGGACGGGCGGACGTCTACACGAAGTCCTGGCCAAGCTGGCCGAGAACATGCGCGAGTCCACCGCGCTACGGGGCGAGATCCGCGCCATTGCCGCCCACGGAAAAATGACCGGCCTGATTCTCACGGCGCTGCCGGTAGTCATTGTCATCATGATGGCCTACGTCAACCCCTCGTATCTGGTTGTGTTGTGGACACATCCAAGCGGCAAGAGCATGATCTTCGCGGCCATAGGCTGTCTGGTTTTGGCCCACTTTGTCATTCGGAAGCTGGTGGATATCAAGATATGATTCTGATGCTGGCAGGCTATTTTGCCCTGGTGATGGGTTCGGTGACCCTGGCCGGTTACCTGTTCCTACGCACCAGACTGGTGGAGGCCGCCGGGCACTCCAATGTAATATCCGCGCACGTAACGGCGGATCCCTTGCTACAGTCCATCCAGAGTATTCTCATCCCTGCCGGCCGCCTCGTGGCTCGTCCCGGCAGAGGCGAGGAGTCTGTTCGCAAACAACTATTCCAAGCCGGCTATCGTGCGCCGTCCTCCTATCTTGTCTTCCATGGGATACAGGTCTGCCTCTCTCTCTTGGCCGGCGCAACGCTCGGCTGGATTGGCGGACTGCTCGCGGCCATCTGCGGCGCAGGCATCGGATTCATGCTCCCCTCCAGGGTGCTGGAAATCCAGGTCAGAGCCCGCGCCCGCCGCATCCGCAGAGCTGTCCCGGCCTCCCTGGATCTGCTGGTCCTGGCGATTGAGGCCGGCCAATCTTTGGATCACGCCATGCGCGATACCTCCAACAGTCTGCGCTCACTCTACCCTGATATTTGCGCCGAATTTGTCTTCTGTCACCTGGAGATGAGCGCAGGGACTTCCCGCGCGGAAGCCCTGAGGCGATTGGGCGAGCGTAGCGGTGACGATGAGCTCCGAAAACTAGCCTCCCTTCTCATCGACGGGGAGAGATTTGGCACCAGCCTTGGTCCGGCCCTGCGCACACACGCGAAGTACCTCCGCGCCCGCATGCGCAGCCAAGCGCAGGAAACGGCCCGCAAACTGGGGGTCAAGCTGGTGTTCCCGGTTTTCTTCCTTATCTTTCCGAGCGTATTGCTGGTTACGCTGGGGCCGGCCTATCTCCAAATGCGCGGATTCCTCGACAGCTTCCTGCAACAGTAGGCTGGCCGATGGTTGTGGCGCTGACAGAAGTCGAGCGCGGCCGTCAGGAAGCGGTCATGCTGATTAGAGATCCTCCAGGCGCAGCTTCACGCCGGCGCGCTTCCCGTTACGGGGTTTCCTCTTCAATCCCTCGCGAAAAACGACTTCCGCCGCAGCGGCTTGACCGGACCGCAAGAGCGCTCCGCCCAACGATTCCCGCAACGGAAACAACCACGGCGGCGGTTCGCCATAGACTAAGGACTGAACCTGCTCTATGGATTCAACCGGTACCGGCCCATGCCCTTGAGCAGCGCAGCCGGCTTCTCGCCCGGCGGTGTGTGCGCATGTTGGGCAAGAGCGCCCGGCGCACTTGTTCATGATGACAAACACCGCTCCCTACCGGGACGCTTTCATCAGCCTTAGCTCACCACAGCAGCTTCAAGCCGAACTGCGTCTGGCGCGGCGAGTTGGCCTGGCTGGTGATCACGCCGATTGCGTTGGAAACTACCGAAGTATTCGGGCTTCCAAAACGCGGTGTGTTGAACGCGTTCAGGAACTCGGCGCGGAACTGCACGCGCAGCCGTTCCATCGGCGCAAACTCCTTAAAAAAGGAAAGATCGAAATTGCGCAGACCATCATTGCGCAGATCCGCGGTGCGCGGAGAAACGCTGCCGAAGGTGAATGGAGCCGGCTGGCTGAACACGCTCTTGTCAAAGTAGGCATCGAGGCGATCATGCACCGGTCCGGTCTTGCGGCCGCTGGTTCCGTTATTGTTGGCGCGCGTAAGCGGGTTGAACAGACCCGCCGTATTGTTCGCCGAGATATTGAGCGGCGTCCCGGTCATGAACGTCGTGATCCCGTTGAACTGCCAGCCGCCGAGGATCCAATTCACCGCTTTGCCCGACTGGGAACCGAAACGCCGCCCGCGTCCGAACGGCAATTCATAGATGTAGCTCATGACGAAACGATGCGCCAGATCAATGTCGGCCACCGACTTGCTATCGCGAATGTTGTAGCTGTCCTGGTGGTTCAAACCGTAGTCGAGGTTCTTGGCCCAGGTGTAGGATCCCTCGAGCTGCAACCCCCGGCTCATCCTCTTGCTCATGGTAACCTGCATCGAGTGATAGCTGGAACTGGACCCGCTGGAATACAGGGGAACGATGTCGGTGAACTGCGGATAAGGCCGCAGCAACTGACCCCGGGAGATGGTCGGCGCCACATGCACGCCGTTGTTCACGATTCCGAAAAATGGATTGGGCACCAGTTGATTGAGGCTCGATCCGAGCGACATGGCCGACGCCGGCAGTTGATTCAGACTGAGCCCGCCTTCCCCGGCTCGCGACAACTGCAAGCCGCGGGTTCCGACATAGGCCACCTCGAGCAGCATTTGCCCGGGCAGCTCCCGCTGGACGTTGAAATTCCACTGCATGGCCCAAGGCGTGAGTGTGTCCTGCAAGACCGATTGCAGGCCCGCGCCCGCCTGAGTCAGCAAACCCTGCGATGCGCCCGGCGGCGGCTGAAAGCCTTGCGGATAGGGGTTCTTGAGCAA
>JAENWC010000269.1 GCA_016650235.1 Terriglobia bacterium
CGCGTGTTCCTCAAAAGCGCTGTCGGCCAGTTCGCCGGCATTCGTCAGGATAGCCCCACCATCCCCCAGCGAGCCGAGATTCTTCGTCGGGTAAAAGCTTGTGGCCGCGAACTCCCCCACTGACACTGTCGCCTCCCCCCGCCAGCGCAGATCCAGGCTGTGGCTGTCGCGCAGGATGCCGTCGCACGCTTCCAGGTCCGCAAGATCGAAACCGTCCACGTCGGCAAAGACCGGCACGGCGCCGATCCGCACGATGGCCAGCACCGCCGCGAACGCCGCGATCGACGTCGTCAGCACCCGATCCCCCGGGCGGCAGCCGGCGATCCGGAGCGAAATCTCGATCGTGTCGAGTCCGCTCGCAACGCCGACCGCGTGGGAGAGGCTCCAATAGCGAGCCTGCTAGCTTCGAATTCCCGCACCTCGCGCCTGAGAATGTACCAGCCGCTTTCGCCGGCCGGCTCGGAGGCGGCCGTCATCGCCCCGCGAGTGGCTTCCCACTGCCGCCGGAAATCGTTAAAGAGAATGATGGGGGTTGACAAGCTTCAGAAACTCCGAATAGTCCCGGATATAGTCCGAATCGTCGTAGTGACTGGAGGCCAGCACGAGCAGGACCGCGTTCGGAGAATACTTGTATTGAACGCACCAGCACATCGGCGGCACATACAATCCTACACTAGGGTGATTCAGCACGTACTCTTCCCGGGTCGTGCCGTCGTCCACCACCGCGTGGCAGGTGCCGTGCACGCAGATCAAAAACTGCTGCAGACCGCGGTGGGCGTGTTCCCCTCGAATGTGCATGCCGGGAACGTCGAAAACCAGAAAGTATCGTTTGATCTCAAACGGCACGTGCCGGCGCGCCTCCCCGAACGTCAGCGATCCGCGAAGGTCCGGTACCAGCGGCAGGCGGTGAATCGACACCCCAGCCACCCGGGACGGACGGCTGCCCGCCTCGGTTTCCTCGGCCAGCGGAGTAGTGACGTCGACCGCCTTCCCCCCCGTTCCAACATAGCCCACGATTTGCGCCGGGTTCCCCGTCACGATTGTGTCCGGCGGGACGCACTTGGTGACCACCGCGCCCGCGCCCACCATCGCTCGCTCATCGATCGTCAGCCCGGGCAGTATCGTGGCGTTCGCCCCGATCGATGCATGGCATCGCACCAGCGTTCTGGGAAGCGTCTTCTGGTATTGCCGGCTGCGGGGAAACGGATCGTTCGTGAACGTCGCGTTCGGACCGACGAAAACGTCGTCCTCCAGCGTCACTCCATCCCACAACTGCACGCCCGACTTGATCGTCACGCGGTCGCCGATCACGACATCGTTCTCAATAAAAGTATGGTCGCAGATGTTGCAGTCGGCGCCCACGCGTGCGCCTGGCAGGATATGGGCGAAGGCCCAGATTCGTGTACCCTCGCCGACCGCATCGGTCTCCACGATTGCGGTGGGATGTCGAAAGAATTGCGCGAAAGGAGGCACTGAAAGTAGTCTCAACCACGCGGAATACCTTTGTCAACAACGACTCTATTAGATGGATCTATCAACACCTTGGAGTCAAGCCGGAGACCCGGTACGCGGGTGGCGAACGCGGCTGGGTAGGTGACAGCCTGTCTTATTTTCCTCAACTGTTCAAAAATCCGGCGGTTTGGCTGGGCGGTTTGCAGGGGAGTGAACAGGTCTTCAACCAACGCGCACTCCGGTTGAGCTGGACACAATCTTGGCGATGTGATAACCATCGTGCCATTACGGTACTCAATCAAAGGATGCTTGGCCACCCCGGCTCGGGCGAGGTCTTGCAAGAATAGCCAATGCCCGGTCCAGGGAACACCGCCTCGGTGGTGGCCGCATCCGCGACCGATTCACAATAAAGATCGGGATCGAATTAAAAGGCGCATTCGCCAGCATGCAAAAGGTTTACGCGTGGGCGAAAGACAACGGAAGGCTTGATCGCGGTTGGGTCGAGAGGTCGAGACGGCAACCTGGAGAATTCAGCAGGGGCGGCGCGGAAGTATCTAAACATGGCTACAATTGAGAATTCGGAGAGTGTCACCGACATGGACTTATTTTCTGATGACCGCCATTTTCTTGCTCGTCTTAAGGCGACCGGTTATGAACCGCGGGTGATTTACGACGTGGGGGCTTCGACCGGTATCTGGTCGGAGGTAGCGTCCACTGTCTTTCCAGACGCGAAATTCCACCTCTTTGAGCCTCTCGCGGAACTGTATAAGAACGACCTGCAGAGCCGAATGAAGCGCCTTCCCAACCTGGCATTGCATGCCGTCGCCCTGGGAGACGCCAACGGCACGGCGCCGATGTTCGTCGCACGCGACAAATACGGCAGCTCTCTGAACGACCGCGGTGAAGTCGCCGAAGTGCTGCGGGCTACCCCCGTGCCCGTCCATCGGCTTGACGATTACGCTCGCCAATGGCACCTGCCGCCCCCTCAGGTGGTCAAGATCGACTGCCAGGGCGCCGAGGCGCTCATCATGGCTGGAGCGGAGGAGGCCTTGCAATCCGCCGAGGTTCTCTTGCTGGAGACGTGGTTTCAGCGCGGCTACGGACCGAAAACTCCATTGATTTGCGAGATCGTCGAGTTCCTTCGGATCCGCCGGTTCTCACTGGTAGACCTTGGAGAACATTTCTATGATCAGGACCACCGCCTGTATTCGGTTGATGCCTTCTTTCTCGCGGAGTCTCTGCTAACTGAAATCCGCCTTCCGCCGGAGTGCGGATGAGAACTCAGGTACACTCAGCCACGCAAACCGCAGCCCGCGATTCCTACTCGATCCTCCGTACGGGACGGAGCGCAGTTACAATGGTCTCTATTTGGCAAATTCGTTGGCGAAGACGGAAGTGACCGCCGTCTCGGTGTTTCTGATGACCGGGTGATGGTCTTCTAGCCTCAACTTTGAGCGGAACAGCGCTTCTTCTGCCAAAAGCATCCTTTGCAGGACTTGACACTACTTGACATTCCCAGGCATTCCTGTTTCCGGTCTATAATGGTAGGTATACGAGTGAACTGCCTCCGACAAGTCCGCCAGGAGCCCGCGAGCCGTGAATAAACGGATCCGGGTGCTGGTGGCCAAGCCGGGGTTGGACGGACACGATCGAGGCGCCAAGGTAATTGCCCGCGCCCTGCGAGACGCTGGGATGGAGGTCATCTATACAGGCCTTCGCCAGAGTCCGGAGATGATCGTCCAAGCCGCCCTCCAGGAGGATGTGCAAGTCATCGGGCTATCCATCCTATCCGGCGCGCACAATGCCATTGTGCCGCGTGTTTTGGAATTGCTGGGTCAGAATAACATGACCGAGGTCATGGTCGTTGTTGGTGGTATTATTCCTGACGACGATGCCGAGCGGTTGAAGAAGAAGGGAGTGGCTGCTGTATTCCAGCCAGGGGCATCTCTTGAAGAGATTGTGGGGTTTATCCAAAGCGCTTGCGGCCAAGCCGCCTGAATCTGGGATTGCTCCTTTAATGAGTAACAGCCCGCAAAACGGCGTTCGGCCCGGCGCGGTGGCTGCGGCTGTTGCTTGTGTGTATCGAAGGCCGGGCCGGCCCTTTGCGGGCTACAAAATTAGAAAAGTTAGAGAAGAAGTGTAATGCAAGAAAAGTTGAATATTGCCGTGTTTGTCGATTTCGACAACATTGAGATCGGCGTCAAATCCACGCTCCGCCGCGATTTTCGCGTGGCCGTGGTTTTCGACGCTTTGAAAGAGCGCGGCGTCATCGTCGCGAAATTCGCGTACGCCAACTGGAGCCGCCAGGAAGGCGCTACGCGGCAGATGGCCGAAAACGCCGTACAGATGGTCCAGCGCATCCCGTCCCCGCGCGGAGACAAGAATGGCGCGGATATTAACCTCGCGCTGGACGCGCTGGAGATGGCCTTTACCCATAATCACGTCAACGCCTTCGCCATCGTCAGCGGCGACAGTGATTTTATTCCGCTGGTGAACAAGTTGAAGGAGTACGGCAAGACCGTGTTCATTGTGGGTGGCAAGGCGTTCACCTCCACCATCCTCCAGCAGAACTGTCACGAGTTCATCAGCTATGAATCGCTGCTGGACGATCAGCCGGTGGCCGCGCGCGCTCCCATCGCCGCCTCTCCGCCACCGCCGCAGGTGCGCAGAGATAGCAAGCCGGATGGGCGGTCGCAGGATCGTTCGCAAGCGCCGCTGCAGGGGCCGCAGGACAAGACGCGTCCGAGGCCGGCTCCGCTGGACCTGTCCCAATGCGTCCCGCTCGTGGAGCGCGCCCTGGAAGTCCTCGAGCGCCGCGGCGTGCAGCCGCAGCTCGGCCTGTTGAAATCCACGATGCTCCAGTTGATGCCGGCCTTCAGCGAGAAGGCGTATGGCGCGCACAGCTTCTCCGCTTTTGTCGAGATGCTGAAGAAGTCCGAGTATGTGAACGTCACCGGTTCCGGCGGTCGTTACTTGATCGAGCGGAAGGCCTCGTCGATGCCGGACAAGCCGCAACTCCGTCCGGAAGACGCCCTGCCGCCGCTGCGTGACGTGCTGGAAACGCACCGTCTGGATATGGAAGAAGGCGCAACCGCCGATGAGCTGCAGGTATGGGTGAGCGAAGAGGCTCCGCATCTGGATTGGAAAGCCTATGGCTTCCAGCAGTTCGCGGAACTGCTCAACTTTGCCCAGGATCGCACCGTGGTCCGCATCGAGCCGAATGAAGAGCGCGGCCTGATGGTCAGCCTCGGCGCTGAGTTCTATCCTCCTGCTCCTGAAAAAGTTGAGGAACACGACGAACCCGTCCATCCCTACGATGAACGGCAGCCGCATGTGGCCGGGCAGCCCAGTTTCCTCGAACCCGACCCGAAGCCGGTTCCGCCGGCCTCGCGCGGGGGAGTCCGCAAGCGCGCCCCCAAGCGCGAGCCCAACGGTAACACCAACGCCCCGTCGCGCAAACCAAGAAAGAGGAAACCGTAATGATTGAGCGCATCACGCCTGCCGGTATTCCGGCTCCGCGCGGTCCCTATTCGCCCGCCGTGCGCGCCGGAGGTTTCATTTTCGTGGCCGGACAGGGTCCGGTGGACCCTGCCACCAATCAGTTCTCCTTCGGCGATATCCAGCACGAGACGCGCATCGTGCTGGGCAACATTCGCCGTATTTTGGAAGGGTGCGGCGCATCGGTGGCCGACGTGGTCAAATGCAGCGTGTTCCTGTCCAACGGCGCCGATTTTGCCGCCATGAACGAGGTGTACGCGGAGTTTTTTGGCGAGCACAAGCCGGCGCGCACAACGGTGGAGGCGCAGTTCGCCGTGAAACAGATGAAAGTCGAAATCGACTGCATCGCCTACAAACCGTAATAGGTCGTTTGGCGGGCTGGTCCCTAGGCCAGCAATTTCTTCACCACCGCACCGCCGACGTCGGTAAGGCGAAACTCGCGACCGAGGTGGCGAAAGGTGAGCCGGGTGTGATCGAAGCCGAGGCAGTGGAGAATGGTCGCCTGCAAGTCGTGAATGTGAATCGGATCCTCGGTGGGATAGAAGCAGAAGTCATCGGTGGCGCCCACCACTCGGCCGCCCTGGATGCCGCCGCCGGCCAGCCACAGGCTATAAGCAAACGGGTGATGGTCACGGCCCACCTTATCCGGGGCCGGAGTATTCTCGCCGCGGTGCTCCACCATCGGGGTGCGGCCGAATTCGCCGCACCAGACCAGGAGCGTGGAATCGAGTAGACCCCGCTGTTTGAGGTCGGCGATCATTGTGCCGATGGGTTGCTGGGTGCGGTCGCAGTTCTTCTTAAGCTTGGTGTTCAACTCGCTATGGTCGTCCCAACTGGCGTCGGCAAGCAGCACAAAGCGCACGCCGCGCTCGACCATGCGCCGCGCCAGCAGGCAATTGGTGCCGTAAGGCCGCGTGATCTCCTGGTTCAACCCGTAGGCATCGAGTGTGGCGGGCGATTCCTTGGAAAAATCGAGCAGATCGGGCGCGTGGGATTGCATGCGGAAGGCGAGTTCATAGGAGGCGATGCGCGAGGCGATGGCGAGATCGCCGGAGGAAACCATGTGCTGCTCGTTCATCTCGCGCAGTGCGTCGAGAGTAACCCGCTGCGTTTTCTGTGAGAGTTCGCCGGGATTGGACAGGTAAAGGATGGGATCCCCGGAACTCCGGAAAACGGTCCCCTGATAAGGCGACGGCATAAAGCCGCTGGTCCAGTTGGTGACGCCGCCGGAGGTGCCGCGTCCGGACACCATCACCGCAAAGGCGGGTAAATTCTGGGATTCGCTGCCCAACCCGTATGTGGTCCATGCTCCCAGCGACGGCCGTCCGAACTGCGTGGATCCGCTGAAGAGCAGCAACTGGCCGGGGTGATGATTGAAGGCATCGGTGTGCATGGAGCGGATGAGGCAGATATCGTCGGCGTTAGCGGAGATGGATGGCATCCAGTCCGACATTTCCGTTCCGCACTGTCCCCACTTCCGGAACTGTCGCGGGCTTGCCAGGACGGCTGAATTGGGCTGGGCAAAGGCGAGCTTGGACCCATAGGCCTTGGTGAGAGAATCCGGCAGCGGTTTACCTTCATACTTTCGGAGCTGCGGTTTCGGATCGAACAAGTCGAGCTGGCTGGGGCCGCCTTCCATGAACATGAAAATCACGTTCTTGGCACGGGCGGGAAAGTGGGGCTTGCGCGGGAGCATCGTTTCCTCGCCGGCGCGCCCATCCGACTGCATCAAATGAGCAAGCGCGGCGGTCCAGATGCCGCCGGTGAACTTCTCGAAGAACTTGCGGCGGTGATGGATGGCTTGGAATTGGGGCCAATTCATACGTGTTTACTCCCGGTGCAAGAACTCGTCGAGGTTGAGCAGAACGCGGCTGATCACCACCCAGCCCGCGGTTTCCAGGCGCCCGGCCCGGTCCAAGACGTCTGGCGCGAGGGATTGCACCTCGCGCGGATTGTCGCGCAACACCAGCAGCTCCCGTTCGAAATGGCGCGCCAGAGATTCCACTTCCTTCTCCGCCGGATCACGGTTGAGCGTGAGGCGGAAGCCGCGAATGAGGCGCTCTCGAAATCCGGAGGGAACCTCCTGAACCAGACGAATGCCGAGCGCCTGCGCTGCCTCGAAAAACACGGCGTCGTTCAACAGGTTCAAAGCCTGAAGCGGTGTATAGGAACGCTGGCGCCGGGAACAGGCAACGGCCGCATCCGGAGCGTCGAAGTTGGTCAATTGCGGATATGGGGTTGTCCGCTGGAAGTGGATATAGAGCCCGCGCTTGTAGCGATCCGGACCCGTGCTTTCATTCCACTTCACGCTGCCGGCGTAGGCGAGTTCGGCTACGCCCTTGGGCTGCGGCGGGCGGATGCTGGGACCGCCGACGGCGGGATTGAGGAGGCCGCTGGCCGCGAGGGCGGAATCGCGAATCAGTTCGGCGGGGAGTCGAATACGAGACTGCCGCGCGATCCAGGTGTTGTCAGGATCGCGCCCAGCCAGGCCGGGGCGTGATTTGGATGATTGGCGGTAGGTTGCCGAAGTCACGATCAGCCTGTGGAGCGCCTTGATGCTCCAGGGCCGCGCGGATTTCGGCTGCATGAATTCGGCGGCCAGCCAGTCGAGCAGTTCCGGATGAGACGGTGGCTCGCCCTGCTTGCCAAAATCCTCCGAGGTACGGACCAGGCCGCGGCCAAAGAATTCCTGCCATGCCCGATTCACCGCCACGCGGGCGGTCAGCGGGTGTTTCCCGGAGACGAGCCAGCGCGCCAGAGTGAGCCGCGTCGGAGGAGCTCCCGCCGGAAGGGGTGGAAGGACCGCCGGAGTGTGGGGTTCCACGGCAACACCCGGGTTCCGGAAGTCGCCGCGCAGCAGGATGTGTGTCTGGCGCGGGATCCAGTTTTCGTGTACGGTCTGCGCCAGGGTTACCGGAGGCGCTTTCTTTCGCGTTTCGCGAAACGCCTTCTTGAACTCGTCAAACTTCGCCGCTCCCAGCCGATCTTTCAGAAACAGATCGGATGCCCCCCGATCGACAAAGTAGACGAGCACCTGATCATGAAGGTGGCGGGAACGGCGGTTCCTGTCCAGTAGCACCACGTCCTGCAAGCCAGTGGCGATGTTGCCCAGGTTTTTCCAGGCGAACTGCGCGCGTGAGTTATCGGGGGCCTGTACGGCAACGGTGCGCATGGCGGTTTCCCACTCCTCCACGAGTGCATGCATGTTGTAGCGAATGAGCAAGGCCTCACGCTCGGATTCGTACACGGGCCACTGGCGCATCCAAGTCCCGTGCTCGCCGGGAAGCGGAGCGGGCTGATCGAGATTGACCAGCGCGTTAAAGAAAGCGAACAAGCCATAGTATTGGCGCTGCGAGATCGGGTCGTACTTATGGTCGTGACATTGGGCGCAGCCGGCGGTGAGCCCAAGCCACACAGTGCTTGTGGTGGCGGTGCGGTCCATCACCTGTTCGACGCGAAACTGCTCGGTGTTGACGCCGCCTTCGCGGTTGGCGAGAGAGTTTCGAAGGAAGCCGGTGGCCGCGAGATTCTCCTGTGCCGCGTTGGGGAGCAGGTCACCGGCAAGCTGCTCGATGGTGAACTCGTCAAACGGCATATCGGCGTTGAGCGCTTCGATCACCCAGTGTCGCCAGCGCCAGGCCCACGGCCGTTCGGAATCCTTTTCATAGCCGTCGCTGTCGGCGTAGCGCGCCTGATCCAGCCAGTGCCGGGCCCATTTCTCGCCGTAGTGGGGCGAGTGGAGCAGCATGTCGACGGCACGCTCGTAGGCGTCGGGCCGCGTGTCGGCGAGGTACCGGGCTAAATCGGCCGGGGAGGGTGGAAGTCCGGTTAGGTCAAGCGAGACACGGCGCAGTAGCGTGGCCGGCGGAGCTTCTGGCGAAGCAGCAACGCCCTTCTTGCCGAGGGCGGCAAGCACAAATGCGTCGATCGGATTTCGTATGCGCGCCCGGACCACGGGCGGAACCGGACGGACAATCGGCTGGAACGACCAATGCGTGGAAGAGGTCTTCACCGCCATCGCCGAAGCAGGCATGGCCGCTCCCGCGTCAATCCACTTTCGCAGGACCTCAATCTGATCGGCGGTCAGCTTGCGCGGAGTTTTTGGCATCTTGCCGCTGGAGACCATTTCGATCAGCTTGCTGGAGGCGGCGTGACCGGGCACAATCACCGGTCCGGTGTAGCTTCCGCGCAACGCGTCATCGGCCCGATCCAACCGTAGACCGTTCTGCTGCAGCGCTGCTCCGTGGCAGCCGTAGCAGTTCCGTTTCAGGATTGGCTCGATGTCGCGCGTGAAATCAACAGCGGAGGCGGAGGCGGCAGTGGCAACAAAGAGAAGCAGACCAACCATGTCGATATTGTAGCGTTGAAGCGCCGGGTTATGGCTGAACTATGCAAACAGCTCCGTGATCGGTTTGCCCTTGCCGTCTTTGGTGACGTGGAACGGGCGCTGTTCAATCAGTTGTCCGTAGTCCGGGGCGATGCCCATCAGATGGTAGATAGTGGCGTGCAGATCCTAATGCGCACCGGCTAGTCCACCACCTTGCAAGGGCGCTCGCTCACCGTTTACCCGCAGAGGGAACCCCTTCCTTACTCCGACGCCGATCAACTGCGCTGCTCCAGGTCCAGCATCCTGCCGTTCCACCGGCCATACTTAGCGCGGCATAGCCTTTTGGGCTTCCTGCCTTCGGCGCCACATTGGCTGGGGATGAAGTAAACTTGTTCGCCAGCATGGCTACTCCCGGAAACGACCCGCTGATCGGGCAGTTCATTTCCAGCTACCAGATCCTGGAGCGGTTGGGCGCCGGGGGCATGGGTGTCGTGTACAAAGCCACCGATTCAAAACTGCTGCGCACGGTTGCGCTCAAGTTCCTGCTCTCGGACTTGGGAGCGTCTTCGGAAAGGAGGCGCTTCGTGCAAGAGGCGCAGGCGGCCTCCGCGCTCGACCATCCCAACATCGGAGTGATTCATGGCATCGAAGAGACCGAGGACGGCCGGATCTTCATCGTCATGGCTTATTACGAAGGGGAAACGCTGGCCCAGTTGCTCAAGCGGCGTCATCTCGCCCCTTGGCAGGCCGTCCAGTTTGCCCGACAGACCGCGCTGGCGCTGACGGAAGCGCACTCGAAAGGGATCGTGCATCGCGACGTCAAGCCCGGCAACATCATGATCACGCGCCACGACGTCGTGAAGCTCCTGGATTTCGGACTGGCGAAGTTTCCTGGCGCGGAAACACTTACGCGCACCGGCGCGTTGGTCGGCACCGCGGCGTATATGTCGCCGGAGCAGGCGCTGGGGCGTCCGGCGGACCATCGCAGCGACATCTGGTCGTTGGGGATCGTGCTGTACGAAGCTCTCGCCGGGCGCCGGCCCTTCCAGCGCGACAGCCTTCCCTCCACTCTGCTGGCCGTGACACAAGCTGCGCTGCCACCGCTGGAGGTGACATGGCCCGAGTTGCAGACCGTGGTCTACCGGTGCCTGGCCAAGGACCCGGAACAGCGCTACCAGCACGCGAAGGATTTTCTCATCGATCTGGATCGGACCGAACCGAGCAATGAATCCACGCTTACCATGCCTCTCAGTGCCGCGAAAGCCGGCAGGCAAGCTCTGGAGGCGGCCAGCCCGGAAGCCGCCGGATTACGTTCCACCCGGCGGCCGCACCAGCACGCGCCCGGGCGCCTCATGGCAGTGTGGATTGCGCTGGCGATCCTGTTGGCGGCGGGTGTGGCGCTCATGGTGTGGCGGGAGCGTGACTCAATCGTTCCCCGGGAAAAGCATTTGGTGGTCCTTCCCTTCAAGAACATTGGTGGAGATCCCGCCAACGCCGCAATTGGCGACGGCCTGCGGGAGACACTGACCAGCCGCCTGAGCGGCCTGGAGGGCCTGGAAGCCTCGCTCTGGGTGGCCCCGGCGAGCGAAGTTGGGCGACGCGGCATCAAAGACGCCGCTTCCGCGCAACGCGTCTTCGGCGCGAACCTGGTCGTGACCGGCAGCGTGCAGCGCGATGCGAACGGCGTGCGCCTTACCCTGAACCTGGTGGACACCCGAACACTCAAGCAGCTAGGTTCGGCGGTGATCGAAGACCGGCTCGGCGACTTCTCAGCCCTACAAGACAAAGCCGTGAACCGTCTTGCCGGGCTCCTGAAGGTGGAGGTGAAACCGGAAACACCCGGCACGGCCACCGGGGAGAGCGCGGCGCCGACAGCCTTCGAATCCTACCTCAAGGGGCTCGGTTACCTGCAGCGTTATGACAAACCAGGGAATCTCGATACCTCTATTCAGCTCTTCAATGATGCGGTCAAAACCGATCCCCGCTTCGCGCTGGGCTACGCCAAGCTGGCCGAGGCCGGCCGGCTAAAATCCCGCCTCGGCCCCGATCCGCGGTTGCTGGAACGCGCGCTTGCCGATGGTCAACGTGCCGCCGAAATAAACGATCAGCTCGCCCCGGTGCACGTGGCGCTCGGCGGAATCCACGGGGACGCGGGACGCTACGACTTGGCAACCCAGGAATTTCAACGGGCTTTGGAGTTGGATCCACGCAACGCGGAAGCGCACAGGAATTTGGCCAACGCCTTCGAGTCGATGGGACGCGCAGCGGCCGCGGAGTCCAGTCTTAAGAAAGCCATCGCGCTGCGGCCGGACTATTGGGAAGGGTACAACTCCCTTGGAACGTTCTATGTCCGCCGTGCAAGGCATCCCGAAGCTGTGGCTCAGTTTCGTAGGGTGCTGGAACTGACTCCCGATAATGCGAACGCCTGGCTCAACCTGGGTGTCGCATTAAGGAATACACGGGATGCCGCCGGGGCGCGCCGGGCCTACGAGCGGTCCATCGCGATCGCACCCAGCTACGCTGCCTACTCCAACCTGGCTGTGGTAAGTTACGGCGAAGGCAACTATGTCAAAGCCGCCGAAATTTACGAAAAGGCGCTGAAACTAAACGACCGCGACTGGCGCACCTGGCACGGTCTGGCCCAGGCCTACCTGGCCGCCGGGTTGGGCGCCAAAGCGCGGCCGGTGCTGGAGCGCTCCGCCACACTCGCCGAAGGATCTCTGACCGGTAGCCCAAACAATGCTGTGACCCATGCCTATCTCGCCTCCGAATACGGCCATCTCGGTTTGCGGGACAAGGCGTTGCGCCGGATTGAAACCGCATTGACACTCGCTCCCGACGACCAGCGCGTCCTGTCCTTGGCCGGAGGGGTTTACGAGAAGCTGGGAGACCGGCGCGCGGCATTGAAATGGCTGAAGGCGGCGCTGGCGCATGGGGCGTCTTTGGAGTCCATCCAGCGTGACCCGGACTTAGGAAAGCTACGCGAAGATCCAGCATTCCAGTCGCTGATCAAGTAGTATGGTGGGGCCCTATAAGGGAGGGCAATCCATGGACCAGAAGATTACGATCATCAGAAGGTGCAGGACACGTCCCCAAAAAGTCAAAGGCAGGGTTGGTGACATGTTTCAGTGGCAAGCGCCAGACAATACCTTTTATCTTCACCTACCAGGAGGCGTCTTCCAAGGTCACCCAAATTTCTTCAGGCAGAAAATCAGCGGGACCGGATGGCAACCAGATACGGGGCTCATCGTAATAGCCCCTGATCACATCGTCGATTACGTCTTCGATATAATTGGACACAACTGCAACAGGGGTACCGGGCCAAAGACTGACCCTCCGGAAATCACTATCGGTTAATTTGAGGCTCCGGAGGCTCCGCTTCCCGCGGATGATCTCCGTTTCCTGGCATAGCGGCAATGGCTTCCGGCAAAGCCATTTGCTACAGGCGTATTTTGTCCTTGGCCGGAGGGGTTTACGAGAGGCTGGGGGACCGGCGCGCGGCATTGAATGGCTGGAGGCGGCGCTGGGGCATGGGGCGCATGGGGCGTCCTTAGGGCGTCCTTGGTTTGGTTTGCATGCCAGTCTCTGATCATGTAGTATGGAGTGGCCCAATAAGGAGGGCAATTCATGCCGGATCATCATGTGATCACGATCAACGATAAGTGCCAAGCAGATAAACAAAGTGTCACAATGGTAGTTAACGACACGGTTTCGTGGAAAGCGGCGGATCTCAACACGTATTATCTTTTGCTGCCGGGAAACGTCTTCCGCGATAAATCCGAACCCTTTCTTCTGAAAGTCGTCGGGACTGCCGAGACAGGTCCGCTCACCGCGGAGCGCGCTTGCAACCCCATCAAGGATTACATCTACGATAATCTTGCACACAACTGCAAAAAGAGGGCTGACCCTCCGGAAATCACCATCGAGTAGTAGACGAAGCGAGAGCGCCGATGAACGTCTTCCGATTCTGACGTGCCGGGTGAAGCAACCAGCGTCCCCGGTTACCTTGGAACGTAAACCGTCAAGTCTTCCTTTCTCTATCGGTTCCGGAATGAATGAGCGAACTCCTAACCCGGGCACTTAGGCCCCGCGCAAAAACAAGTGTTAAGGTTGGCTATTCCGCCTTTGCGTTCTTTGCGCCTTAGCGAGAAGCAAAACACCTTTTCCGGCACGGCTAATTTAATGGCTCGCAAAGACGCAAAGGCCGCCAAGAACAGAACGGCACATAATGACAAAGTAACGATTGCATCTGAATCATTATTCTTGCGTGAGTCCTTAGTTAGTTAGCGGGCTTATAGTTAAGCAAACAGCTCCGTGATCGGTTTGCCCTTGCCGTCCTTGGTGACATGGAACGGGCGCTGTTCAATCAGTTGCCCGTAGTCCGGGGCGATGCCCATCAGGTGGTAGATAGTCGCGTGCAGGTCCTCAATGCGTACGGGTTTGTCCACCACCTTGCAAGGGCGCTCGCTCGCCGTTTGCCCGTAAAGGAAACCTTTCCGTACGCCGCCGCCGATCAACAGTACCGAGCCTGCTTCCGTGAAGTGGCGGTGCATGCCGTAGTGCTTCATTTCCGTGATGCGGTCCAGCAAGGTGACTTGATCCTTCACTGGTTTATCGGGCTTGCCCTCCTGCATCATGTCGCGGCCGAATTCGCTGGCCAGAACGATGAGAGTGCGGTGCAGCAGGCCGCGCTCTTCCAGGTCCAGCACCAGTTGCGAGAGCGGGGCGTCGATCATCTGCTTCATGTTGCGGGCGCGGGTGTGTCCGTTTTCGTGCGTGTCCCAGAAGCGGAACGGGATGTACTCGCTGGTGATTTCAATGAACCTGGCGCCAGCTTCAGTGAGCCTGCGGGCCAGCAGGCAGCCGCGCCCGAACCGCGAGTCTCCATAGCGCTCAATCACCTCTTTTTTCTCCAGCGAGAGATCGAGCGCCTTGGCGGCCGGAGAGCTTAATAACCGGTGCGCATTTTCGATGGACTGGCGTAGAGAGTCCTGCTGCTGGCTGGTTCCTTCGCGCATGACAGGGCTGGCCGTCATCAGTTTGCGGTAACGCTCATAGCGGTCTCGAAACCGTTCGCCGGAGATGTGCGCGGGCGGGCGCGCGGCCGAGGCTGCGTCATTGGGATCCACCACGTAAAAGGGGCCGAACTCGGAGCCCAGGAATCCGGCTGTATGGAATGCCTTGAGTGAATCGCTTTCGGCTCCGATCTCGAGGCTCTGTCCGACATCAATGAAAGCCGGAACGTCGGGATGGCGCGGGCCGAGCGCTTTGGAGATCCACGCTCCCAGGTGCGGGGCGGCCACCGATTGCGGCGGCGTGTAGCCTGTGTGCCAGTGATATTGATGACGGCTGTGCAGGATGTGGCCGAGGTCGGCGGCCTGATAGGTGCGTATGAGCGTGGCGCGGTCCATGAGGCGCGCTACACGTTCGAGGCCTTGCGAGATTTTGATATGATCCACCGCCGTATCGATGGACGGGAAGGTGCTGAGCACGCGCTTGGGGTCCAGCCCGGATTCAAACGGCGTATACGTCTTGGGGTCGAAGGTTTCGGTCTGCGCCATGCCGCCGGCCATCCACAGCAGGATGAGCGTGTCGGCTTTCGGTTCGATCTTTTGAGCCGCCAAGGCCCTGCCCGATGCGGCAAAGGCCGCGCTTCCCAGGAACTGTCTGCGGCTGATGGTCCGTATGGTGTTCATCGTATGTACTGAAACTCCGGCGAGAGAAAAACGGCCCACAGCAGATCCTCCCAATAAAAGCCGCGCGCCAGACGAAGCTCTTCCGGCGTGGGACCCCGGCCGAGAGCATGACGGTAAAGCCGGGCGATCATTGCCGATCTGTCGCTCGATGCCGGCGGCGGAGGCGCCGGGGGCTCGCCTTCCACGGCGTACAAACGGCTTGCGTCCGGCTCATCGGTAAATATGAAAAAGCGCAGCCTTGGGTTGATGTCGCTCTGGAGCGAAGATTGATCGGCGCCGGCAACGCCAACGAACCGTGTGAATCCGCGCGGCGGGATGTCGTAGATCAGCAGAGAAGGCACGCCGGCAAGAACGGCTGGCACTGGAGACGGGTCTCCTTTGAAGTGAAGCTCGCTGCTGGAAGGGGCCAGAGCAAGGCTAGAGCCCGGGCCCGCAAAACGGGGATTGCCCCATCCGGCCTTCACACGCGCCGGATCGTAGGAGTCCACGTTTTCGAGCAATAGCCAAATTCTGGACGCCCCCGTCACATCCACTTCGAAATTTGCCTTGCCGGAGGTGACCACGCCGCTGTCGTAGAGGCTCCCCGGCGCGGGCGCGAGCGTGCCGGTCATACGCTGCGCACCGCGCACCAGCAGCGAGGAGAGAGTCTCTCCGTTCACCAGTTCCAACGCGCCGAGCGTGGTGGGTTGATGGATGCGCTCGGTGACCACCTGATCCCGGATGGGCCTGCCCATGGTGCGGCCAAGCGGGGACGACTTCAATTGCCAGTCACGGGCGTAGCGCGCCGGACCGGGCTTGGCGGGCTCCAGCAATCGCCACTCGCCGGTGACCGAGCTGACGGCATCGAGAAACTGCTCGCCGGTGAGCCGGCGCGAGACGGGGCCGCGAAACACGAACTCCTTATCCGGCGCGCGCGCCACCGCCGGCAATTGATATGCGCGCGAGCTCATCAGAGTGCGCAGCAGATGATCCGTATCATAGCCGTGCGCCGCAAAGTCATCGGCGAGCCAATCGAGCATCTCCTTTGACCATGGTTTGCCGTCCATCGTGTCCGCCGGCTCCACAAAGCCCCGGCCCAGCAGCGCCTTCCAAATGCGATTGATATAGGTGCGCGGCATGCGCGTATTCTCCGGCGCGGTAAACAGGCGAGCCACGGCCGCGCGCTTTTCTGGAAGACTCGCATCGGGGGAGACGGGAACTGCTGTAGGAAACAGGAAGCGCGGTTGGGCTTTCACGCCCATCGAGACTTCACAGCGATGGACTTCGGGCAGCCCATCCGAGAAGAACGCTGCCAGCCCGTAGGCGTCCCGCAGCTTCCACTTGCTGATAAAGCTGTCGTGGCAGGAGTTGCATTTCAGGTTGACGCCGAGGAAGACCTGCGCGCTGTTCTGCGCCGCCTGCATGACGGGAGTCTGGCTGGCGCTGATGTCGCCGCGCCAGTTGACCCCGATGAGAAATCCGTCGGGATCACTCTTGGAGATGGGGTTCAGCAGGGCTTGCAGGAAGCGGTCATACGGCAGATTGCTTTCCAGCGCCGGCAAAAGCCATCCCGTGATCGACTTTCGATCGCCATGATAGACCACGCCTTCGTCATTGCGCAGATGATCGTTCCAGAAGCTGATCCAGTGGGAGGCGAAATTCTTGCGGTTCCCCAGAAGTTGATCCACCAGCCTGGCGCGCTTGTCCTTGCCGTTTTTAGGGGTGGAGTCGCGCTCAAACGCGGCGAGCTGCTCCGGGGTGGGGAGCAATCCCCACAGATCGAGATAGGCGCGGCGGGCAAACAAAGCATCGTCCACAGGAGCCGGCAACCCCACTTTGTTCTGCCCTGCGTACACCTCCAGAAGATGGTCCAGCGGATGGGCTCCGGCGGCCAGGACCGCCGAGGCGAACAAGACTGCCAGTAGCCGTTGCACGATCAAGCTTTCTTTGGCTTCCGGCCCGCCAGCGGAAGATTTTCCTTCACCAGGTTCGCATTGACCAGCTCCGAGATCACTGCGCTCAGGTTGGGATTGCGAAGCGCCCACAGGTAGGCCTTTTGCGGGACCTTCAGCGGACCCGCGACCGCGTCCTCGACCAACTGCACGCGTTTGGGGTCATCCGGAGTGCCGTTGTTGCGTCCATTGAATACGGGCCGGGCCACCTTCATCGCGATGACTCCCAGGCCGTTCTTGCGCGCATGCTCGACGGCCTTTTCCGTGTAGGCGCGGTTCACGATACTAAACGCCACCATTGCCGCCGAATAGACCTTGGCCTGTACGGCCGCCTCGAGAATGCCCGCCGGATCGTTGTGCGCCGAGACGCCCAGATGCCGCACTTTGCCCTGCTTCTTCAGGATTTCGAAGGCTTCAAAAATCTCCGGATGGTCCAGCAGTTCCGATTGCGTGGATGCCCCGTGCGGGCACATCAGCAAATCCACGTGGTCAGTGCCTAGCCGTCTGAGGCTTGCATCGAGCGAGTCCAGCACGATCTGCTTGTAGTTCTTGTCACGGTCAATCTTGTGGCCGTAAGTCTTCGCCATCACGTTGGAAAGCGCCGACAGTTCAATCTCCAGCCGCTGGCTCGGGAAGTAGCCGCCCAGATAGTCGGGCTCCAGCGAACGGCGGCGCTCAATTTCCTCCCGCGCCTGGCCGCGGAGTTTCTTCTGATCGGATTCGGGGAGGCTATCGAAAATCTGCTGATAGAGCTTGCCTCGATTGAGATCCCACACGCTGATCTTTGTATTGAGGAAGAAGGTGTCCCGCTTGCGCGAGGCAATCACTTTGGCATATCCCATCTCGCTTTTCAGATTGCCGTAGGCGGGCGCAGTGTCGAGATAGTTGAGACCCATGTCCATGGCCAGCAGGACATGCTCATAGTTGTCCGGGGCGATGGTGTTGCCTCCCATCACCATCTCCGAGATCATGAACCCGGTGCGGCCGAGCTGCCGGTAGGCCATGCCGGATTGCCGGTTGCGCCACTCGCCCTCGGCCCCCTCAGGGGCGGCGTCGGCCTTTTGCGCAACCGCGGCACTGAGCGCGGCGGATGCGGAAGCGGCTATAAACTCGCGGCGATTCAGCTATAGAAGTATTGTATCGTGGAGAGGTGCGGGGGGTAGGTGAAAGCGCGCAGATTCTCCTGTTCAGCGTTTACCTTGCGAAGTGCACCGGCGCCGAGGGTGCCCAGGTTCGTAGATACCGCGACAAATCGCTAATCCGATACGGATGGTCATACTCTAGCGGCAAACACACCCGAGCTACAATGATTTAGCCGGGCGAAGCGGAAGCTGGGCTGCCCCAACCTTCATCGGATCGGTAGACCCGATGCCTTGAAAATCCCCGCCCAATGGCGGCACGGAGCGGCGACAAATTCCTGCCCGCTCAGGTCACGAGGAATCTTCATCCGATGGCAGGTATCCCCCTGAGTGAAAATGCTCTCGCTTAAACACTCGGCGCAATACCCGCCGTCGGCCTCCTGCGTTACCTCAAAGACAATCTCGTTCACCCCATGAATCTAAGCCTCTTCAATGCCCTGCGCAAGTATGTGGCTCACCGCTTTTTCCGGTTTGGCAGCACCTACACCGTGTCTAGGCTTTTTCTCGGAGACGAGACCCCGTCTGGACCCGTGATACACGCGGTAGAGACCACGCCCTGAGTGCTCCGGAATCACCCGGCATCGCTCCGGTTGTTCGAACGAATAGATCGCCTGGACCAGTCCATCGGCCAGTGCCGGTTCTGTGATGTCAACCGGAAATGCCAAGCCTGGCCCTGATCCGTCGAGCGGCCTGAGACGCAAGAGTTCCATCGAAAGAGACCGGCGCGCCATAGTTTTACGATTCCGCTGCAAACTTGCCGAAACGACGGAAAGAGGCTAAGTTTTTAGGTATGACCGTGGAAACTCTCAAAGAGGCAATCATCGAACTACCCGAGGAGGAGCGGCATTCTCTGGTGGCGTGGCTCAACGGGCTTGATTACGACGACTGGGATAGGGAAATGGCGCGAGACTTCTCTCCGGGAGGGCGTGGTGCGCATTTGGTCGAGAAGGTCAAACGCGAGATTGCTGAAGGTAAAGCCCGCCCGATGCAAGAGGGATTCGCCCAGCATCGCAAGCGGAGCCAGTGATCTTCGAGTCCAAAGCTCTCCCATCGTTCTGGGATCGATACGCCAATCTACCCGAGGGCATCCAAAGCGGGCTGATAAG
This sequence comes from Terriglobia bacterium, assembly GCA_016650235.1. GTDB lineage: Bacteria > Acidobacteriota > Terriglobia > Bryobacterales > Bryobacteraceae > VFZE01. The sequence goes on from JAENWC010000269.1 coordinate 19,150, forward strand.
CAATTCGCTCTTTTGATGGAGAACCCCCGCCATCGTTCCCTCCACCTGAAATCCGTAGGCGAGTTTTGGTCGGCGCGGGTGACAGATAATTATCGTGCCTTGGCCTTGCGAGAGGAACATGTCTTTACTTGGTTCTGGATCGGCCCGCACGACGAATACGACAAGATTCTGAAGCGCGGGTGACTGTGACCAATACAGCCCAGTTCGCGGCCGGGCACTGCGCCTACGAGCAAAGCAATCCGGGTTTAGCCCGAAGTTCTTGGGCCGTATTTGAGCAAGTCTTGGCAGAGCAATGGCTTAGCGAAATTTGAAGATGGCGTTGCTGCCTACGGGGGCGGATTAGTAATCGAGCCGAAGGGTGACAC
>JAENWC010000270.1 GCA_016650235.1 Terriglobia bacterium
CACGGTTCGCAGCGCCGGCCGCGGGGTTTCCCATGCGCAAGTGCCGCATATGTTTCTGAACGACGGCACAGGGCATTTCCGTGATGCTGTCTTCGAGGTGGGTGCGGAGTTCGCCGCCCCGAAGATCGGGCGCGGCATCGCTGCCGGAGACTTTGATCGCGACGGCGACTTGGACCTTCTCGTCACCACCAACGGCGGCCCCGCGCTTCTCTACCGCTGCGACACGACGAACGGCCATCGCTCCATTCGATTCCGGCTCGAAGGCCGCAAGTCCAATCGGGATGCGATCGGCGCCATCGTGCAAGCCTTCGACGCGTCCGGAATGCAGATGCAAATGGTGAAGAGCGGTTCGAGCTACCTTTCTTCGAGCGACAAGTCTCTCACCTTCGGCACGCGCCGCCGAGAGCGGATCGACCGTGTAGTGATCTACTGGCCCAGCGGCCGCACGGATGAGTTCGGAAAGTTGGCCACCGGCCAGACCTATCTCTGCGTGGAGGGCCAAGCCCCTCGCCCTCAGTCCGGCCGCTGACACGTTTCAGTCACGATTCGGCCGGCGCCGATAGTGGATTCATACTATTGTCTCCGGAGGGCGGGCGTGTTAAGTTCAACCTATTCAGAAGGGATTCAACGGATGTACTCCAAAGGTTGGCTCAATTCCGCGGCAATTGTCATTGGTTGCGTTTTTCTTTTCGCACGACCCGCCGCCGGCCAGGGTTGAGTGGCCGCACGTCAGGGCACACCCGGGCTTGGTGTGCTGGCATTGAATACCTGCGGCCGCGAGGAGCATAAGAAACCGAGGCTCTGGACTGTCGGCGTCGGTTATCGCTATCAACCCTCGTTCCGCCATTTTGTAGGGACCGTCGAGCAGAAGCAGCGGGAAATCAACCGAAACCAGATCTATAACCTCTACCACCTGCTGGACGTGAGCATTGAAAGGCAACTGACGCCCCGGTGGAGTGTCGCCACCAGCATCCCCTTTCTGTTCGCGCACCGGAACCAGCTCTACAATCCGAGGGGCCGGTACGTGGTAAACAGCATCGGCGACATCTCCGTCGGAGGACGGGCATGGGTCTTCAAGCCTCCAACCGAATCCGGCGACAACATCTCCGTAGGGATGTTTCTCAAGCTGCCAACGGGTAAGTACAACGCCACGGGACTCGCGACCAACTCATCCGGCCAACAGATCATCGCCACGGCGGACCAGTCGATCCAGGCGGGCGACGGCGGTACCGGCGTTGCTCTGGAGCTGCAAGCCTATAAGCGAATTCCGTTCAGCAGTGAGCTCTATTTCGCCGGAATGTACTTGTTCAATCCGCGGGACACAAACGGGGTCGCGACGTTCCGGACCGCCCGCGGGGAGACGGTGATGTCCGTAACGGACCAATACCTCTATCGCGGCGGCATCGGACGCCCGGTTCCGAAGATCCGAGGCTTGGCCGTTAGCTTTGGCGGAAGAATCGAGGGAGTTCCGGTTCGCGATGCCCTCGGCGGGAGCAATGGTTTCCGCCGGCCCGGATACGCGATCTCGTTGGACCCCGGATTCCTGTATGCGCGAGGATCGTACATGTTCTCGTGCAATATCCCCTTTGCGATTCAACGTAACCGCAAAAAGAGCGTCGCTGACTACATGAATGGGCGGCACGGCGACGCGGCGTTCGCTGACTACACGGTCATGTTCAGCCTTTCCCGGCGATTCTAACAACTGCGAGACCGGCAGCCAGAAGTTGGCCATGAGCGGCCTTGAGCTGGCCGGATAGGCAAACCGATGTGTGATTGTCCAGTTATTTCCACGACACTACACTAGAATGGGGTAATGAAGCGACGATCATTTCTCGGCGCCATGGCCGGGTCGGCCATGGCGCAGCCGCGGTCGCGCCTGGATCTTCTGATTCGCAATGGGACGGTATGCGATCCGGCGAGCAAGATGAAGCGCCTTGCCGACGTCGGCATCTCGGGCGGCAAGATCACGGCCATTGCGGACCGCCTCCCGGCGGATGGCGGAGTGGAGATCGTGGAAGCCCGAGGCCTCTACGTCACGCCTGGGCTGATCGATCTGCACACGCACTGCTACCACGGGGCCACAGCGTTGGGCGTGGAGGCCGGGCCCATCGCCGCCCGCTCCGGAGTAACTACATGGGTGGACGCCGGCAGCTTCGGCTGCACACAGGCCGATGGGTTCCGCAAGTTCATCGTCGCGCCTTCCCCGGTGCGCATCTTCGGTTACGTGTACCTATACCCGGACAATCGCAATCCGGACATGGATCCGGTGAAGTACGTACGGTCCTTCGTCAAGCAGACCGGCCAAACGGTCACCGCCAATCGGGACATCCTGATCGGGATCAAGCTGCAGGTCGGCAGCAATATGAACGGGCGGTACAGCTACGATTTTTTGAAGATCGCCCGCGAGCTGTGCGACTCTTACAAAATTCCATTGCTGGCGCACATCAGCTTCGCGCCGCCGGAAACGGATCAGGTCATGGAGTTGATGCAAGCTGGCGATGTCGTCACGCATTGCTACAACCGCCACACGCTCGGCATCCTGGACGAATCGGGAAAGGTGAGGATGAGCGTCCGCAAGGCGCGCGAGCGAGGCGTGCTGTTCGACGTGGGGCACGGGCTGGGCAGCTTCAACTTTGAAGCCGCGCGAAAAGCGCTGGCGGACGGCTTCCTTGCCGATACTATCTCGACGGACATCTACAATCTCAATGTGAAGGGTCCCGTGTTTGACATGCCGACAACCATGTCGAAGATGATGTATCTGGGAATGTCGTTTGACGACGTGTTGCAGCGGACCACCGCGGCTCCGGCGCGGATTGTCAATCGCGTCGAGGGAATGGGGACGCTTGCGGTGGGGGCTCCGGCCGATGTGGCGCTGCTGGCCATCGAAGACGGAGAGTTCCCTTTGACGGACTCGCAAAGGAACACCGTCACGGCAAAGCAACGTGTCGTGAGCCGCCTTACCATCTGCAAGGGAAAGCGGGTGAGCCAAGGTTGATTGTCAGCAAAGTAATCCTCACTCACGTTCGGGTGCCGCTAGTGGAGCCGTTCCGGATCAGCTCTGGCGCGGTGGCCGAGAAAGACGCCATCGATGTCCGGGTGGAGAGCGATGGTTTGGTTGGATACGGCGAGTCCTCGCCCATGTCGGGCACCTTCTACTCCTCCGATACGCCGGAGAGTTGCTGGCGCGAGCTTTCAGAAATCCTCATCCCGCCGCTGATCGGCAGGGAGTTCGAGTCGCTGCTGGCGGCCTCAAAGTGGATTGGGACATTGCCCGCAAGCCATTTTGCCAAGGCGGGGATCGAGACCGCGTTCTGGGACATGGAAGCGCGCCGCCAAGGCAAGCCTCTCTACCAACTGCTGGGTGGTACGGCGAAGCCGGTGGAATCGGGGCTGGCGGTGGGTTTGTACGACGATACCGCCGATATGGTGAGGACCATCGCAAAGTATCTGGAGGATGGATACAAGCGCGTGAAGATCAAGATTGAGCGCGGCCGCGATGTGGCGTTAGTGGCCGCGGTCCGCGCCGCCTTTGGTAACATTCCGCTGTTTGTGGATGCCAATGGAGCTTATGATCTGACCGATATTGAAGTGTTCCGGGCGCTGGACGATTTCGGGCTCATGATGTTCGAGCAGCCTTTTGCCGGCGGCATGCTGGCGGAGCTTGCCGAGCTGCAGAACAAGGTTCGCACCCCGGTGTGCCTGGACGAGAGCCTCGAGACGGAAGACGATCTGCGGCGCGCCATCAGTCTGGGGAGCCTGAAGATTGCGAATATCAAGATCCAGCGTGTGGGCGGGTTTGGCCACGCGCTTTCCATCTATGAGATCTGCCGGGAGCACGGAATTCCGGTCTGGATCGGCACGATGCCGGAGTTGGGCATCGGACAGGCGCAGGGAATGGCGCTAGGGACGCTGAGCCATTGCAAATTCCCGACCGATGTCGAAGCAAGTTCGCGTTGGTTTCGCGACGACATTATCACGCCTTGGTTGGAGGTGAAGGATGGGTGTCTTCATCCGAACACCTCGCCTGGACTGGGCTTCGAAGTGGATCAGGCGAAGGTGGATCTTTACGCGGTGGGGTCACGAACCTTTGTGGGCGATACGGCGTGTGGTTAGGCCCATCATTGTTTCACCCCAGCCGGCCAATGCAACACCACGTGGATCGGCTTTTCTTCCTGCTCCATCGGCTCGCCGTAGATAAAACGCTGTCCATCTCCGCTGACGGCATACTGGTCGAACCTCCAGTCACCCTTCACGGGTGTCTGGAAAAGTAGTTTCGGGGTCCCGGCAGCCAGCGCGCCTCCGGCGTTGACCTCCACCACCATCAACTTACCGTCCTGGGTCAGATAGAACAGTTCCTTTCCATCCTTGCGCCATTTTGGCTGGTAGCCGCCGGAGTTGGAAACCTGGCGCTTGTCGGCAAACGAAGGAAACGAAGCGACGTAAATTTCCCAGCGGCCGCTTTCGTTTGAGGAATACGTGATCCATCGGCTGTCGGGAGAAACCTGCGGTTCATCGGATTCAAAGCCAGTCTGAAACAGCAACTCAGGCTTACGGTTTGGTCCGGCGGAGGCAGGTGGGAGACGAAAGATGGATTTGCCGTTCGAGTTGATGAAAAGGATGGAGCCGTCTTTGAGCACCTGCTCCGGGTACTTGGCCTCCTGCGTCGACAGAATCAATTCGTCCTCGCCTCCGCCGATCACCTTTTTGTAGAGGTCCGTCCTTCCATTCCGGTTGGAAGAAAAAAACAGCTCGCGGCCGTTCGGGGACAAGACCGGGTCCTGATCGGTGCCTGGAGTCAGCGTGATCCGCGAAAAGATGCCGCTGGCCATCACAAGCATCCAAACATCCCTGAAAGTTGTCTTCGGATCGGGGCGCTCGACGAACAGCCGGTCCTGGTCCGGGGCAAGAACCATCTGGCGGTACTCGCCGGGCTCGCCTACCGGCGCCAGCCTTTGGCCGTTGCGGCCATGCCAGGCCAGTTGGACTACATTCAGCAGAGGCGGGCGAGAAACCAACACGCCGTTTTGCGACACCGAAAACAGCGAGCCAGGCAAAACCTGCATGGCTCCCACGCGTTCGGCCAAGGGGAATGGGTCGCCGGTAAATTCGAGCTTGTCCGCATCGAAGGCGCGCGCGAGCAGCGTTTGCTGGCGGCCAAAAAGCAGAAACCCGGGCGCCGCATAAATGGCGTTGGAATCCCCCGGCATCAACAAACGGGACTGCTCGGAATCGAGCGATCCCAAATAGATTCCCGTTTTCCCCGGCGTGGTGCTCTGTGAGAGATACACAAAGTGATTGCCGTCCGGCAGGAACCACGGCCAAAACTGTCTGATTTCCTGGCGCTGCTGGTCGAGTTTGAGGAGTGGCTTCGGTTCCCCGCCCCCGGCCGGTACCCGTTGCAGATTCGGGGATCCGAACACAATAACCCCGTCCCGGTTCCAGGCGCCACCGCTTACG
>JAENWC010000271.1 GCA_016650235.1 Terriglobia bacterium
GTTACGGCCTGCAGGATCGCTCACCCGCCTATAGCGGGCTTTGTCACGAGGCTCCCCTCCGGCCCGTTACCGGTGCCGAACGGCTCGTCAGCTACCATGTCTTACCGATATCTACATGGGTGGAATCCTCCTCCACTGGTGATTTGCGCCGTTGGGGCGCACTGAGATATTCAGGTTAGAGTCGCGCGTGCCGGCCCGCCGCTCCGTTCCGTTGCATTCCCGTCCGGATCGGGCAGTGGTGGTGATGGAATCTTATCTGGTGCGAGTGATGCTGGCGGCGACGCCGTTTGGAGCCCCGCCGAAGAGCATTCCGATGTTGTCCTTTCGGGTTCGTTCCATAACGTGATGATTGAGATTAAGGCGGCCAAGGGACAGTCCGCCCCTTGAGGCCGTTTTCGCCACAGCCGTGCTGGGATCAAACCCCCGCGAAATTACAGTGCAACTTCGCATACCCCTGCTCGCCCGCCCAAATATCCAGCGGCAGCGCGGTCATCTCATCCACTTCCGGAATCGCCTCCGCATCTAATCCCAGGTTGACCACATGCAGGTACCGGCGGCAGGACTCGCACACGCGCATCTGTATGTGCGGCATCGATTCCGCCGAGTAGTACGCGATGCGGTCCGCCCCCCCGCATCCCGGACAGCTCTCGCGCGAAGCCGGGTATTCGACAAGGCAGGCGTCGCAGACCAGCGAGAATGAAGTGCCATCGCCTTCCGGACGGTACACGCCGGCGAGCGGCTGATGCGCGGTGCAAGATTTTGGATCCCGTCGCCGGAGGACCCGTTGGATTAGGTTGAGCGCCGGTTCGCGGCCCTCGCGCGCGGCCTCCTGCAACAGTTGCGGGCCGTGTTCCATCAGCAACTCGCGGAGGGCGCCGGCGTCACCGTCGAACTCAGCCAGCCTCGCGTAGAATAACAATACTTCGGAGGCGTGCGGATGGCGTCCGGCCAACCAGCGCGCCCTGAGCGCCCTTTGACTTCCCGTTATTATTTCGCCCGATACCATTTAGGATGATGCGAGGCGGCCCACCCTGGGCTCACCCAGCCGTGAATCATGCCCCGGAACGCGCCCGGCACCGCGGCGGTTCCCATGTAGATGTGCAAGATGATGCCGCCGATGGATGCAATGGCCGCGAGCGGATGGATCAGTACGGCCGCCAATAGAAGCGTGCGCGGCATTAGTTCCGGCCACCACAACACGAGTCCGCTGGCAAGCAATACCAGTGTCGAGCCCGACTGCAACCAGAACAACATCTTCTGTCCCCCATTGAAGCGGGCAACTTCTGGCAATCCCTCTTCTTCATTGGTTGCGTATCTGTACGCGTGGCGCAGCCAGGCCTTATCCTCGCTGTCGAGCCCCATCTGCGAGGCCCACTGCCGGAACATGAAACCAAGCACGAGCGCGAAGAAGGTTCCGCCCCAGGGATGCAAACCGCGCACCGTGGAGCCGCCGCCCAACACCCAAGCCAGCCAATACAGCTTGTGGGACCACAGTGCCAGCCCGGTGAGAGCGGCGTAGAGAAAGCAGATGGCGGCCATCCAGTGTATGGTTCGCTCTGTGACGCTGAAGCGCGCAATACGGCGTTCAGTCCCCTTCGACATCATGCGCCTCCTTGGGCCCGTAGCGTACATAGTGGAAGAAGGTTCCCAGAATTCCTCCCACAAGCACCATTGTGCCCAGCCATTTCACCGGCCCCTTCCAGAGCCGCACCGTCCACGGCACACTGGGATCCTTGGGCAACCCGTAATCTTCAGGCCGCGCGGCGTTGGCCAACACGTAGAACACATGCGTACCGCCGACGCCGGCCGGATTGTAGACGCCGGCCTCGGCGTGGCCATCCGCGCGCAGCTCCTGCGCTCGCGCTTCGGCCCCATGGAGCAGCGCATCCCTTTCCCCAAACGTCAGGCAATTGGTGGGGCACGTCTTGATGCAGGCCGGCTCCAGTCCCACCGCAGTCCGGTCGGAACACAACGAACACTTGTAGACCTTCTTCGTCGTGTTACTCAGTCGAGGTACGTCGAACGGACACCCTGTGATGCAGTAGCCGCAGCCAATACAGTTTTCCTGCGCAAAGTCGACCGTTCCATTGGCAAGGGTCACGATGGCCCCGGGCGCGGGGCACGCCTTCAAGCAGCCCGGAGCGACGCAGTGCATGCACTGGTACTTGGCCATCAACCAGCTCAGCTTGCCGTCCCGTTCATATTCGTTGAACTTGATGAGGTTCCAAAAGTTCGGCGCAAGATCCGGCATCGTCTGGTAGCTGCCGTCGAAAGTACCCAGCGTATACTCCTGATCGTTCCATTGCTGGCAGGCCACCTCGCACGCTTTGCAGCCGATGCACAGCGTGGTGTCGATGAGTTTGGCTACATGCATCATCAGAGCTTCTCCAGATTCACAAGGAAGCCCTTGTATTCCGGCGTTCCGGAATTCGGATCAAATACCGACGCTGTGAGATTGTTGATCAATGGCCCTGAAACCTTGCCGAGAAAGCCCCAGTGTATGGGCAGCCCCACGTGATAGATTCTCTTCCCGTTCACATCCATCCCGCGCATTCGCTTGGTGACCAGCGCTTGGCCCTCCACTTTCCCCCGCGCCGAACTCACCCGCACCCGGTCACCGCTCTTAATGTCCTTCTGGCGCGCCAATTCATCGGGCAATTCCACAAAGAAGTGCGTTTGCAGTTGAGAACTCGATGCGATGTGCTTGGTCCAATAATGGAAATGTTCGGTGAGGCGGTAGGTGATGGCGACGTAGGGATAGTCCTTCACCGAACCAATTTTGTCGAGGTCGGAATGAAACACTTTCGCCGACGGATTGAAGCTCACCTGAGGATGCAGCGCGTTCTCCACAGGCGATTCGGCCGGCTCATAGTGCTCTGGAAACGGACCTTCGGCAAAATCCGGCGTGAACAGCTTTGCCACGCCCTCGGGCAGCATGATGAATGATCCGTTGGCGTCCGGCGCGGCGTCCGCCTTGTAGTCCGGCGTATCGCCGGTCCAGCGCGTGCCGGTCCAACGCAGGGAAGCGCGCGTGGCATCCCACGGCTGGCCGCCGGCATCGGCCGCGGCACGGTTATAGAGTATGCGCCGGTTGGCCGGCCAACTCCAACTGTAGTTTGGATAGAGGCCCAACGCCGTCGGATCTTCCTGCCCCCGCCGCGCCATCATGTTCCCCGCTTCGGTGAAAGAACCCGAATACAGCCAGTTGCCGCATGCAGTGGACCCGTCATCCTTCAACTCGCCAAATCCGCTCAACTGCTTTCCGCTGGCAGCCTCGCGGCCGTTCACTTCCCTGGCCACCTCCACCAGCGAAGGCGCTGAAGGGGTGGCGTAGCTCCAGGACATACTCTGCAACGGTTCGGGCGCTGCCCCGCCCTCCTTGGCATATAACTCCCGCACTTTGGCGAACAGGCGGCCAATGATCTCCTGATCCCGAAGCGCGTCACCGGGAGGGTCGAGCGCCGCGTCCTTCCACTGCAGCCAGCGCGAGGAATTCACAAACGCGCCGTCCTTCTCCGCAAAACAGGCCGCCGGCAACAGAAACACCTCGGTCTGAATCCGCGCCGCATCCGGGGAGTTCGCGTAGTATTGCTGCGCCAGCTCCTTCGCTTTCCAGAAGGCGGCTGTCTCTGTCTCAAAATTCTCCGCGACAATCATCCACTTCAGCTTGCCGAGCCCGCCGAGCATTTTGGAAGTGTTGGGACCGTTGGCAACCGGATTCATCCCGAAAGAGATGAGTCCTTCCATCTTCCCGGCGTACATGTTGTCGAACAGGTAGCCCCAGCCATAGTTGTCGGTCTCCCCGGCCTTGGGAAGCCAGTCATAGCCAAACCCGTTCTCCTTAGTTGCCTTGTCGCCATAGTAGGCCTTAAGCAGGCTCACCATGAACTTGTTCGTGTTGGACCAATAGTTGAGCGAATCCGGCCGTAGCGGTTTGGGCGTGTTGGCTTTTAAATATTCATCGAGCGAGCTCCAGTTGGCCCGCGGTAGTTTCAGATAACCCGGCAACATGTTCCATGCACCCATGTCGGTGGAACCCTGAATGTTGGCATGGCCTCGCTGCGCATTCACGCCGCCTCCGGGCATCCCGATGTTGCCCATCAGCAACTGCACCATCGCCGCGGTGTGTATCAACTGCACCGAGTGGCTGTGCTGCGTCCAGCCCAACGCATAAAGCACCGTGCCGCTTTTATCCTTTGCGGCGGCGACAGTGATTAGTTCCGCAGCCTTGAGGAAATCCTCTTTCGAGCAACCGCAGATGGAGGACACCTGCTCGGCGGTGTATCGCGCGTAATGCCGCTTCATCCACTGGAAGACAGAGCGGGGATGCTCCAGCGTGGGGTCCACCTTCGCAAAACCCTGCGCATCGAGTTCATACTCCCAACTCGATTTGTCGTACTTCTTCGTTGCCTCGTCCCAGCCCGAAAAGTGCCCGTCCGCAAACCCGAAGCCTTCCTTCACCAGAAACGGCGCGGTGGTATGCTGCCGTACGTACTCCGCCTGATACTTTCCGGTGGAGAGCGCGTAGTGGATCAAACCGCCGAGGAATGCGATATCCGTGCCGGCACGTATGGGCACGTAGACGTCAGCCACCGCGGCCGTGCGATTGAAGCGCGGGTCCACCACCACTACCTTGGCTTTGCGCTTGCGGCGCGCCTCCAGCACAAACCGGAATCCCACCGGATGATTCTCGGCCGGATTGCCGCCCATGATGAGCACCACGTCGGCGTTGGCCACATCGGTCCAACCATTGGTCATCGCGCCCCGTCCGAAGGTGGCGGCCAGACTGGCCACCGTGGGGCCGTGTCAAAGCCTGGCCTGATTTTCATACGGCACAATGCCGAGGCCGAACCGGAACTTGCCCAGCAGGTAATTCACCTCATTGGTGTCTGTGCAGCCGCCGATCATGCCGACATTGGTGAGCCGGTTGACGGTGCGGCCTTGCTCGTCCTTGGCCTGAAAGCCCCGGTCGCGGCTATCCTTGATCAGGCGCGCCATCCGCGTCAGCGCCTCTTCCCACTTCATCGGCTTCCACTCCGTTGCGCCCGGGGCGCGATAGAGCGGCTGCGTCAGCCGGCGATCACAGGCGACGAACTCCTTGAGCGATGCCCCCTTGGGGCAAAGCGTTCCCCGGTTGATAGGACTGGCCGTATCGCCCTCGATGTACACAACGGCGGGTTTGACGTTCTTCGCCTTGTCGCCCAGCGTGTGTATGATCACGCTGCAGCCCACCGCGCAGTAAGGGCAAACGCTTTGGGTTTGCGTGGTCCGCGAGATTTTCAACTCGCGCGAAGCCGCCGCCGCCGGGCGCAGGTCGAATCCGAATGAGGTGATCAAAGCCGCCGAAGATCCGATGAAACTCCGCCGGCTGATTTCACTATCCATGTTGGTCAAGTGTATCTCGTTCCACATGTGCGGTGCTAGGATGAATGCATGCTCATTCGCGTGCCCATGGGATGGGAGATCCCCGAAAGAGAAGCAACGCCGGAGCCCGCCTTCTGGAACCGCCGTCAGATTCTCCAAGCTGCCGGACTGCTGGCCGCAGGAACGGCGTCCGCGTTCGAGCGCAACCCTAAATACACGCTCGACCGCCCGATCACCGAAGAGTGGGCCGCCACCGGCTATAACAACTATTACGAGTTTCACCCTACCGACAAGCAGGCCGTCAAGGATATGGTGGGAAAGTTCACCACATCGCCCTGGAAGATCGAAGTGAAGGGACTGGTCAACAAACCCCAGACCCTCGATCTGGACGATCTGTTCAAGACCATGCAGTTCGAGGAGCGTCTCTACCGCTTCCGCTGCGTCGAAGCGTGGGCAATGGCCGTGCCCTGGACTGGATTCCCGATGGCGGATCTGATCCGCAAACTCGATCCGAAACCGGAAGCCAAATACATACGCTTTGTCACCGTCAGCCGGCCGGCCGAGATGCCGGGAATGAAGCTGGCGCCGTGGTATCCATGGCCGTATTACGAAGGGCTTCGCATGGATGAGGCGATGAATCCGATGGCGATGTTCGTTACCGGAATGTACGGCAAGAAACTACCCAAGCAAAACGGCGCGCCTTTCCGCGTGATTGTTCCGTGGAAGTACGGCTACAAGAATCCCAAGTCGATCGCCTCCATCGAGTTCACCGCCAAGCAGCCAAAGACGTTCTGGAACGACACCGCCGCAACCGAATACGGCTTCTACTCCAACGTCAATCCGAAAAAGCCCCACCCCCGCTGGTCACAAGCGCACGAGAAAATGATCCCCACCATGGCGCTCCGCCCCACGCAGATGTACAACGGCTACGGGGAATGGGTCGGCGGGATGTATAAGGGCAATGAGTTCTAAACTCGACGACATGATGTGGTCAGCCATTCCATCGATTCTTTGGGTCGTGCTGGCCCTGATCGCCTTGATCGTCTTCCGCAAAGAGATTCAAGCTCTGCTCCAGAACTTCTCGTGGAGGCTACGGATGGGAGGAGCCGTGAAGCTCTTCTCAATCGAACTCGGTCAAAGCTACGTCTCCCCGTCCATCGACGCTCGAAACAATGAGACCACTCTGGGGCATCGAATTGACAAGAACGAGGAGCGCTGGCAACAGCGCGAGCAATACTACACACCGAATCGAAACATTCACCTCGTCCATCGGTTGGCTCCATCCGGCGAGCCTGGCATGTTATACGATATTCAGCTCTATCTGATACCGCACAGGGACGCTACTCTCGTGAACTTGAGCAAGGTCGAATACTACTTTGGCCGGCATTGGGGGAACCAGATCTTTACGTCCATCGACCGCGCGCGAGGTTTCACGATAACAACCTCCGCCTACGGGTCGTTCGTGTGCACTGCGAAACTCTTTTTTTCAGACGGAGAGACGGTCATACTCCATCGCTATGTTGATTTCGAGATGGGAGCATTTGGCAGTAAAGCCTAACCTGGCGTTCGCACCGGTTCAGGTCCGCCTCTCAGTATTCGGGCCACGTCTCCAAACTCCCGGCCAAACCTTCTTCAGCCAGCGCCGGTTCTTCCTTCGGGTCAAGCCGGGCGCACTCCCGTGCCAACCTCCTCTCATGTGTTGCCGCAACTTTCGCTCACGAGGTGACATTGCAATCGCACTGGGCTCTTTGGCGAAAGAGGTTCACGTCTTCAAAGCTCGTTTAGCGTTCAGATCATTCAAGGTGGTACGCAATAAGGACGAATCCCTTTGGGCGTAGACAAATTGCGTGATGCGAGGACTCTTCCAAATCACCGGGACGTGTAGTCGGCATCTCGGACAAGTGGTCCGCCGAAGGGCCCCCGAAACGGCGTTATGCGGCCAAGTGGATGCGTTTCCCAGCCAAGCGTATCGGCCGCGCAGAAACACTGCCCCGAGGCCTGCCAAGTCAGTCAAGTTTCAAGGAGTGATGCACACGAGTTAACTGGTTGCCTCGATGGGCCGTGGTCATGCGGGAAGCTCAGAGCAGCGTGAGATCGACCGATATCCGGAATGGCCTCTTATCGTCCCACGCCAGAACGTAAAGGTAGCTTAGATAGCTTGGGTCCAAGTTGGTCTCATAGTGTTCCATGCCAAAGCTTATAGTGACATGCCCATCGACGGGACGAAAGGTCACAATCACGTGATGCGGGTCTACTGTAAGAATCTCGTGGGCCGCATGTATGAAAAGTTCAGCACGTTCCTGCGGGTAGAGGTCTGCGTCAACAGGATGAAAGATCTTGGCCTGAACAAGGGGCTGGAAAACCTGGGACTGCTGCGGCGGACGCTCGCCGGCATTACGGATCGCTTCGCCGGCTTTGAAGCCCAGTCGTTGAATGTTCACGTCGACTTTCCGCTGTTTCAAAAACTTGCTCTACCGGTGCCATCCGGCAAAACCAAAATCGCCGGCATCAAGATCCACGACACGCGCATGATGCGGCTGATGGAGGTGCTGCTGCACGGCGGCACGCAACTCAACGGATGGCGCTCCGCTGATATTCATCAAGCCATCCTCGCCAGCTTCGGCTTGTCCCCTGACAGATATACCCTCACGCAACTGCGATACGACCTTCGCAAGATGAAAGCCCACGGCCTACTGGAGCGAAACGGGAAACGCTACCTCTACCACCTCACCGACAAGGGGACCAAGGTTGCACTGATGTTCATCCTGTTCCATCACCGCGTCTGCGGGCCGCTTTCCAACTCCCTGTTCCATCACCAGCCGGAAGAATCCCACAAGCCTGCCAGCAGGATTGAAACCGCCTACTACAAGGCTGATCGCGCCATCCAGCAAGTGCTCGATCAACTTGCAGCCTGAACGGTGAACATTGTGAGAGATGAATTCTCAAAATCGACGATGCTAGAAA
>JAENWC010000272.1 GCA_016650235.1 Terriglobia bacterium
AAGCTGGATGGCATTCTGGAAGGCTTTGGAATTCAGCAAGACAGACGCGCGGATCCGCTCGATTTCATCGGGGGACTTGATCGAGCGTAAGGTCTCGACAAGCCCAGGGGCTGGTTTGAGGGTGGCGTTCCGGGGCAGGATGCCGGTGAGGATGTGGAATGCCTCCACGGTCATGTGGGCGGGATCATATCCAACCGGGCCTTTGGGTAAATGAGGCGCCAGTTTTGGCATGAGCGCGCCGCTGCGGACCACCTTCGGCGTGCAATCGGACTCCTGGGCCACCTGGATGGCATAGCGCGGATCGGTGAAGATCCAGCTTCTCTTGGGTGTGAGGAGAAGCAGCCCGTTGCTTCCGGTGAATCCGGAAAGGTAACGGATGCTGGCTGGAGAGGAGACCACCAACGCGTCCAGTTTGCGTTCGGCCAGCAGCAGCAGGGCTTTTTGCCGGCGCGAGTTCGTCAGAGGCGGGGTGCTCATGAATGGGGTAGCAGCAGCAGCTTGCCCATGGTCTTGCGTCCGGCGAGGTCGATGTGGGCCTGGGCGGCCTGTGACATGGGGTAGCTACGCTCGATGTGCAGATGGAGTGAACCGGCGGCGATCCAACCGAGCACGTCACCGGCGCGCTGCAGAAGCTCCGGGCGGTTGGCGCAATAGTGGGCCAGGGTGGGCCGGGTGAGGAACAAGGATCCCTTCTGGCTCAGCAGCAGCGGCTGCATCGGAGGCACCGCACCGCTGGCATTGCCGTAGGTGACCATCATGCCGCGCGGGGCCAGCGAGTTGAGGCTCTTGTCAAAGGTGGAAGCGCCCACCGAGTCGTAGACCACCTGCACGCCGGCGCCGGCAGTGATGCGGCGGACCTCGGCCTCAAAGTCCTGCTCGGTGTAGAAGATGATTTCGTCGGCGCCGGCCGCGCGGGCCTTTTCCGCCTTTGCCGGTGTGGAAACGGTTCCGATAACGGTTGCGCCGCGCATCTTGGCCATCTGAATCAGCAGCAGGCCAACACCGCCGGCGGCTGCGTGAATGAGGCAAGTGTCGCCCTTTTTCAGCGGATAGGTGGAATGGGACAGGTAGTGTGCGGTCATGCCTTGCAGCATGGCGCCGGCGGCTTGCGGCAGGTCGAGTGCTGGGGGCACCTTCACCAGTTGCCAAGTGGTAACGACGGCGTATTCGGCATAGGAACCGCGGTTCATGGCATAGGCAACACGATCGCCCACGGCGACTTCAGTGACGCCGGGGCCAACAGATTCCACCACTCCCGCGGCCTCCATGCCCAGGCTGAATGGTGGTGGCGCGGGGTAGAGCCCGGTGCGAAAGTAGATGTCGATGAAATTCACGCCGGAGGCGGCGATTTTGACCAGCGCCTGGCCTTCGCCGGGGGAGGGGACGGCGATCTCCTCGAGCCGCATCTGCTCGGGACCACCGGTTTGGTGAACTAGAATAGCTTTCATGGCTGAACCTCTTGGAGCACCGCTCCCTTTATGGTCGCGGCTCGGTTACGGTCGCACCTGGTTGCATTGAATGAACCTTTCTGCGCAAGTGGACCACAGCAGCATAGAGTAGCAGAAACAGCAGCGTGAACGGAAACAGTAACAGGCGGGCCAGGGTACGCACCGCGCCGGCGCCTGCCAGTCCGGCTCGGAACAGGATGAAGTGGCGTATGGTTTTCCAATGGCCCCAGTCCAGCCAGAAATAGTCAAGGTTTTCGTTGAGGATCAGGATCTTGGCCGGCAGGCGCAAGGCGAGAACGCATTTCCATTTCGTCATCACCGGTTCGCCTGAACAGATGATGCCGGCTACCGAGTAACGCCGTTCGTCCAGCAGCCGGTAGAGTTGGGCCCGCCCGGCCGGGCCTTGGTGGTCCGTGACGCGAAAGACCCTGCCGCGGTCCTGCCGGAATGCGCTGGGAACGCCGCCGAAACAGGTGAGCAGATCGAGCTGCATCTGTTCGCCGTAAATGTCGTACAGTCCGGGGATCAGGTCTTCGAAAATTTGCCGTGATCCGCTTTCGATCAGCAGAACGCGATCGAAGGGTGGAATTTTACGCCGGAAAAAGTATCGCACGGAGGCTTTGGCCTATACGCCCCAGCAGTAGTCTTCGAGGGCTTTTTCGATGGTCTCGTCTTTCTCGGTGAGGCGCATGAGCTCGAGGCGGATGGCATCCAGCAAGGCGAGCCAACTGGCCTCGATCACGTTTTCAGAAACGCCGACGGTGGCCCAACTCCTCTTATGATCGGACCACTCCACCAGCACGCGCACCTTGGCCGCGGTGCCTTTCCTGGGCTCGAGCACGCGAACCTTATAATCGGTAAGCCGGACGTTCGCTATGCCGGGATATAGCGCCGAGAGGCATTGCCGCAGACAAAGATCGAGCGCGTTGACCGGACCGTGCCCCGAGGCGGTGGCCGAGTGCACGCCGTCCTGCGCCTGCAGGTTTACCGTCGCGGTGGTCATGGACTGGCGATCGCCCTGCATCCTGGTGATCACCTCGAGGCTGAGCACTTCGAAGAATTTGACGCCCGGATAGAGCGCCTCGCGCACCAGCAGTTCAAAGGTGCCCTCGGCCGCCTCGAGCTCATAGCCGAGGTGCTCCATCTGCTTGATGCGGTCGAGCAGTTCGCGGCGCCCGGATTCGGTAAGACGATCTTCGAGGCCGTGCTGCTTGAGCTTGTACAGGATGTTGCCGCGGCCGGAGAGATCACTGAGCAGGACGCGCTGGTGGTTGCCTACTTTCTCCGGGGAGATGTGCTCATAGGTGGCGGAATCCTTGAGGACGGCGCTGACGTGCACGCCGCCTTTGTGGGCAAAGGCGCTTTGGCCGACGAAGGGTTGATCGTTGCGCAAAGGCAAGTTGGCCAGTTCCGCAATGAAGCGGGCGACCGAGGTAAGGGCGGTGAGCTTCTCCGGGCCAATGGTGGTGTGGCCCATCTTCAGCTCCAGGTTGGCGATGATGGAGCTGAGGTTGGAGTTGCCGCAGCGTTCTCCATACCCGTTCATGCAGCCTTGCACGTGGGTGGCGCCGGCTTCGATGGCGGCCAGGGCATTGGCCACTGCGACGTCGGAATCGTTATGGGTATGGATTCCGATGACGCCGCTGAAGCGGCCGCGGACGGTGGCGACTATTTCCGCCAGGCGGCTGGTGATGGTTCCGCCGTTGGTATCGCAGAGACAGAGTACGTCCGCGCCAGCCTTCTGCGCCGCTTCTAGCGTGTGGAGCGCGTAATCCGGGTTGGCCGCATACCCGTCAAAGAAGTGCTCGGCGTCGTAGACCACTTCCTTACCGCGATCCTTCAGGTAGCGGACCGTCTCTTCAATCAGCTTGATGTTTTCCTCAAGCGTTATGCCCAATGCGCGGCGGACGTGCAGATCCCAGGTCTTGCCGAAGATGGAGATGGCCGGGGTTCCGGCCTCCACCAGGGCGAGCACGCTGGGGTCGCGTTCAACCGGATTTTTGGCAAAGCGCGTAGCCCCAAACGCGGTGAGCTTGGCGTGCTTGAGCGGGGTGGAGCGGGCACGCGCAAAGAACTCCTTGTCTTTGGGATTGGAGCCGGGCCAGCCGCCTTCGATATAGTCAATGCCAAGCTCGTCCAGCTTGTGCATAATGACGAGCTTGTCATCCACCGAGAAGGAGACCGCCTCCCCTTGGGTGCCGTCCCGGAGCGTAGTGTCGAAGGTTTGGATGCGCATAGGCGTGTGCTTCTTATGAGGTGGGCCGCCGGATTATTTCGAGCCGGCCGCGGCCGGTTGATCCTGCGGTACCCCGACCTCTTTCTTCTTCTTTAAGAATGTCATCATTTCACGCAGTTCGCGGCCCACGGTTTCAATCTTTTGGCCGCGGCCAGCCTCGCGCATGGCCATGAACTTGCCGCGCCCGGAGCGATTCTCCTCCATCCACTCCCTGGCAAACTGACCGGACTGTATTTCGGCGAGGATCTTCTTCATTTCGGCGCGCGTCTGATCATTGATGATGCGCGGCCCGCGCGTGTAGTCGCCGTATTCGGCGGTGTCCGAGACGGAGTAGCGCATGTAGCCGAGGCCGCCCTCATAGATGAGGTCCACAATGAGCTTGAGTTCGTGCAAGCACTCGAAGTAGGCGATTTCGGGCGCATAGCCGGCTTCCACCAGCGTGTCGAAGCCAGCCCGGATCAACTCGGCAGTGCCGCCGCACAGGACCACCTGTTCACCGAACAGATCGCTCTCGGTCTCTTCGCGGAAACTGGTTTCAATGACGCCGGCCTTCAAGCATCCGAGCGCCAAGGCGTAGGCAAGCGAGTTTTCCAGCGCCTTGCCGGAAGCGTTCTGATGGATGGCCACCAGTCCGGGCACGCCAACACCTTCGGTGAACAGCTCGCGGACGCGGTGGCCGGGAGCCTTGGGGGCAATCATGGTGACGTCGACGCCGGCCGGAGGGGTGATGAAGCCGAAGTGTATATTGAAGCCGTGCGCGAACATGAGCGTCTTGCCGGGCTTCATGGCCGGGGCGATCTCTTTGTTGTAGAGGTCGGCCTGTATGTGGTCCGAGACCAGAATCATGATGACGTCGGCGGCTTGCGAGGCTTGGGCCACGGTCATGACGCGCAGACCGGCGTCCTTGGCTTTCTCCCAACTCTTGCTGCCTTCATACAGGCCTACCACGACGTCTACGCCGGAATCGCGCAGGTTCAGCGCGTGGGCGTGGCCCTGGCTTACGTAGCCGGCGATGGCCACCGTCTTTCCTTTGAGAAGGCTGAGATTGCCGTCTTTTTCGTAATAGCGATTAGGCATTAATAACTCCATTTGCAGGGGTGGGGGTGTTGGTAGTCTTGGGAGCGCCGGTGGGCACAGGGGAGGAAAGCCGCAGCTTGCGCGGTTCCAGCGTAACAGCAACGGTTCCGGATCGGGTGACTTCGATTTCGCCGTAGCTGCGCATCACATCAATGAATTCGTCCAGCTTTTCCGAGTCGCCCGTGGCCTCGAGTGCAAAGCCTTCCATGGAGGAGTCGATGACACGCGCGCCAAAGATCTCGGCTTCCTTGAGCACGGATGCCCGTGCCTCCATGGTGGAGCGGACGCGCATCAACACCAGTTCCCGGGCCACGCTCGGACTTTCGGTGAGGTCGCTGGCCTGTAGCACGTTGACGAGCTTGTTCATCTGTTTGATGACCTGCTTGCGCAGGGGCGGATCCACATCCACCACAATGGTCATGCGGGACAGCGCGGAGTCTGTCGTGCGGGCCACGGTGAGGCTCTCGATATTGTAGCCCCGCGCGCCCAGCAGTCCTGTGACGCGCATCAAAGCGCCGGGTTTGTTTTCCAGTAGCAGGCTGATAACTTGCAGCATAACTATTATTTCCTAATTGAATTTCCTTATTGGGCGACCGCCACCGGTTTGGCATCGCACAGAACCATTTCGTTGATGGCGCCTCCGGCCGGGACCATCGGGTAGACGTTTTCAAAAGGCGAGACCTTGACGTTGAGCAGATACGGGCCCGGTTCGTTCACGGCGGTTTGCAGGGCGGAGGCCAGATCGGCTGGGTTTTCCACGGTGCGTCCCGGGAACCCGTAGGCGCCGGCTAGTTTTTCGGCATCGGGGAAACAATCCAACGTCACAGAGCTGAGACGGTTGTTGTAGAACAACTCCTGCCACTGCCGGACCATGCCGAGGTAGCCGTTGTTCATCACGATAATCTTGATGGGCAGGCCGTAAGAGGCGATGGTGGACAGCTCCGGAATCGACATCTGGAAGCCGCCGTCACCGCCGATGGAGAAGACCAGCTTGCCGGGGTTGGCAAACTGCGCGCCCAAGGCGGCCGGCAGGCCGAAGCCCATGGAACCGAGGCCGCCGGAGTTGATCCACAGCCGGGGCTGGTTGAACCGGATCAGTTGCGCCGCCCACATCTGGTGCTGGCCCACGTCGGAGCAGACGATGGCCTTGCCGCCGGAGATCCGATCGATCTCGGCCATGAGGTGCTGCGGCTTGATCTCGGAGGTGGAAAACTCGGGCGCCAGCGGATGCTCTTCCTGCCAGCCGCGCACCTGCCCCCACCATGCTTTGCGGCCGTCGGCATTGATGGCGGCGTGGGCCGGAGCAAGCTCAGCCAGGATCTTGTTGAGCTTGGAAAGAACTCGCTTGGCATCGCCCACAATGGGCAGGTCCGCGGCGCGATTCTTGCCGATTTCGGCCGCGTCAATGTCCACGTGGATTACCTTGGCGTGCGGGGCGAAGGCGGCCAGCCTGCCGGTGACACGGTCGTCAAAGCGGACGCCCAGCGCGATGAGCAGGTCGGCTTCGGTCATGCCCATGTTGGCGGCGTAGCTGCCATGCATGCCGGGCAAGCTGATGAAGTTGGGATGATCGGCCGGCAATGCGCCCAGGCCCATCAATGTGCATACGGTGGGCGCGTCCAGAATCTCCACCAGTTCCTTGAGTTCCCCGGAAGCGTTGGAGGCGATGATGCCTCCGCCGGCATAGATGAATGGCCGCTTGGCTTCCCACATCATGTGAGCGGCGCGGCGGATCTGTCCGGCATGGCCGTCAGTATGAACCTTGTAGCCGGGCAGGTGAATTGTGGTAACCGGAACGTAGTGCGCCTGTGCCTGGAAGACGTCCTTGGGAACGTCCACCAGCACCGGGCCGGGGCGCCCCGTGGAGGCGATGTAAAAAGCTTCGTGAACCGCCTGGGGCAGGTCCGCGAGTGTCTTCACAAGAAAGTTGTGCTTGGTGCAGGCGCGCGTGATGCCGAACGTGTCGGCTTCCTGGAAAGCGTCGCTCCCCATCAGCTTGGTGGACACTTGCCCGGTAAGGGCGACGATCGGAATGGAGTCCATCATCGCATCCACCAAGCCTGTGGTGAGGTTGGTGGCCCCTGGTCCGGAGGTGGCGCAGCAGACACCCACGCGTCCCGTCGAGCGCGCATAGCCTTGCGCGGCAAAAGCGGCATTCTCCTCATGACGCACCAGAACGTGCCGCAGCGGATGATCGTACATGGCGTCGTAAAAAGGCAGCGTCACACCGCCCGGATAGCCGAACATCGTATCCACGCCTTCACGAGCCAGACACTCAAGCAGAATCTTTGAGCCACTCATCAGGTTCGACATTACTGGTCCTCCACACTGAAGGGAAAAATTAAGAACAAAATTAAAAAAGGCCACCGGCTGAGGTCTGTTTCCCCCGCCAGTGGCCCTCGGATCTTTTTCCGGGGCGCCCCTCAGGCGGGGGCGGCTACGGTGACGACAGGAATCCGTACGGAAATTACAGACAGGCCAATACCGGGGAAGCTTCCGAAGAAGCGTGGTCGGACAGACAGAGACTGGGCCGTGCGGATCACCAAGGAACAGGTTAACCCAAAAGGAATGCAAATGCAAGATGGTCTTAGTATAAATTTTGTAAATTAAGACATTTGCTTGATAAGCCGATACGAGACCGGCGTGTGACTCAAGCAGGGTTTGGTCGATTGATCGGCACCAGGTCCGCTTGTTTCAAGCCGCGCTTTTCCATTAAGATAGGCTAACGTCTAGGAGGACGGTTTTTTGCCTCCGATTGGAATGGATAACATGCTCCCATCCCAACTGACACGCCGTGGTTTCCTCGCCAGCGGATTGGGTGCATTGACTGCTTACGCTGCCGGGGATTCGCGGCCCAACATCCTCTTCCTGTTTCCAGACCAGTTGCGGGCGCAAGCCTTGGGATGTATGGGCAACAGCGATGTGAAGACACCGCACATGGACCGGTTGGCCTCGCAGGGCCTGTTGATGGAGAATACACTGGCGAACACTCCGGTCTGCTGCCCGGCGCGCGCCAATATTCTCACCGGCAATTACGCTCACAAAAACGGCATGATCGCGAATGATTTGCGGCTGCGCGAATCACACGTGACGCTGGCCGAGACGTTGGGCAATGCCGGCTACAGGACCGGATTCATCGGCAAGTGGCATCTGGACGGCGGCCGACGCCTGCCGGGATTCGTTCCGCCCGGGCCACGCCGCCAGGGATTCCAGTTCTGGGCGGCCAACGAGTGTAGCCACAGCCATTTCAAAGCCCACTATTTCCGGGACACGGATCAACCGATTCCGTTCGACAAGTTTGAGCCGGAGGTGTGGACCGATCTTGGAATCGAGTTCCTGAACGGGGCCAAGGCGGACACGCGCCCATTTTTCCTTAGCGTTCAAATGGGCCCGCCGCACAATCCCTACATCGCGCCGCCGGAATACTCACGCCGCTACGATCCGGCCAGGATCACTATGCGGCCCAACTGGCGCCAGGAGTCCGGTATGCCGGGTCCCAAGCAGATTGCCGAATACTACGCCATGACAACGGCGGTGGATGACCAGATCGGCCGGATGGTGGCGCGGCTCGATGAGTTGGGCTTGGGAGAGAACACCATCGTCATGGTGAGTTCGGATCATGGCGACATGCTCGGTTCGCAGGGATTGCCGCTGAAGCGCAAGCCGTGGGAGGAGTCGATTCACGTTCCAGGCATCGTCCGGTATCCCAAACGGGTGAAAGCGGGACGCCGCTCCCGCGCGCTGTTCACGCACGTGGACTTCGCCCCCACGCTACTGGGTCTGTGCGGCGTTAAGAGGCAAGCATCCATGCAGGGCGCCGATCTTTCGCGCGTCATCACGGGAGAGAGCGGGCAAGGTCCGGATGCGGCTTTCTTTCAGATTTTCGGACCCTATCAGGCCGGCAAGGTGATAGCTGGGTGGCGCGGCGTGCGCACCGGGCGCTACATGTATGCACGCTATGAGAATGCGCCCTGGGTCCTGTACGACCTCGAGCAAGACCCATACCAGTTGCGCAACCTGGTGGAAGACCATGCCAGCCAGGAAGTGCGCCAGGATATGGAGCGCCGCCTCGCAGGTTGGATGCAGCGGACCGGAGACAGTTGGCGCTACAACTGGTCGGCCCCTTATGAAGATGGGGGGCGGCTGTACAACCACGAAACTTTTTATACGCTGGAAGACTACGAGAAGTGGTTGCGGCAGCATCCCGGGCTTGCCAACCCGAAATAACTCTGGAGCTCTACTGTTGCCCCGCGGAGAGCAGGCGGCAGGAAGCGACGAACGGCTCGAAGTTTCGCCCGTAATGCAGGACAACATTGTATCTGGGTTCACCGGAGTCGGGGCCCGTACGATAGTAGTCCTCCGTGGTTTGCTGCAGGCCATCCAGAACCGCGCGGTGCGGCCGGGGCACATTCACTTGGTTCACGAGTAAATCGGTGATTGTCCCCCGCAGATACGCGCCAGGACGCCAGGAGCGGCGGTCCGCGTCCCACTCGGCCAAAATACGCAACCGCGCCAGCCCGCGCGTGATAAGGAAGCGCCGCGTTTCCGGGTAGCTTCGGCGCAAGGCCCCCGGGTCCAGTCCAACGTCCACCGCGGACAAGCGGGAACGGAACCCTGTGCCTTCAGATTCGGTACCGGCCGCGGCGGCCGCTTTGTACTCCAGAACCACGAACACTTCTTTGTCGGGCATCGAGCGGTACCTCAGGGCGGAGGCTGGATCATCCGGCGGCCTGCGGCAGTCGAAACCAACCTGTTCGAGCTTGGCCTTGTCGAACCAGCCGGGGCCGTCCTCGAACTTCCCGCTGTATTTGCGGAACCTTTCCCTGTCGAATTCAAACCGCAGCAGAAGCGCGGTGCTGTCCTTACCCACCTGTACCAGCCGCAACTCCCGCTCGGTAAGCTCGATGACCGAGGTGGGCGAACCGGAGCGGTTGCGCGCAGCCGACCATAGCATCCAGGCATCGGCCGCCAGCACCACGGCCGCGGCAACCAGGATGCCCGGGCGGATCATCACCACGCGGCCCCCGCCATCCGCGCACGAAGTTTGCGAAACACGGCCAGCAGCCCGAGCGAGATCAGCCCAATGACCAGGAAGAAAAAGTGGCCGGGCATCCAGTCCCACCACCAGTGGTAGAAGCGCAGGTAGAGAAGGATGAGGAAGAAACCAGCGCCCAGGTTGACCGCGATCGAAAAACCCGCCCGGATGCCAAGCCAGACAGTGATGCCCGCCACGGCGAAGCCCATCACCTGATAGATGCCCTCTACCATATGCTCGCTCCAGGGCAGGTAGCTTATCTGCCCCTTTTCCGAGAGGATGAGAATGGCCAGAAACAGCGTGAGCAGGGCGATCATCTGGTACACGGGCCCAAACTCCCGGTAGCCACGCTTGCCGATGGGGTTAACGGTGGTGAGGGCAGCCGCGGCAAGCAGCACGCCTCCTATGAGGAAGTTCTCCGGCCTCTGCGGGAAGCTCAGCCAATGCCACCCCCACAGGGACGCAAAGCTGGCGGCGATAAAGCCCACCAGGCAGACCAGGCCCGCGGCCAGTGGCAGCCGCAGCCGGTAAGCATATGCCAACGCCAGAGCGAAGGCGCTCCAAACGAGCAGCGCCCCCCGGCCCGGAGTAAGGTTGAAAATCGTCCCGAGCACATTCAGGTTCAGGACGCATGCGCCCAAGGCGACCAGACTAAGGAGCGACGCATAGTAAAGTGTGCGCTCGCGCCGCGCGGCGAACTCGGTCGCGGCCAGCGCCAGCAGGGGCGTGAGAATCAGGACAGCCACCTGGAGCGGCGTCGTCAGGAATCCCCAGATGCGGTGGAAGAAGAGCACTACCGCGGCGCATAGCGCCACGCCGCCCAACGTGGAGGCGATGCGCATGCCCCAGGAAAATTGCTTCTGTGTCTCGGTGGTATCGACGTCAAACTCGGCGGTGAGCGCGGCCAAGGTGGCGTCCAGGTGGGCGTCGAGGGAGGCCTTCTGTGCGGCTGGGAGAAGCAGCGCGCCCTCACGCTCCAGCTCCGCCAGTTCCTCACGAAAGGCGCGTATGCGATCCACGCGCCGTTGGGCATCGCGCTTGCCTGCCGCCTCGATCATTGGAACAGCCTCAATTATAATTAATACCAAATGCCGGAGACCCACATGACCAAAATGCGTCCGATCATCACGGTGCAGCAACACATACTGGACGAGCAGATCCGGTTCCGGGGCGCATCGGGCGAGTTTTCCTGGCTGCTGAGCGGGATTACGCTTGCCACAAAGATGATCGAGGCGCAGGTGCGGCGGGCGGGGTTGACCGACCTGATGGGCTCCTACGGCGTGGTCAACGTGCAGGGCGAGGTGCAGCAGAAACTCGACGTCTACGCCAATGAATGCCTGATGCATTGCCTGAGCTTGCGTGAAAGCATCGGCATCATCGCGTCGGAAGAAAACGAGCAGCCGGTCACCATCCGCCATGAGAGCCCGAAAGCCAAGTATGCGGTGGTGTTCGATCCGCTGGACGGATCCTCGAACATCGATGTGGGCGTCAGCGTCGGCACCACGTTTGCGATTCAGCGTAAACCGGACGATAAGACGGCTGAAGATCCGGCCAGTTGGGTCTTGCAGCCCGGGCGCAAGCAGGTGGCTGCCGGATATGTCCTCTATGGCTCCTCCACCATTCTGGTCTACAGCGCCGGCAACGGCGTGCATGGTTTCACGCTGGATCCTCCGATCGGAGCTTTTGTTCTGAGCCACGAGAATATTCGCATGCCCAGTCAGGGCAAATATTATTCGATCAATGAAGCGTACGCGGCTCAATTCCCCAAGCCATACCAGGAGTACCTGCGCAGGCTCCGCACGGGCGCGCTTGGACGTGAGTATTCTTCGCGGTATGTGGGCAGCATGGTGGCCGATGTGCACCGCACCTTGCAGCGGGGAGGAGTTTTTCTTTACCCTCCGACGACATCGAATCCATCGGGCAAACTGCGGCTGCTCTATGAGGCCAACCCCGTGGCGTTTCTGGTGGAGCAGGCCGGCGGCGTCGCCGTTGACGGGAGTCGCCCCATCCTTGATATTCAACCGGACGCAATTCATCAACGCACTCCGATGGTGGTGGGGAGCGCGGTGGAGATGGAAGAGTTCGCGCGGTGCATGGCCGGGAATTAAGAGAATCGGCGGATTGATATGAGTCTCACGTTTCCCATCTCTGTGAGTGAGGACATAGCAATTCGATTGGCTGGCGCGGCCGATTCGAAGACGCTATTTGGCTTGGTGGAGCGGAACCGTCTCCGGTTGGGCCGGCATTTGCCCTGGGTCGAGCGGACCATTTCAACGCGCCAGGTGAGCGCGTTTCTCCGGATCGCCTCGCGCCAGCATGCGGCAGGGGACGGTTTTCACGCCTGCATCGAGGTTGCGGGCCAATTGGTGGGGATGATTGGACTGCATCCCATCGATTGGCTCAACCGGAGCGTTGCGCTTGGTTATTGGATCGATCACGGCTGCCAGGGCAGGGGAGTGGTGACGGCCTGTTGCCGCGAAGTGGTGCGGATCTGTTTTGAACATTACGATCTGCACCGCGTGGAAATCCGCTGCGCCACCACCAATCGCCGCAGTTGCGCCGTGGCGCGCCGGCTGGGGTTTCGCCGGGAAGGCGTGCTGCGCGGAGCGCACTTGGTGGGCGGACGATATCTCGATATGGTGGTCTATGGGAAGTTGAAGGGCAGTACCGCGTAAGTAACAGCCCGCAAAACGGAGCTCGTCCCGGCGAGGTGGCCATCTGTTGCCCGGATGTATCGAGGGCCGGGACGGCCCTTTGCAGGCTAGTGCTAGTTTCTAGCATCGTCGATTTTGAGAATTCATCTCTCACAATGTTCACCGTTCAGGCTGCAAGTTGATCGAGCACTTGCTGGATGGCGCGATCAGCCTTGTAGTAGGCGGTTTCAATCCTGCTGGCAGGCTTGTGGGAT
>JAENWC010000273.1 GCA_016650235.1 Terriglobia bacterium
AAGGCCAACGGCCAATCAGCCTCCGCGAAGGTGCGCGTAGCAGGTTTCCAGGCTCCATTCGAATGGAGCTTCCGCAACCACGTCATCCCCGTCCTCACCAAGATGGGATGCAATCAGGGCGCATGCCACGGCGCACTGGCCGGCAAGAACGGCTTCAAACTAACCTTGCGTGGCTACGACCCGGACGTGGACTACGACACCCTCACGCGCCAGTCCGTGGGCCGGCGCGTCTCGCTGGATGAACCCGCCGCCAGCCTCCTCTTGCAGAAAGCCACCTTCGCCCTGCCCCACGGCGGTGGCAAACGTTTCTCCACCAACATGATCGAGTACCGCGTCCTGCGGGAATGGATCGCCAATGGAGCCAAGGCCCCCATTGCCAACGAGGCCGAAGTCACCGCCCTGGAGGTCTATCCCAAGTCCGCCATCCTCAAAACGGGCGACGAGCAGCAGTTAGTCGTGCAGGCCCGCTACAGCGATGGCCGCGTGCAGGACGTTACGCGCTGGGTCAAGTTCAGTTCCTCCAGCGAAGGCGTCGCGCTGGTGGACGACTATGGCCGCGTCAAGATGACGGGCGCCGGCGAAACTGCCGTTACCCTCTGGTACAACAGCCGTGTCCTCTACGCGCGCCTCACCGTTCCCTTCGACAGCCAGATCGCCTCCGATGCCTACTCCGGCTTCCAACCCAAAAACTTCATCGATACACTCGCGCTGGCTAAATGGAAGGGCCTCAATCTTGCCCCGTCCCCGCAAGCATCCGATGCCGCTTTCCTCCGCCGCGCCTCCCTCGATGCGGCCGGCATTCTGCCAACTCCGGAAGAAGTGGAGGAGTTTCTCGCCAACCGTTCTCCAGACAAGCGCGCCAAAGCAATCGAGCGCCTGCTGGCTGGCGAGGAGTACGCCGACTACTGGGCCTACAAGTGGAGCGATCTTCTCCTGGTCTCCTCGCGCAAGCTCCGCACCAACGCCATGTGGGCCTTCTACAACTGGATTCGCGATAGCGTCAAAACCAACAAGCCGTGGGACCAGTTTGCCCGGGACATCTTCACCAGTTCCGGCTCCAGCCGCGAAAACGGCGCGCTCAACTACTTCGTTCTCCACAAAGACACCATCGCTCTTTCTGAAAACGTGACCCAGGCATTCCTCGGCCAGCGTCTCACCTGCGCCCGTTGCCACAACCACCCGCTCGAGAAGTGGACCCAGAAACAGTACTATCAGTTCGCCAATCTCTTTTCCCGCGTCGGCCTCAAGAGTGGCGACCGCGCCGGCGACACCGTCATCTACGCCAAGGCTGCCGGCGATATCAATCACCCCCGCCTGCTCAAGCCGCTCGCGCCCACACCGCTCGACGGCAAGTCCATGTCGCTCGATGACGATGCCGATCGCCGCCTCCACTTTGCGAAATGGCTCACCAGTCCGGACAACGAATACTTTGCCAGGAATATCGTCAATCGCGTTTGGGGCAACTTCATGGGACGCGGGCTCGTGCATCCCATTGACGACGTTCGCGCCACCAACCCCGCCTCCAACGAAGAGTTGTTCGCCGCCGTTACCAAGGACTTCATCGGCCACGGCTTCGATATCAAACACCTCATCCGCACGATCATGAATTCGGCCACCTACCAGCTCTCCTCCGAAGCCAACGCCACCAACCAATCGGATAATATTTTCTATTCCAAGTACATCGTCAAGCGTCTGCCCGGCGAGGTGATCATGGACGCGATGTCCCAGGTGACCGGCGTGCCTTCCGCTTTCCCCGGCTATCCGGCCGGCACGCGCGCCATGCAACTCCCCGACGTCCGCGTCACCTCGCGCTTCCTCAGCGTCTTCGGGCGCCCCGAACGAATCATCTGCGATGCGGCCGAGCGCAGCCAGGACCCCAGCATCTCGCAAGCCCTCCACGTCATCAACGGCGACACGCTCAACAAGAAACTCAACGCCTCCGATGGCTACGTCGCACTCTTCCAGAGACTCGGCCTCTCGGACACGCGCGCGCTCGAACACATTGCTCTCTCCGCCTACGGCCGCTATCCCACAGACGAGGAGCGCCGCACGACTCTCGATGCGCTCACCAAGGCGCGCATAGCCGGCAACACCACCGAGGTGGCCAAGGAGACCCGCCGCCAAGCCCTCGAAGATATGGTCTGGGCCATGCTCACCAGCAAGGAGTTCCTCTTTAACCACTAATGCGACTCCTAACCCTACTGCTCATCGCTCTCCTCTCCAGCCCCCTCTACGCTGCCGGAAAGCAGTCCTACTCCATGACATGGCACCCCGCCGGCAAACTCCTGGCCGTCGGCCGCTACCAGGAAGTGGTGCTCACCGATGCCGCCACAAATCAATCGGTGGCGCGGCTCACAGGCCATGCTGACGCAGTCCGCGCCGTAGCCTTCTCCCCCGACGGCAAATGGCTCGCCGCAGCCGGTGGCAAGCCCGCCAAGCAGGGCGAGGTCAAGATCTGGAACGTTGTCGAACGTTCGGTCGCATTCACGCTGCAAGGCCACGACGATTGTATCTACGCCGCCGTTTTTTCTCCCGACGGCAAAACGCTCGCCACGGCAAGCTACGACAAGCTCATCAAGCTCTGGGACACCGCCACCGGCCAGCAAGTACGTACGCTCAAGGATCACATCGACGCCATCTACGCGCTCGCTTTCACGCCCGATGGAAGACGCCTGATCTCCGGCGCAGCCGACCGCTCCATCAAAGTCTGGAACCCCGCCACCGGCGAGCGCCTCTTCACCATGAGTGAAGCGCTGGATGGGATCAACACCATTGCCATCAGTCCAGCCGGTAACATGGTGGCCGCCGGAGGCCTCGACAAATCGATTCGCATTTGGAAGATCGAGGAGAACAGCGCCACGCTGCTCCAGTCCCTGATGGCTCATGAGGACGCCATCCTCAAGCTAGCCTGGTCTCCCGACGGCAAAACGCTCGTCTCCTTTGCCGCCGACCGCACCCTCAAAGTTCTGCGCGCCTCCGACCTGTCCGAGGTGCGTCTCATGAAAAACCAGTCCGACTGGGCCTTTGGTGTCGAGTTCTCCCCCGACGGGAAGTCGCTCGCCGTGGCCCGGTTCGACGGTTCCCTGACCATTTACGACAATACTCAGTTGTCACCTTCCGCCACACAACACGCCAGGAGGTAGCCTATGCGGAAACCAATTTTCACTTTCCTTGCCGCCGCCTTGATTGCGGGAGCACAGTCCACTGACTCGCCCACCGGTCCGCGCATCACGCCTCCCACGCTCAACGTGGTCACCCCGCTTGGCGGTGCCCGCGGCACGACGGTCGAGATGACGCTCGAAGGTCTGAACCTCGCCAAAGCCTCCGCTATCTACTTCACCGAACCCGGCGTCAAGGGCCGCATTCTGCGCGTCAAGGAACTCCCGGATCTGCCCGACATACGCCTCGGCTCCAACGGCACCCCTTCCACGATCGACGTCGGACCCTTGCCCCCCCGCAATCAGGTCACCGTGGAAGTCGACATCGATCCGGAAGCCCACATCGGCCCGGTAAGTTTCCGCCTGCTTACTCCGCTCGGCACCAGTCCCGAGGGTCGCTTTCTCATTGAACCCTACTTCGGAGAAAGCCCCGACAAAGAACCCAACGACAATCTCGAGGGCGCTTTTGAAACCTATCTGCCCGCCGTCCTCGCCGGAGCAATCTCACGCCCCGGCGACGTGGACCATTTCAAGATTCATGTGAATGCCGGCGACGAACTCGTCTTCGAGAATCCCGCCTCGCGCATCGGATCCACGCTCCAGCCAATCATTGAGATCGTCGCCCCCGATCAGTCCGTCCTCGGCCGGTACGGCTACGATGGCGGCGATTCCGCCCGCCGCTTCTCGCACAAGTTCGCCAAGGAAGGCTCCTACTACGTGCGCGTGACCGACTATGAACAGAGCGGCCGTGGTTCGCACTTCTACCGCATTCTCGCCGGCAAACTCCCGGTCGCCGTTTCCGCCTACCCGCTCGGGGTCCGCAAAGGCTCGGATAAGGAGGTGGCGCTCACCGGCTACAACCTGGGCGCCGGGAAATTGAGCGTGAAGGGCGCGCCTTCCGCCGGCATGGAAGACACCATTATCTTGCGGCCCAACACACCCAACGGCGCATCTTACACCGAGATCGCCCTTGCCGTGGATGACGATCCGGAAATGGAATCGGCCCCATCCAATATCTCCCGCGCCACCGCGCAGGCGGTTACCTTGCCGGTCACCATCAATGGCCGCATTGCCGCGCCCCGCAACCAGGCGCCCGTACAGAATCACTTCCGCTTCTCCGCGCGCAAAGGCCAGAAGATCGTTGCCGAAGTGAATGCCAGCCGCCTCGGCTCCGACCTCGATTCCGTTGTCGAAATCCTGGACGCCTCCGGCAAACCGGTCGAGAGCGTCACCGTCCGCGCCGTCTGGGAAACTTTCCTCGTTCTTCGTGACCATGACTCGGCCCAGCGCGGCATGCGCATACAATCCTGGAACGTGCTCAACGTCGGAGACTATGTCATGTGCGGCAATGAAGTCATGCGTGTCGACGAGGTGCCCGACGGCCCCGATGAGGACATGGTTGTCGAAGCCTTCGGCAGCCAGCGGCGCGCTTTCTTCGGTACCAGTTCCGAGGCGCACGGTGTGGACCGCGCGCTGTATCAGGTGCAAATTCATCCCCCCGGCGCGCAGTTTTCTCCCAACGGCCTGCCGCTGGCCCGCTTCTACTATCGCAATGATGACGGCGGCCCCGGTTACGGTAAAGACTCCTGGCTCGAGTTCACCGCTCCCGCCGATGGCGACTACATCGTGCGCCTGCGCGATGTGCGCGGACTGGGCGGAGACAGCTTCCCTTACCGCCTCCACCTCCGCGAGCCTCGCCCGGATTTCCGCCTCACGCTCAGTCCCAGAAATCCCAATGTGCCCCGCGGAGGCTCCATTCCTTTGACCGTTACCGCCACGCGCCTGGATGGCTATCAGGGGCCCATCCATGTATCGCTCGGCGCTTTGCCCAAAGGGCTGCGCGCCACCACCAACACTATCCCCGCCGGTCTGGACTCGGTTACGGTTCTGCTTTCGGCCGAGGCCGATGCCAATCTCGATCAGGCCGTCCCCTTTGATGCCACCGGCAGCGCCACCATTGCCGGCCGTTCCGTCACCCATCGCGCGGACCCGGAAGATCGCTCCCGCCTCCTCGCGCTCATGCCGCGCGCCGACATCACCATGCGGGCCGAAACGAAAGTGGTGGACCTGGAGCCCGGCCAGACCGCCGAAGTCACCGTCCGCATCCAGCGCCATAACGGATTCGCCGGGCGTGTTCCCGTCGTCGTGAGCGACCTGCCCATCCGCGTGCGCGTCACCGACTCCGGCCTCAACGGAGTCTTACTCAATGAAAACGAGGATGTCCGGTCATTCACAATCCTCGCTCTGCCCAATGCGCAGCCGGTGGAAGGCAGCATCTACGTCGCCGGCCGCATCGAAACACGCTCCGGCCAGCAGAGCAGCTACGCCGCCACTGAATCCGTGCTGGTGCGCGTGAAGCCGGGAAAAAGCATAGCAGCCGCTATGCCCAAGGCAGCGGAGAAATCATCGGCGCCCAAGTAGGGCCCGGCCCCGCCAGACGCCTAAGAGTGCAAAGGAGATCATCATGTCCGTCTCAAGACGTCATTTTTTCTATGGAACCCTGCTTGCCGGCGCTGTCCCAACAGGCGGATTCGGCAGCTCCGCTTCACTCCGGCACATGGGCTACCAATCGCCCAATGAGAAACTGAACATCGCCGCCATCGGCGCGGGTGGCAAGGGCTGCAGTGACATCATGGGCTGCGCCACCGAGAACATCGTTGCTCTCGCCGATCCCGATGCGGTCCAAGCCAAACAAATGTTCACCACCTATGACAAGGCCCCGAAGTATACCGACTTCCGCAAGATGCTCGACAAGGAAGATCGCAACATCGACGCCGTCATCGTCTCCACGCCCGACTTCATGCACGCCGCCGCCTCCCTCGCCGCCATGGAGCGCGGCAAGCATGTCTATTGCCAGAAACCTCTCACTCGCACCATCTGGGAGGCGCGCGCCCTCACCGCCGCCGCCGCAAGATACAACGTCGCCACGCAGATGGGCAATCAAGGCTACTCCAACGAGGGTTCCCGCCAATGCGCTGAAATGATCTGGTCCGGCGCAATCGGCAATGTGACCGAGGTCCACGCCTGGACCAACCGTCCCATCTGGCCGCAAGGCTTGCAGGCGTTGCCCGCCGCGGAGAAGGTTCCCGACACCATGGATTGGGACTCCTGGATCGGTGTCGCCAACGACCGTCCGTACAGTAAGGAGTATGCTCCCTTCAAATGGCGCGGCTGGTTTGATTTTGGTTGCGGCGCGCTCGGCGATATGGCCTGCCACATCCTCGGCGCCCCTAACATGGCCCTCATGCTCGGCGCGCCCACCAGCGTCGAATGCCTCATGCAGGAAGGCAAGAGCGAATTTACCTTCCCCAAAAAGTCCATCATTCGTTTTGATTTTCCGGCCCGCGGCGCTATGCCGCCGGTGAAGATCTTCTGGTACGACGGCATGGTGGCGCCGCCCCCGCGCCCCTCGGGATTACCCGCCACCGAACTGCTCGGAGACCTCCCCAGAGCCCCTCGCGGCCTTGAGGCAAGCCCCGAACAGCGCCTCAGCCAGCCCGTCGGCCAGGTCTTCGACCCCGCAAAGCCGATCCCCGATATCCCGACGGCCACGCGCCCCGGCTCCTCCCCGTCGGCCAACGGCAGCCTTTTTGTCGGCGACAAGGGGTTCCTCACCACCGGCACCTACGGCGAAAATACGCGCCTGGTTCCGGTCGAGCGCATGAAAGACTTCAAGCTCCCGCCCGCCCTCTTGACCCGCTCCCCCGGACACTATCGCGACTGGATTCGAGCCGCCAAAGGCGGAGATCCGGCCTGCTCCAACTTCAGCGTCGCCGGACCCTTCACCGAATGGATCCTGCTCGGCGTCCTGGCGCTGCGTTTTGAAGGCAAGCTGGAATGGGACTCTGCCAAAATGAAGATCACCAACAACAGCGAGGCCAACAAACTCGTCAAACCCTCTATCCGCAAGGGTTGGAAGATCGGCTAGTACGCACTACACAAGCAGCGCCCGAACGGCCTTCCAGGCCGGTTCATGCTAATTTAACTACCAACATGCGCCGGTGCAGTCCAGCTACCTCTGCCGGTGCTTCCAGCCTATAATGTTCCAAGCCTATGCGAATCATTGCTGTTCTCCTTTTCATCAGTGTCGCCTGCTTCTCGCAACACTTGACCCCAAGAACCCTTCAGAGCACCTCCAATGCACAGGTGGGAAGCAGCAGGCTCTCGAGGGACGGGAGAATGCTCGCTTTCATCGGAGCAGGCGGGAACGGGAACCGTATTACAATTCGCGATCTTCGGAACGGACGGAGCCGGTTCGTTCCGATTCAGGGCGAATGCTCGTCGATTCCATTAACCGGCAGGAGCGAGATTGTATACCTCTGCAACACGTCCGACGAGGAGCAAGTGCTGCACTTTGTCGGGAAAGATGGCCGCGATCGGGAACTTTATCGGAAGGCGGCCTCCTACGGGAACCTGTTACAGGCGACCGCCGATGAGTCACGCGTGCTAGCTATCTTTCGTTCGCCAAAGGGAGCGGAGTTGATACTGATCGGGGTGAGAGATGGATCACAACAGGTCCTTTTGTTGGATGGCAGATTAGCTCTAGGACGAACAACAGCGGCCCTCTCAGACGACGGTGGCTTGCTGGTATTCCGAAGACGCATTGTAGGATCACCCCCGCGCGATGGCCTATTCGTCCGAATCTTGGCAACTCAACAAGATATTCCTGTGGACACGCCCCCCTCAGGCGCGCGATGTGAGTTTGCCGGTTGGACACCAGAACGTACGCTGTTGTATGGATGCGACAGCGGGCAAGTATCTGAAATGCGCCGATGGCAACTCGACCAGAGCGGGAATCCTAAGGCGGAGCGAGTCGGGCTGCTTCCGTCGAACATCTACCCACTTGGCCTACTGTAAGCGTAAGACCAACCCATCCCCCCGCGATCAGCTCCGGCTGGCAGCCCACCGGGCAGGCGTGAGTTGATCCACTTCCCGCAACATTCTGCGCCCCAATCCCGGCAGCACCGCCGATAAATACTCTTTCACCGGAATA
>JAENWC010000274.1 GCA_016650235.1 Terriglobia bacterium
CCGGCGACATGCATACGCGCAGTGAGTTGCAGGGCGCGCTCGATATGCTGGGTTAGGCGAGCACTCCAGACCCAAATGAAGAAGCAGATGGAGAAACAACCCAAGCGTGTCATACCGGCTTTCGCCACCGAGGCGGAAGAAGTGGGGTGGTGGCATAAGAACCGCAACAAACATGGCAAACATCTCCTTGCCGACGATGCCGACGTGGAGGTGTTGACGAAGGAGAAACTGCGGGAGCGGATAGCTGCATCCAAAAAGACGCCGGCACCGGTAGTGACGCTGCGGATTATTAAAGCAGATTTAACTTTGGCCCGAAAGCAGGCGGAACAGAAGGGTCTGCCTTACCAGACCTACATCAAATCGCTATTGCACGAAACACTCACTGAGCGAGAAAAGCGAAAGACGGGGGTTGTAGGCCAGGCGGTTCGAACGACGGCGCCCATTGGATCGGTCGATATAAGCGCCAAGGCATCCGCAAAGGGGTACTCGCTCTGCGGCCGTACCAAGCTCCGAGCCCCCGCATGCGGATCGCGGGTGGTACGGCGTTTATCGCGAGTCATTCGGATCAACTTCCCAGATGGGGACTTGGGAATAATCGGCCGTTTCACTTCTACGAGTAGGCTGTTTCTCGGCCAAGTGGACCTCCTCGTACTCTCCGCAGCTCAAATGTCGCGAAGCGATTGGAGTCGGTACAATAATCGTGACTGCTTGTGGCCTCTCGCAGTGAGAACGTTACTACGAAT
Organism: Terriglobia bacterium; assembly: GCA_016650235.1. Taxonomy (GTDB): domain Bacteria; phylum Acidobacteriota; class Terriglobia; order Bryobacterales; family Bryobacteraceae; genus VFZE01. Next base: position 744 of record JAENWC010000274.1, read on the forward strand.
GCGCCGGGTGGGATGTGGCCGCAAAGGATCTTAGCTCGCACTTCACATCGTAGTCTTAACGGGCCGATCCGCCTGGTTAGCCCACAACGGGTTCCACCGAGGCCGGAAGCTTACCGACCGACAGTGAGCTTTTGGATATCGACCTTTGCGCTGGCATTGCCAATTTCGAAGCCACGCCTGGCGAGCGCCGGAACTGGAAGATTAGAGGCCGAATCGGTTTCTCCAGCCGAACTGTATGTTCCCTTGGGCATCAGTCGATAATTTCGTTGAGCCCTTCAATAACGCGTGCGAGTTCTCCCTCCGGCGCGATTCCCAGCCTGCGCCCGATACGCTCCACTGCCAATGTGCGGATCTGGCTCACCTTGACCCAGGATCGCTTGGATAGACCGATTGCGTTGGTCTCCAATGTCAGCGGGAAAACGGTTTTGGGCTCCTTGCTCGTCAGAGCGACGGCAATTACCGTTCCAGACCGCTCATTGAACACATCGTGGCTCAAGACAAGCACTGGGCGAAGGCCTGCCTGCTCACGGCCTCGCACCGGGTTCAGGTCCGCCCACCGGATGTCACCTCTCAGTATTCGGGCCACGTTTCCATGCTGCCGGCGAGACCTTCTTCTGCGAGCGCCCTCTCTTCCTTTGGATCTAGCTTTGCGCACTCTCTGGCCAACCGCGAACGGGCCAGACGTTCCAATTTCTCCGCTACCGCTGCCCCGATTGCCTGACTCCGGTTCCGGAAGCGCTGCTGGGCCACCAACTCATCGACGCGATCCAGCAATTGCGTCTCCAGTGTGATTGCAACTTTCGTTTTTGGCATCGTAGTCCTCAGTATGATAAACCATCATACCATTAGATCGAGGACTGGTTAACTCTTGGTTAACTCAACAAACTCCGCAACACCCAAGGCTTCCGGTAAGGACGCTCCAGCATCGCCGATGCCTCGCGATCTCCGATAATTTCCTCTTTCTCCGCGTCCCACCGCAGCTTGCGCCCGGTGCGCAACAACAGGTTCCCTAAATGACACGCCGTCGTGATCTGGTGGCAATCCTCCACATCGGCAATCGGCCGCGCCCGGCTCTTCACGCAATCCAGAAAATTGCGCACGTGCAAATCAAACTGTCCATCCGATGATCCGGGAGCCTGCTCCCATGTCTCTGGTTCACGCTGCGTGGCCTGCCCCGGCCCGGTGTTGGCCGTCGCATGCGCGCCTGATTAGCCAGCAAGGGTTTCCACCGAGGCCGGAAGCTTACTGACGGTGAGTTTTTGGATATCGACTTTGGCGCTGGCATTGTCAATATCGATTCCAACAAGATTGCCATCCGCATCGTAGTCAAGCAGGACACCATCGGAAACCTCCCGGCTTTCGACGCTTATTTGCTCCGAAAGGTCGATGTAGAGCGAATCCGTTTCAGGATAGTAGTTCAGTTTCATGGTTTGAACCGCCGATCTGGGAACGCGTTGTGGATGGTTACCTTGTCTTCGAGCGTTATGACTCTCAAGAATCGTCCCTCCAGTTCCGGCACATCCCCCCAAAAGCGGTAACGATTGTTCTCCTGGGGCTCAGACCGAATTGGTTTCTCTATGACCCCGATGCACCATTCCTTTTTCAGGTGTGAACGCTTCCGTAGTACTTCCTTCTCGAAGTAATCCGTGAAGCGATACGCTATCAGATACCAAGGATACCACTCCGGGTGTTCCTCAAATTAAGCTCCGCAGCACTTGATCCCAGGGCTTGCGGTAAGGACGCTCCAGTATCGCGGATGCCTCGCGGTCTCCGGTGATCTCCTCTTTATCCGCATCCCAGCGGAGCTTGCGCCCGGTGCGCAACGAGAGGTTCCCCAAATGACAGGCGGTGGTGATCTGGTGGCAATCCTCCACATCGGCGATGGGCCGTTGCCGGCTCTTCACGCAATCCAGAAAATTGCGCACGTGCAGGTCGAATTGTTCATCCGACGATCCGGGCACCTTCATCGCTTGCGTCCATGCCTCCGGCTTGCGCTGCGTGGCCTGCGGTCCGCCGCCGGGATGGCCCTTGAATCGCGGGATCAAGTTCTCCGGATCAACCTTCATGTCCGGAAACACCTCAAAGCCGCCACGTCCGACAGTCATGCTGCCCTTGGTTCCAAAAAACTCTAATCCGCCGCCCGTGTCGCGACGGCCCTGGGAAGCCTCGCGGCAGGAATAGATCGAAGTGAAACCCGGATATTCATACAGCACGTCAAAAACATCCGGGGTTTCCCCGTTATCCTCCAGAGCAAGGCGGCCCCCGCTCGCAGAAGCGGATTTGGGTCCTTTCACTCCGGCAAACCACTGCAGGATGTCGATGTGGTGCGCTCCCAAATTCGTCATCTGCCCGCCGGAGTAATCCCAAAACCATCTGAAATGGTAAATGCCCCGCTGCTTGTTATAAGGTCGCTTGGGAGCCGGACCCAGCCACATGTCGTAATCAAAATCATTGGGCGAGGCCGAATCGGGCGGGGAGCCGAAACCGGGCATAATGTTACGATACGATGCCATGCGCACGCTCAGCAGCTTACCCAGATGCCCGTTACGAATCAGTTCCCGCGCCTGCTGGTAATGCTTCCCCGACCGCTGCTGCGTACCCGCCTGCACCACGCTTTTGTGCTTGCGGGCAACTTGTGTCATCCACCGGCCCTCCTTCACAAATAACGTGAGAGGCTTCTCGACATAGACGTCTTTGCCCGCCGCGCACGACATCATCGTCATCATCGCGTGCCAGTGGTCCGGAGTCGAGACACACACCGCTTGCACATCCTTATCCTCGATCATCTTTCGAAAATCCCGATAAGGTTTCGCGCGCCCGCCGGCGCTCGCGATTCCCTGCTCCAGTCTTGGCTGAAAAACGTCGCACAGCGCCACCATGTCAACGTCTTTCTGATTCTTGAAATCGAACACATGCTGCGCGCCGATCAGACCATACCCGATGAAACCAACACCGACACGGTCGTTGGCCCCCAAAATCCGGTTGTAAGCCGCGGCGGTCATGGATGCGGCAAAAGCACGGCGGGAAGTGTTCATAGCGAGGATTGTAGAACATCCAGCCCCACGCGGCAATGATACGGCAATGATACAATTCATGAATGTTGCATCGAATACTGACCACCGTATCGCTGATTCTTATCATGACCCAAACACTTAACGCCGCAGACCTGGCCACCAAGAAGTCCTTGACGCTGGCAGTCGCCAAACAGATTGCCGCCGCTGCTGAGGCCGAAGCCAGAGCCAACAAGTGGAATGTGGTCATCACTGTTTTGGATGACGGCGCAAACATTCTCTACTTGCAGCGCATGGACGACACCCAGATCGGAAGCGTGGACGTCGCTATCGCCAAGGCAACCAGCGCGGTGAAGTTCCGCCGCCCGACGAAGGTCTTTGAGGATGCTCTCGCCGGCGGCCGTCAGGCGATTCTGAAGTTGCCCGGCGCCATCCCCGTGGAAGGCGGTTTGCCCCTGGAAGCTGGCGGCGTTGTGATTGGAGCCATCGGCGTAAGCGGCGTCACCTCACAGCAGGATGGCCAGATTGCCGCCGCTGGCGTTAAGGCGCTGCCGAAGTAAACACTTTCCGTGGCGCCACCAGCGCTTTGAGTTGCGGGATATCGAACACCTCGAGCAAGCCGAAGCAGAACAGTTCCGGCGTCTTGTCCGCGGTGAGATCGCGCTCGAGGATTTCCTTCAGGCTTTGGAAGGACTCCTCGAGTGTGACCGAAGAAATGGCTTTCTCCTCCAATGCCGCCGCCACCAGCGCGGCCAATGAAGTTCGTGGTCCTACCGCATGGATCGAAACAGGCCCCATCTTCCTTTCCCCGTCCAGCCATCGCGCGATTGCCATCAACTGGCTTGCCTGCACACCCAACGGGCGCTCGCCGAGACTGGCGATGAGAAAGGCAAACAGAAAGTCGCGTCTGCCCATCGCCGATTCGCCCAGGTAGAAAGGATCCACCGCAACCACACGCTGGCCGGCATTCAGCAATCCCTGCGCCTGAGATGCCGCGCTCTTGCGGCCATTGTCGGCGAGCAACAATACCGTGGACTTCGGTTCCTGCGGTGACATCTCCACCACGGGGACAGTCCAGGCGCGGTCCATCTCCAGCTTCCAATAGCGAACCGAGATTCCATTCGCGGCTTCCTCTCCAGCCGGAAAACTCTCCACCTGGTAACGCTTCGTTCGCGCGCGGTAGGCCAGCTTTGCCGCGGTGGGCTTAGGGTCACTGGGCTGCGTCTTGCTCAGGCTGAGTGCAATCTTGTGAAAATCAAGATTTTCCGCCGGCAGATCTATCTTGAGCTGTTCGGCCGTGCGCACGTCCGCGGCTGCGGACTGCTCCACAGCATCGAGCTGGCCCAGATAAAAATGATCGCGCAGCAGACGGTAAAACGCCTGCCGGTTTTCGCGATCATAGTTGTGGCCCTCACCGTGATTGATGGAATAACGTAATTTGTCCTGAGAATGATAGAGCCGGTAAACATGCTCAGAGGCCTGCATCAACGGCGCTATGGCGTAGTCGGCGCGGAAACAGCAGGTGTCCTTCGCGTTGAAGCCTAACTGCAGCACTCGTGGCGCCATCATCGCCGACAAGTGCGTATAGTCCGCGATGGAGGCCAGATCCGACGGTGTCTGTTCGGAATCGCCCAAATCCAGATCCGGCCACTGCGACCGCGTGACGAAGCTGGAATATCCGGCCACAGGATTGGCTAGCGCGACACGAGTGTCGAGCGCGCTGAGAAGGATCGTCTGCCATCCTCCGCCGGAAAGCCCGGTGACTGCAATGCTCGTCTTGTCCGCGCTTGCGTGCCCTGCCGCAATATCCAAGCCGCGCTGCATCGCGAGGAAGAAAACAGCCAGGCCGCTGGCGCCCGCGAGATCCATCTGCTGCATGCGGTAATGGCTGAATCCGGGTGTGTCCAACTGGCCGCGTCCCAGCCATTCCAGGTTCACGGCGATGATGCCCTTCCGCGCAAGATTGATGCATCGCTCCTGTATGTAAGGAGTCGAGATCCCTGTTTTCTCATGGCCGTTCACATTCAATACCACCGGGACCTTACCGGTAAGCTTCTCCGGTTCATAAATCAGCGCCGGAACCCAAAGCCCGGGAATGGCCTCATAGCGCAGTTTCCTGAGACGATAACCTGCCCCAGCCTCTTCTTCCAGAAACTCCACCTTGGTCTTGGCGGCGCGCCATTTCACCGCCTCTCCCCGAAACACTACTTCATTCAGAATGCGGCTGCGCAACGGAGCGGAATACTTTTCCCATTCGGCCTGCGAACGAAAAACCGGCAATGGCGGAACGCGGGATCCGGTGTAAACTTGCGCCTCCACCAGCGACTGCCGGGGATCGAGCAACGGTTTTGCCAACCACGAGGCGACATCCTGGCCGGCCGCGGCCGTGGCCAAAAGAATGGACAGAGAAATCAGTTTCATCAGACTTTGATCATGTCACCGATGTCGATCAAATGCATCTGCCGCCCGCCCGCGTGCGGCGAATCCACGCATACCAGCTTGCCATCGGGACTCGACCGCGGATGGGTATCGCAACGCCACTCGCCCATGTATTCCTTGGGTGAAAGAAAATGCGCAATCGGGTGCCGCACGCCTCTGGCAGTGTCATAAAGATAGGGATGCTGGAGCCGGTCCTTGTCCGGATAGGTGTCGTTCAGGATCCAGCGCCAGCCCGGCAGGTAAGTATTGTGGCCATTCAGGACCATCACATCCGGCGCTACCACGGCAACATTATCCGTAAGGTCCTCGTACAGGTAGAATTTGTCTCCATGCGATGGATGCCGTGCCCATGCCATCACGTGTGTGTCACGCTGCCAGATGAAATGGGATGTGTTTCCAAACGGGTCCAGCACGTGCAGTTTGTTGCCGTCGGCGTTGGCGGTGAACATGCGCGTGGCGCCCGCCTCCTTATTGGTTCCGCCGCTGCGGCGATGTAGAAAAATGAACCGCTTGCCGCCTGGAGAATACAGCAGATGATTGAACCGGTGCACCGAGCCCTCACCCCAATCGCCCAACTTGTAGGGAATCTTTGAAACCTGCGCAAGCGTAAGGATCAGTTCCCGTTTACCCGTGACCAGATTCATCCGCCAGATGCCGGATTCCTTGGGGGCCGCAACATCTTTGTAGGGATCAGGGAAAGCATACCCATAGCCGGGGCGTTGATGCGCCAGCCTCGGAAAGTCCGGCGCCAGCGCCCATGTCGCATCGGGACTGACACAGTAGATAGGTCCGGGCAAGAAGCGCTGCTTTCCGGTCCGTACATTCAAAATGCGCGACACCAGGCTCTCGCCGTCGCGATCGTTGTAGATCACCTCACTGCCCGATCCAGGGAGCCATTGCAGCATGCATCCCTGCTGCCAGCACCAAGCCCCGCTGCTGCCAAGGTCGATCCATCGGTCGCCATCGTGTAAGTCCACCATCCCAATCCGGATGCGATCCTGCGGCGTTGGAGACCGATGTTCGAAGTTCACCTCCATCCCCAAAACGTACCGGGAGGTGGGATCAAATTGCAGCTTGTCGTAATAGCCGAACCAGTGAAACTTCGGCCCGCGCGTAATGGGGCGGGTGGGCGGAAGTTTGCCATTAGCGGCGAACAACCCGGCCGCCTGCGCTAAGAGAAACGATCTTCGATTCATGAAAGTCCTCATTGGGAAATTTTGCCGAGCACCACGCCCCGGCGCGCGCCGGTGGCCGACGGCAGATTGCCAGGGCGCCCGCGAAAGGTCTCGTAGGCAAGCATGGCAAACGCGATAGCCTCCTTGGCGTCCGGATCCACGCCATACTCGGCCGAGCTCTGCATCCGGACTCCAGGCAGCAAAGCCGCCAGATGCGCCATCATACTGGCGTTGTGAATGCCGCCCCCGGAGACAATCAGATCATGCACCGGCATGCGCGGCCGTACGAACTTGCCAATCGCCACCGCAATCGTGGCCGCGGTAAGAACTGTTGCTGTAGTAACGAGGTCGGCAAAGGAGAATCCCGTAGCCACCAAACGCTGCACAAACGCGGCGCCATACTGCTCGCGGCCGGCCGTCTTAGGCGGCTTGCCACTGTAGTAAGACTCTGCTAATAGTTCCTCCAGCAGCAAGCGCATGAGATGACCACGCTCCGCAATGCGTCCGCCTCTATCGAAACTGCGGCGCCCTTGCGAGAGATGGCTCACCAACCCGTTGATCACCATGTTGCCGGGACCTGTATCGAAAGAGATCACCGCTTCCGGTTTTCCGCCCGGCGGAATCGCGGTCAGATTGGCGATCCCGCCGATGTTCAATGCCACACGCCCCCGGCTGCGGTGCCGGAATAGTTGATAGTCCACAAACGGAACCAGCGGCGCCCCCTTGCCGCCCGCCGCCATGTCGCGCGGACGGAAATCGCTTACCACCGGAACGCCGGCGCGCTCGGCCAGAATACTGCCGTCACCGATCTGCAATGTGCTCGCCTCGCGTCCACCGCCCTTGTGGAAAATAGTCTGCCCATGGCAACCGATCAGTTCCACGCGGTACTGCTCCACCCAGTCGCCCAACGCCTTGGCATACAGCTCAGGCAGAAGAAAATTCAGACGGCTGATCTGAGACGTGTGACAGCCGGCGTTGGATACGGCCAGGATGGCTTCGCGAACGGCCTTGGAATACGGAACCGTCCGGTGAGCCAGCGTCCGCACCTTGCGGCCGGTCTCGATCACCGCGACGTCGATGCCGTCCAGTGATGTGCCGCTCATGATCCCGGCCACGCGCATTACGTCTTCAACTCCTTCTGCAATTCCGCCAAAACCTGGAGCGCCTCAATCGGCCGCAGCGTGTCAAGATTCAATTGCCGTATCCGGCCGGCGATCTGATAATTCACCGGCTCGAATAACTGTATCTGCATCGGGCCGCGACGGGCGGCCGCGCGCGGCGTAAGCTCCTCGGTGACCTCATGCTCGCTTCTCTCATGCAATTCCAAAACCTGCCGCGCGCGCTCGATCACGCTCACTGGCAAGGCCGCCAGCCGCGCCACCTCGATCCCGTAGCTTCGATCGGCTGCCCCCGGCTCTACCTTGCGGAGAAAAATGATCTGGTCGCCCGCTTCCTTCACCGTGACATGCAGGTTGGTAACCCCGTCGAGCTGCTGGGCCAACTCAGTCAGTTCATGATAGTGCGTGGCGAACAGAGTCTTGGCGCGGATCCGGTTGTGGATATGCTCCACCACTGCCCACGCCAGCGCCAGGCCGTCGTAGGTAGCCGTGCCGCGGCCAATTTCGTCCAGGACGATAAAGCTGTTCTCCGTAGCCGTGTTCAAAATGGCCGCGGTCTCGGTCATCTCCACCATAAAAGTAGACCGCCCTCGCGCCAGATTATCCGCCGCCCCGATGCGCGTGAACACGCGGTCCACAATCGGCAGCAAAGCTGATTCCGCAGGAACAAAGGAACCCATCTGCGCCAGAATCACCGTCAACGCCGCTTGGCGCAAATAGGTGGACTTGCCGCCCATGTTCGGTCCTGTGATGATCGCCAGAAATTCCTTTCCGGGCGCCAGGTAGACGTCGTTCGGTATAAACCGGGCCGCCTCGCGCTGCGCCAGCTTCTCGATTACCGGGTGCCGTCCGGCCAGTACGCGCATCTCACCATCGGAAAAACGGGGCCGGGTGAACCTGCCCGACGAGGCCACCTCCGCCAGTCCCGAGGCAACATCCACCTCCGCCACAGCGCCTGCCGTACCGCGGATACGGGTTGCCTCCGCCGCCGTTTGCGTCCGGAGCCGCAGGAAGATCTCCTTCTCGATGCCGAGCATCTTCTCTTCGGCGTCCAGAATCTTGCTCTCCAGTTCCTTCAGCTCCGGCGTAATGAACCGCTCCGCGTTCACCAGCGTCTGCTTGCGGTCATAATCGGATGGCGCCAGATGTAAATTCGCTTTCGAGATTTCAATGTAATATCCAAAAACGTTGTTGAACCGCACTTTGAGCGAACCGATGCCAGTGCGCGCCCGCTCTCGCGTTTCGATTTCCGCGACGTACCGGCGGCTGTTCCGGCTGATGTCGCGCAGCTCATCCAGACTTGCATCGAAGCCGTCGCGGATCACTCCCCCATCGGCCGGATTGACGGGCGGCTCTTCGGCCAGCGCGGTCAACAAGGCATCGCGCACCTCGGCCACCTCGTCCAACCGCGACGCCACCTCTCGCAGCAATCCACATTGTGTCTCCGCCAAACAGGACCGGAGCATCGGAATTCTCGCAAGCGACCGCCCGAGGGACAACAGTTCCCGCGGCGTACAGGAGCCAAGCGTCACCTTCGCCAGCAGCCGTTCCAGATCGAGAATCTCTCCCAGCGTCTTACGCAGCGTTCCACGTAGTATCGTTGCCGCCTGCAACTCCGCCACAGCGTCCAGCCGTGCTTCAATCACCGCCAAGTCTATCGAAGGGCGCAATAGTCTGGATCGCAACAGCCGCGCACCCATGCCCGTGAGCGTGGCATCCATCACGTGAAGCAGCGTTACCTCACGGCTTTCTCCCGCAAAAAGCGGCTCCACCAACTCCAGATTCCGAACTGTCACCGCATCCAGCAGCATCGCTTCGGAGCGTTCAAAGTAGGAGGGCCTGTCCAAATGATCCAATGCCGACCGCTGCGTGTCCCGCAAGTAATGCAACACCGCTCCCGCCGCCCCGGCCGCAAGCGCCTTCCCGGACAACCCGCATCCATCCAGACTCAGCAGATGGAAATGTTCCTTCAGAATCCGGTCCGCATAGTCGTGCCCGAAGATCCAGGGCTCCAGGATCGTCCGCAACCCCGGCCCCGCCAAACTGTCCTCCGCGCTCAGCACCTCGCGCGCGCCCAGGTTCTCCAAAGTGGATTCCAACTCGTCCACCGCCAACTCGGTGACGCGAAACTCACCTGTGGAAATATCGACGTAAGCAAGCCCGGCCCGTGACCCATGCTTCTGCACCGCGGCCAGGTAGTTGTTCTCGCCGGACCGCAGCAGATTCGAGTCCGTGGCGGTACCGGGCGTGACAATCCGCGTGATCTCCCGCTGCACCAACTTCTTGGTGAAGCGCGGATCCTCGATCTGCTCGCAGATGGCTACACGGTGCCCTTTCTGCACCAGTTTGGCCAGATAGCCTTCCACCGCGTGATGCGGCACGCCGCACATGGGAACCGGTTCGCCCTTATCTTTGTTGCGCGAGGTCAAGGTGATCTCGAGCGCGCGCGAGGCCACCACGGCGTCTTCGTAAAACAGCTCATAGAAGTCGCCCAAGCGGAACATCAGGAGCGCGTTCGGCACCTGCTGCTTAATGGAGTGGTATTGCCGCATCAGCGGCGTGGATGCGTCGCTGCCCATGCTATGCGTAAAGCCCGCGTAGTTTGGTGGCGAAGGCGACGCGATCCAACGCCAACATATAGGCAGCCGTGCGGTTGTCCACCTGATGCTTTCCGCTGTACTTCATCAGATCCCGGAAGCCGTTCACCATGATCTCTTCCAATCGCGTGTTTACCAATTCTTCATTCCAGTAAAAACCCTGCCGGTTCTGTACCCATTCAAAGTAGGAGACCGTCACGCCGCCGGCGTTGGCAAGAATATCCGGGATCACGAAGATGTCCTTGTTTTGCAGAATCTCATCGGCCGCCGCGGTCGTAGGACCATTGGCGCCCTCACAGACGATCCTGCAACGCAGATGCGGGGCTGTCTTGCTGGTGATCACGTTTTCCTTCGCCGCCGGAAGCAGCACCTCGCACTCCAGAAACAGCGCCTCGTCCCGACCCATATTCTCCGCTTTCGGAAAATCCACCACCGATCCCGTCTCTTTGGCGTGCTCCATCAGCGCCTCAATATCGAGGCCCGCGGAATTGTACACGGCGCCGTCATACTCGATCACGCTGATGATCTTGAACCCGGCCCGCGCCAACAGCATCGCCGCCATGCCGCCCACATTGCCGAAACCCTGCACTACAACCCGCGTGTTCTCCGGCCGCAATCCGAACCGCTCCAGCGCCTGCAGCGCCACAATCATGCAACCCCGCCCGGTGGCCTCCCGCCTGCCGCGGGACCCGCCCAGGTCCAGCGGTTTGCCCGTCACAACCGCAGTGGTGGTTTGCCGCGTGTGCATCGAATACGTGTCCATCAACCAGGCCATCACGCGCTCATTGGTGCCAATGTCCGGCGCCGGAACGTCCTTTTCCGGCCCCAGAAATTCGATGATCTCCGCCGTGTACCGCCGCGTGATCCGTTCCAGTTCTCCCTGCGACAACAGCGCCGGGTCGCAGATGACTCCTCCTTTGGCTCCCCCGAATGGGATGTTGGCCACCGCGCACTTCCAAGTCATCCAACTGGCCAGTGCGCGGACCTCCTCAATGCTCACGTCGGGCGCGAACCGTATGCCGCCCTTGCCCGGACCCCGTACGATGGAATGCTGCACGCGATATCCGGTGAACACTTCCAACCGCCCGTCGTCGAGCAGAATCGGAATGTAGACGGTGATCTCGCGCGACGGCGTTCGCAGCACCTTCTGCAATCCTTCATCCATCTCAAGCAGGCGGGCGGCCTTGTTGAAACGCGTTTCGGCGGCGAGCCAGGGATTTAGCTCGTTCTGCATGGAGGGTTCTTGGGAGTGAGTCATATCTCCGGGTTGGTCCGCCTCCATTATGGCACCAGCCGGACGGCCCTTTGCGGACCAACGCGACTACTTGGTCTTGTTGAACGTGAGCCGGACCCCTGTGGTGAACAGCAAGTCGTTCTTCAGCGCGCCCGGCACCGGGTTGCTCAAATACCGATCGCTCATGCTCACCTGCCAGGAGAACCACTTGGACAACGTGGTGACCGCGGAAGCATCAAACTGCATGCGATACGCACCGCCGGTGGTGATGTTGGGGTAGATCACAAAACGCTGTTTGAACTGCGTGATCGTTCCCATCCTATAGGCGACGTCTTCACCGAACAGAAGTTCGCCCGAAGTCCTCCTCGTGTTGTTGGAAAAAAACTCTTTGTTCAACGAACCCCCGCTGAACACGTCCACAATAGTTCGCTCGCCATCGATCACCTTGTAGCCCATGCCGCCGCCGCCGACAAATCGCAAGTCCAGCCGTTGAAATTCATCGAATTCCAGATCGGTGAACCCAAACCCATGCAGCTTCCTGCTGATTTTCATGTCGTATCGAATGCCGCCTCGAATCGCGTTGGCTGTGGTGACTTTGGTTCCCGCCGTGCTGTTTTCAGATTTCAACGAAGTGAAATAAGTGGTGATCTTGTCCCGTTTCGTCTCTCTTGCGGCGTTCATTCCCAGTGCGAATGTCGACGTCTTTGCATTGCCCCGCACCGCGGCGAGGCCAAGGTCCACAAACCCGGTCCACAGATCGAGCAGTCGCGGATTTCGCAGTCTCTCTTCGGCCTGCTGATAGACGGCCTCTTCTTCCTTGGATCGGATGAACTGAACCGACTCTTTTCCGGCATCCACCACGCCGGCGTTCGGCGTCTTCACCTGGAACTTGCCGGAGGCCGGTGTGGTAACCGGGCCCACCAACACTTCCCCGCCCTTCAGCGTTACACTCAATGGCGCCGCCGATTGAATGGATTCCACTGAGCCCCATGCGATCTCCACCGTGCCCGCAAATTCAGACTTGATGGTGAGAGACTTGAGATCGGACTTCAACACCATTCCGGTCAACCGGTCTCCGTTCTTCATCGTGACCTGGTCAGCCAGCAGAGGCGCCAAGCCAATCGCGGCGGCGAGCCCAAGAAAACGTATCCTCATCATCATTCCTCCGAAAAAACGTTTGGGGCGGGACACGCGTATTCACGCATATCCACGCCCCAATGGGAAACCTTACAAAAGCCGCGTCAAGCGCTAGATGGCAACATCCACGCCCATGCTGCGGCACGTGCCCTTCACGGATCGAATCGCGGCCGCCAGATCAAAGCAATTCAAGTCAGGCATCTTGATCTTGGCGATCTCCTCAACCTGCTTCTCCGTGATCCTGCCCACTTTGTTCCGGTTTGGCTCAGCCGAACCCTTTGCCAGATTCACCGCGCGCTTCACCAGTACCGGCACAGGGGGCGTCTTGGTGATAAAGGTAAACGTGCGGTCCGAGAAGATGGTGATCACCACGGGAATGATCAAACCTTCCTGATCCTTCGCCGACGTCTTGGCGTTGAATGCCTTGCAAAACTCCATGATGTTGACGCCTTGCGGTCCCAGCGCCGTACCCACTGGAGGCGCCGGGGTCGCCTTGCCCGCCGGAATCTGCAGCTTCACATATCCACTGATCTTCTTCGCCATTTGAACCTCGTTTAGGCTGCCGCCAGCCTGTTATTAGTTAATCTTTTCTACCTGAAGAAAGTCCAACTCAACCGGAGTGGCGCGTCCGAAGATGGTCACCAGTACGCGCAACGTGTCGCGATCCGGATTGACTTCGTCCACCTTGCCCGAGAAGTTGGTGAACGGTCCCTCATTGATCCGAACCGTCTCGCCCTTCTCGAAGGTCATCTTCGGCCGCGGCCTTTCCGCCGAACTGGCCTGCCGGTACAGAACCGAATTCACTTCATCGGCGGTCAACGGAACCGGATGATTGCCGCCGCCTACAAAACCAGTTACGCGGGGAGTATCTTTCACCGCATGCCACAGGTCTTCATTCATCTCCATTTGCACCAGCACGTATCCCGGATAGAGAAGCCGCTTGCTGGTCACCTTCTTGCCGGCCCGCATCTCCACAACTTCTTCCTGCGGGATCAGCAACTCACCAATCTTGTCCGCATAGCCGAACGCCTCCGCGCGGCCGCG
>JAENWC010000275.1 GCA_016650235.1 Terriglobia bacterium
GTGGCGGCTTCGGCCAGGGTAAGGGCCGCCGCGCTGCCGCTCAGGCATTTCAGGAACTCTCGTCGTGGAATAGGCATGTGGGCAAGGACCTGGGGCCGGGGTCCGCCCCTGATTCTCAGTGTACTGCCAAGCACTCACGGCTGTTCGGGCGTGCAACCGGATCGTCGGGCAACTGGCCAGGTGGCCTTGGGGCGAAGCGTGTCGTCCGAGCTTATAGCTGTTGATAAATCCCCATGCCACCAGTGATGGGCCAGCGCTCGAATTCAATCTGCTGATTCGCCAAGCCTTACGTATCCATCTCGCGGGGGTAGATCCTGTTATGTCCCGTACCCGTCATGTGGCCCTGAGGCCGAAGCACCATCCACTGGCAAAAGCCCCGCCTCGCCAAAGAATCCTCCTCAACTCGGACATCTCTGAGAGCCGCTTAACGACGCCGGGTGCGATTTCGCCGGAGTGGAATGAACCTTGGCACCGGCCGCCGCAAATGTGCAATCCATTTGGTAGCATTGATTTGTCGATGGAAACGGAAGTGGCGCAAAATGTTTAAATCCAGGAGCTCCAGGCCGGTCGCTGCATCGGGGGAGCAGGGCTACACCAGCAGCGACGTGTCCCGAATTTGCGGCGTCAGCCTTCGGCAGTTGCAGTGGTGGGACGAACGGAAAGTCGTCTCTCCCCGCCAGGACGGTCACAAGCGCGTCTATATGACCGCGGAGGTAGTAGAAATCTCTTTGATTGCGGAGCTCCGCCGCAAGGGCTTCTCGCTGCAAAAGATTCGCCGCGTGCTCCGGTTTCTGCAAAAGGATACGGGCAAGCGCCTGAGTGAGGCGTTGTCCTCCACTTCCGACGTTCATCTGCTGACCGACGGCAAGAGCATCTATTTGGAAGAAGCGCCTAACCGAATCATCGATCTCCTGAAAGACGCGCGCCAGCCCATGTTCCTGGTCTGCGTCACCGACCAAGCCAGGCGCCTGAGCGCAGCCGCCGAGCGCAAGCCGGCCGGATCCGAGACCGCCGCGGCAGCCCGCAAAGCCCGCGCGCTGTAGCAGAAATAGGGAGACCAGGTGGCTTGGTAGTGCCGGCGGCTGCCGCACATTTGCTGCTGATCCAATCCCCGTCAACAGTCATCTCGCGACTGCCGCGCCCTCGGGCCTCAATATCCCGCGAAATCCACGCAGAGGGTGTCCTGCGACGCTCGCGAGACAGAAGGGTCCTTCGCGCGCGTGGACCGTCTAGTTTTTCTTCTGCGTTGTGACCCAGTACATGGCGCGAAACCAATCAGACGCTAAAATGCCGGCTTTCATTTCGGCTTGTCGGAAGCGAGTACTTGACGCACGGCCGCGATCAGCGCGTCCGGAGTAAAAGGCTTTTGAATTAGCATCGATTCGGGATGTTTTGCCAGCAGCATGGATTTCTCCACGTAGCCAGACATGTAAAGCACGCCAATATGGGGCCGCTCCTGCAAGAGCCGTTGGGCGAGCACCAGCCCATTGACCTTGGGCATGATCACATCCGTCAACAACAAATCAACCGGCTGGGCGTACGCGGACGCGACCCCCAATGCTTCTGCCCCGTTCGAAGCTTGGATTACGTGGAATCCTTGTTGTATGAGAATACGCTGGACGAAACGACGGAGGGCTTCATCGTCATCCACCAACAGTATAGTGGCGGAATTTCCGACGGATGTCATGCGGTTTTACCGGGGCGAACGCGGCCGCAGCCGTCCGACAGCAGGAGCCATGGAGGTAAGAGCGTGAGCATGAACAGCCAAGACCGCACTTTCATCGTGAGGTACGCCAGGTTAACAATTAAAGGGAGGTTAGTACTGGATAGGTACTGGTTAGGTAACGAAGCGCGACACCATGGTCAATGCTCGCGCGGGGCCCGTGCTCCAAAAATGCTTATGTTTCAGCAGTCTCCGGCAATGGTCTCCATTCCCCCTATGCCACACCATAAGCAGGACTTAACTCGTCATGCTCATTCCTCGCGGTGGAGCAAAATGCTCCATGATGCTCCGGCGCTGCTCGGCGCTGGTCGCGAAGGGCGTCGAAATCCGGAACAGGTGCTAAACCTTGACCGACGGCCGCAGCGTCGCCGTTCTCAGCTACTTTAATGCCGGTCTGCCCGTGGACCACCTCACCCCGGATAGAGAAACGCCGCTCTTCGCCGCCGTGCAGCACGGCCAGCGGAACCTCGTCGAGGCGCTCCTCGCGAGGGGCGCCAACGTTAACCCGAAGTTCTGACCCCTAAACAGGGGTATCTCTTTGTTTTGATGGCGGTAGGCAGTTTTGCCTCATTTATTGTAGGCATGTATAATTTGCATTTTATGCTTGATTTACAGATTAATACGTAGTAGTCTGTAAGCATGTACGTCGCCACCGTACCCAACCGCAACTCCCCTCCCGCCATCCTCCTCCGCGAATCCTATCGCCTCGACGGCAAAGTCAAGTCTCGCACCATCGCCAACATCACTCATCTCGCCCCCCAGCAGGTTGACGCCCTCCGCTTGGCATTGGCCGGCTCTCTGCCTGTCTCCTCAACCCCTTTGCCAGACTCCTTCCTCATCTCACGCTCCCTGCCTCACGGCCATGTCGCCGCCGTGCTCGGTTGCTTGCGCAACCTGCATCTGGATTCCATCCTCGATCCGGCTCCCAGCCGCCAGCGCGATCTCGTCATCGCCATGATCGTTGCCCGCATCATCGAACCCGCTTCCAAACTGGCGACCGCTCGCGGCCTTCACAGCGATACCCTCCATCACAGTCTCGGTGACATCCTCCACTTAGATTCCGCTGATGAAGCCGAACTTTACCAAGCTATGGACTGGCTGCTCCCGCAGCAGCCTCGCATTGAGCAAGCCCTTGCCAAGCGCCATCTCTCCCAAGGCGGCCTGGTGCTCTATGATTTGACCTCCACTTACTTCGAAGGGCGCCACTGTCCTCTGGCCAAGCTCGGTCACTCGCGAGACGATAAGTCCGGCACATTGCAGATCGTCTTTGGCCTCCTCACCAACGCTGCCGGATGCCCGGTCGCCGTTGAAGTTTTTAGCGGCAATACTTCCGATCCCAAGACCGTCGCGACCCAGGTCGATAAACTACGCCAACGATTCGGACTCTCCGATATGGTGCTGATTGGCGACAGGGGCATGATCACCAGCGCACGCATTCGTGAAGACTTGCCGGCTTCACAAGGCATCCAATGGATCTCCGCTTTACGCGCCACCCAGATCCAGAAACTGGCAGCCGGCGGCCAGTTGCAGATGTCTTTCTTCGATCAAACCGATCTAGTTGAGATCGCTCATCCGGACTTCCCCGGCGAACGCTTGGTCGCTTGCTTCAATCCTCTGCTGGCCGAAGAACGCGCGCGTAAGAGACCCGAGTTGCTGACTGCGACCGAGAAGCAACTGGAGAAGATCGCCGCCGCCACCAAGCGCCCCAAGCGGCCCTTGCGCGGCAAACAAAACATCGGAGTGCGTGCAGGCAAGATTCTCAATCGTTACAAAATGGGCAAACACTTTCAGTTGCGCATCGAAGAGGACAGTTTTCACTACGAACGCAAAGTGGCCAACATCGAGCGGGAACAAAGCCTGGACGGAATCTATGTCATCCGGACCAGCGTCAAAAAGGAAGTGTTATCCAGTCAGGAGGTCGTCGCAAGTTACAAGAGCTTATCCGGCGTGGAGCGGGCTTTCCGCAGTCTGAAGACCGTCGATCTGCAGGTGCGGCCTATCCATCACCGCCTACCGGATCGCGTCCGCGCCCACATCCTGCTTTGCGTTTTGGCCTACTACGTGGAATGGCATATGCGCCAGCTCTTGGCCCCCATCCTTTTCGACGACGATGACAA
>JAENWC010000276.1 GCA_016650235.1 Terriglobia bacterium
GATGTCAAATGATGCCGGATGAGGGAATGGCGGGCTCATGGTGAGTCGGCTTGGGGCATTTCTACTTTGCCGAAAGGGGACATTTCTACTTTGCTGCGACATGAATTTCAGTACGGGTCAATTCGCCCGTCCGGTCTCTTGTGTGCCTATAGTGTGCCGATTTCTGGTTTGTGTGCCGGTGTCCTGTTTTTTCTTCGCCGTCTCCGCTTCCGCCCGCTCCCGTGAGTAAGTGTCAAGGCGGGTCATGGCGTCCACTAGATCCCCCTCGGAAGCGATGTTGTAGCGGTCGAAAACGGATCGCGTCTTGTGCCCGGAAATCTGCATAGCCACCTTTTCGGGTACTCCGGCGCGAACCAGATTCCTTACTCCGGTTCGGCGCAGGTCTTGAAAGATTCTCGCGGGTCGCCGGCAATCTTACATGCCGCATCCCACGACTTGCGGAAGTGAGAATTGGTTTCCCCTCCCGGAAGAACACCCACGGGCAGTCAGTAAACTTCTCATCCCTGATGGCCCGTGCATGGTAAGAGTCTGGTACAGGTCGCCAACATGCAACTGGCCGACATCGCCATTTCAGGGGACCTCCATGAATTTGACAGCCTGGAGTCCAAGAAAGCCCTGATCATCGCCGACCTGGGCTTCCGCGCCGCCGGGACGAAAGCCAGTATCCTCATATACAGGACAAAAAGGACAAAATAAAACATACAGGACAAACAGGGTAAAATAACGAAATATTAGGGCTGTTAGAGCCAAGTAGAAAGTTCCTGCTCCCAGCCAAGTAGGAAGTTCCGCTTTTGAGGATCGATTCCCAACCCCCATGTTATTTTCGCATAGCCTCGCCGGGGTCGCGCCTGGCGAGGCGCCCAAAGCCGAGGCGACGGAGTTGGCTCCGGAAGCAATCGGCGGGGGCCATCCCACAGCGATTAAAATCCGCGTAGTGCCGACCGGTCGCCGAAGAGGGCCTTTCTTTAAGAGGAATTGAAAAATGCCTGACAAGATCTACAACTTCATTGAAACCGAAAAGGGAGTGCCCATCAAGGCGTGGACCAAGGGGGTGCTGCTGGACGACCGCGCCAAGGACCAACTGATGAACGTTGCAAAACTGCCGTTTGTGTTTCGCTTGGTGGCCGCAATGCCCGACGTCCACTGGGGCGTCGGAGCTACCGTCGGTAGCGTGATTCCGACGAAGGGTGCGATCATCCCCGCCGCGGTCGGCGTCGATATCGGCTGCGGGATGATGGCTGTCGAAACGAGCCTGAATGCTCGCCATCTGCCCGATAACCTGAAGAACATCCGCGACGCAATCGAGAAGGCGGTTCCGCACGGCCGCACCAATCATGGCGGACCGGGGATCGGGGCGCCTGGAACGATATTCCTCTCCGGAACCAGGAGATCTGGGGTACTCTGAAACCGCGCTACGATGCGATTCTGGCGAAGCACCCGAAGCTCGATCGCGGCAACCACGCCAACCATCTCGGGACCCTCGGTACGGGCAACCACTTTGTTGAAGTGTGCCTGGACGAGGCCGGGAACGTTTGGTTCATGTTGCACAGCGGCTCGCGTGGGGTCGGCAACCGGATGGGCAGCTACTTTATCGAACTCGCCCGGAAGGATATGCAGCGGTTCTTCATCAATCTGCCGGATCAGGACCTGGCGTACTTCCCGGAGCACACTGAGCACTTCGGTGATTACTTCGAAGCGGCCGAGTGGGCGCAGGATTATGCGCGCGCAAACCGCGATCTGATGATGGAGCAAGTTGTCGGCGCCGTGCGGGACTCCGGCGAACTGCCTCCGTTCGACGCGACTGTCAAAGCGATTAACTGTCATCACAATTATGTGGCGCGCGAGTCTCACTATGGCGAAAACGTCATGGTCACTCGCAAAGGAGCCGTGCGCGCTCGCGAGGGCGACCTCGGGATTATCCCCGGAAGCATGGGTGCCCGTTCGTACATCGTTCGCGGCAAGGGCAACCCGGAGAGTTTCAACAGTTGCAGCCATGGGGCGGGGCGCGCAATGTCCCGTAACGAGGCCAAAAAGAAGTTCACGGTGGACGACCATATCCGTATGACGGAAGGCGTGGAGTGCCGCAAGGACGCTGACGTGATCGACGAAACCCCGGCTGCTTACAAACCGATCGAAGCAGTTATGGCCGCCCAGTCGGATCTCGTTGAGATCCTGCATACCCTGCGGCAGGTAGTTTGCGTAAAAGGATAGGCAGTTCGGCCCATCGTTCCTGGCTCATCAGGACATGGGCCGGGCTGAGTCCATGATTCGAATTGACGGATCCTTCGGTGAAGGCGGCGGGCAGATTTTGCGCACGTCGCTGAGCCTTTCCATCGTAACCGGGCAGCCATTCCGCATCGAGAACATCCGCGCGAAGCGGGAGAGAAGCGGTTTGTTACGCCAGCATCTCACTGCGGTACGTGCTGCGGCCGAGATCTGTGCGGGGCAGGTGGAAGGCGCGTCCCTCGGCTCCACTGCGCTGACCTTCAAGCCCGGCTGCGTCAAGTCTGGCGACTACCACTTTGCCATTGGGTCGGCCGGCAGCGGAACTCTGGTACTGCAAACGGTGCTGCCGGCGTTGATGACTGCCTCTGGGCCGAGCAAGATCGTGATCGAGGGAGGCACACACAATCAGGCCGCGCCGCCGTTTCACTTTCTAGAACGGGCATTTCTTCCTCTGGTTCGCCAGATGGGTCCGCGGATGACGCTGCAACTGGAACGCTACGGCTTCTACCCGGCAGGGGGTGGCCGCTTTGTGGTGGAGATTCAGCCATCCAAAACATTAGCACCCATCGAACTGCCAGAACGGGGTGAAATTGTGTCGCGCCGCGTGATCGCGATTGTTGCGAACCTGCCGCGCCACATCGCGCAACGCGAGGTGACGAAAGTCGCGGACGTGCTGAACTGGGGACCGGAGCTTACGAGCGTCGAGGAAACGAAGAATTCGGCGGGCCCCGGGAACATCGTGATGGTCGAGGTCGGTGACTCGGCTTGCACCGAGGTCTTTTCGGGCTTCGGGCAATTGGGGGTCAGTGCCGAACAGGTTGCGGAGGAGGTTGCCCGCGAAGCCAGTGACTACATAGTGGGCAAAGCCTCAGCCGGCGAACATCTGACGGACCAGTTGTTGCTGCCGATGGCACTTGCGGGCGGCGGGGTGTTCACAGCCCAGAAGATCAATCAACACTCTCGAACCAATATGAACGTCATCGAAACCTTTTTGCCAATCCGTTTCAAAATGCGCGAGGAAGAAGGATTCACGCGCGTATTCCTACACCCTGCCTGAGGCGCCTCGGTGGCCGTAGCCGGTTTACGACATGGCTTACACGTACATGCTGATGGGGGATTTCAAAACCACTTCTGCGGGAAGAAAACGGCGATCTCCCGGTCGGTACTTATCTGGAGTTCGTGTCTTTGGAGTGGATCGCTACGCCCGCGTAAGATCCGACCGTGTGTATCGGCGGGTCAAGCGAGTGCCTCGCTTTGCGCCTGCATGGAAGGAATTTGCGAATCTTGACTGATGACGCTGAGCGGCTTGCCGCCATCGAAAAGGGGCTTGCGGCGAATCCGGATTCTGAGACGAAGGGGATATTACAAATCTACAAGGCATTGGCCCTGGACAGGGCGGGAGACAACCGCGGCGCAATCCAGTTACTGGACTAGCCTACCGCGGCAGGAGCCGCCCCACGCGCTCGCGGTACCGCTCGTAATCCTCCGGGTGCGCGCGATCCAGGTCGCGCTCCTCCCATCCAAGCGCAAGCAGTATGTAGAGACTGAGGACGCCGGAAAACAACAGATGACCCAGGCTCATGGCAGCCGTGGACCAGAGCGCAATCAGCATGCCCAGCATCATTGGATGCCGTACATACCTGTATATCCCCGGCGTTCTAAATTGCGGTGGCGCCGGCGTCACCCCGCGCGCATACATCCACACCTGCCGTAACCCAGTCAGTTCGCCGTGCCCAATCTGCACCGTGGCAACGGCAACCAAGCCCCATCCCGCAAGGAACATCCCATCGAGCAATCTTGAGCCGATCGGATGGCGGACGTCCCAGACCAGATTGGGCATCGGTTCCCAATACCGGAACAGCGCCGCCAAAGCCACGCACGTCATCAGAACGTAAGTGGAGCGCTCCACCGGCTGCGGGATGAGCCTCCGCGAGGCGCGCTTGCACCAGTCGCGCGCCATCACGCTGTGCTGCGCGCCGAACAACACCAGCAACGCCAGATCGCGCGGCCATGCTTCCGCCAACGGAATCTGCAGCCCGCTGTCAATCGTGTTGAGCGCGTATCGATTTGCCAGAAACCCGATCAGGTAAAGAAAAACGGCGAGAAACACGGCATAAGCGAACAACCCGTAGACGAGCGCCAGCAGCTTGCCCGTCATTGGCGCTCCCGGCCCGACTTCTTGAGCCAGTTCCGAAACATGCGGGCAAAGTCGCGCACCGCAGGCAGGCGGCGTAACTCCTCTACCGTGTATTTCATCTTCCGGCGCCAGTTCGGATACTCATGTGTGGTGCCGGGCATGTTTTGCTGGTCCATTTCTTTGGTGAGATCTTCCTGGTTCAGCGTCATCAACAGCGATGGGGTGGAAACCAGAAATCCCGTGATGGCACTGTGCAATTCTCCGCTCAACTCCACGCTCTCAGTAGCTCCCTGGGCCAACTCCGCGGCCAGAAATCCGCCCCCTACCAAAGCCTCCACCATCTTCCGCTTTTCCTGACGCCGCGCATCCGTCAACTGGTGATAAGACGCCGCATCGAGCAAGAGCCCGAGGTCCCGTCTCTGCTCGATGTCCCGGAAACTCCAGAACCCGGCCAGCGTCGGCAGATCATGTGTGGTGGAGGAAACCAGCGCCTGCGCCGGGTACTCGGAGGGAGCCAGGAATCTACCATCCTTATCCCGTTCGAAGTAGAACAAACGGTAGCTCAGGATGCCGAATCTGGCGAGCCCCTCCCGCATGTACGGTTCCACCGTTCCCAGATCCTCTCCGATAATCAAAACCTGCTGCCGCACACTTTCCAGCGCGAGAACCCGCAGCAGATCTTCGTGACGGTCCAGAACGTAGGCCCCCTGGGTCGCGTCAAAGCCGTCTGGAATCCAGTACAGCCGGAACAGCCGCATCACATGATCCAGTCGCAACGCGCCTCCATGCCGGGCGCTCTTGCGAATCGATTCGGCGAACAGGCGGTAGCCGTCCTGGCGGTGACGCTCGTGATTGGGCGGAGGAAAGGACCAGTCCTGGCCCTTCGGCGAAAAACCGTCCGGCGGCGCCCCTACGCGGCACCCGTTCACGTAAAATTCACGGTGCGCCCAAAGCTCAAAGCCGCACCGGTCGGTGGCCAGCGGCAGATCATGGAATAATCCGATGGCCAACCCGCGCTGCTTGGCATAGGCGTGCGCCGCCGCCGCCTGCTGGTCGGCCAACCACTGCACATACTTGTGAAATTCAATCGCGCGCCTGTTTTTCCGGGCGAACTCGGCCACTGCCGCCGAGCCGGCCTCCTGATACTCAACGGGCCAGTCCGGCCACGTCCAAACCTCCGCACAGCGGCGGTGCATCCGCTCATCCAGCGCGCAGTAGATTGCATAGCGCTCCAGAAGTGTCCCCTCCTCCTCCACCCATCGCGCAAAGGCTGCCCCGCGCCCCGTGCGGGGCCGTAACTCTTCCCGCACAAACGTCCGGTAAAGCACCTTGAGGAACAGCAGCTTTAATGCGTGGATCCGTTCATACTCCACCAGCTCGCTGTCCTGTAGCGCTTTGATCTCGGCCTGAATCCGTGCGCTACTCCGCAGCGCCTGCCCCCAACGGCTTCGCTCCAGTTCCGGAATTCCGTCGATATCCAGATAGAGGAAGTTGCGATAGTAGAGGCAGTTTGGCAGATAGGGACTCGTGTTGTACGGGGACCTGTTGTGGATGGCGTGGAGAGGGTTGAGCGCAATGTAGCTGCCGCCGGTCTCCTCGGCCACCCAATCGATGATCTCCCGGAGCGCGGTGAAGTCGCCGCATCCCCACGTTCTTCCGCTATGGACTCCATAGAGACTAACCGCCACTCCGGCGTGACGCTCTCCACGCTCCAGCGTCTCCGGGAGCCAGGCACGATCCGGGCACAAGATCAATTGCGTTCGTGAGACCAGCTCCGGAGTTCCCTTGATCCGCGCGGTCAACTGGTGATAGCCGAGCGGCAGATCATCCGGCAATTGCACCCGCTTGCGAGTATGACCAACCCCGTTCCACTCGCCCTGTTCCTGATCCGCGCACGCGCTCAAGGGAACGCTCCAGTGCCGCGACGCCCCGCCCTCCAGGTGGATCTCAAATTCCGCATCGCCGCCGGCCCGATCCGTAGGGATGCGCAGCCAAATGGCAGCCGGTGCGCCGGTGATGCTCGCCACGACGGTCTCTTCCGTAAGTGGCTCCCACTCGCTGCGCCTGTCCTGTTCGAGTGCCTTTTCAAACGATTGTTGCGGCGCTTCCCCGCCGTGGGCCCCGATTCCCAGCGAGGACAAAATCGCCAGCCGAACCGGGTCTGGCGTCTCATGCCAGGCGCCCCAGATATCCCAATATCCATCGCCGATGCCGCGCGCGGCGGCAATGGCTCGTAAAGGATTGTCCGGTGCGGCGGTGAGGGAGGTGGAGGGTGTTGGCTCGGGCATCAAATCAAGAGGTCTTCCATTTGATTCTACCGTCACTGCCGCCGGCCGTGAGACAATGAAGTTGTACATGGAGCCCATGGAATATCGCCCCGGCCTCGGAATCGTCGAGGGTCTGTTTCAAAAAATCGATTCCACCGAGGACCAGGAGTTTTCAGGCGGCGTCCTCACCACCACCGTGGATAGCCTCATCAACTGGGGCCGCAAGAATTCCATTTGGCCGATGTCATTCGGTCTGGCTTGCTGTGCCATCGAGATGATGGCATTGGGGGCGTCCCGCTTCGATCTTTCCCGCTTCGGAGCCGAGGTTTTCCGTGGATCGCCCCGCCAGTCCGACCTCATGATCATCGCTGGCCGCGTCTCCAACAAAATGGCCCCGGTCATTCGCAGACTCTACCAGCAGATGCCCGAGCCGCGCTGGGTCATCTCAATGGGGGCCTGCGCCACCTCCACCGGAGTCTTTAGTAACTACGCGCTCATTCCCGTGAATCAGATCATCCCCGTCGATGTCTACGTGCCGGGCTGCCCGCCCAGGCCGGAGCAGTTGATCCACGCCATCATGATGCTGCAGCAAAAGATCGGGCTGGAAAAAGGTACCGCGCGCGCGGTGCTCAACCTCGACTGAGGCCTTGCCTGGCCGCCATATTTCTACCGCGTAACTCCGTTTCGGCATTTTCTTGTCCCCATGTTTGGCCCGTGCTGCCTTGTTTGCTTTCCCGTTCGCTCTGGCCCCCCACTTGCTCTATCTGTTCGCAGTGCTACAGATTCTACATGCCCTTGAGAACGCAGTTGCTCCCGCAGCGGTCTTCGGTTCGGCCCGCAAACGGAACAACCACGCCTGCGCCACTGACCATGAAGCACCTCCTGATCCAGAGATATTGATAAGGGGCGGGCAAAACAGGAACTCCGTCGGGTGCGCAGCGCAGGCAATCCCTGACGAGCCGCAAAGGGCCGTCCCGGC
>JAENWC010000277.1 GCA_016650235.1 Terriglobia bacterium
AACCAGATAAGCATAAGCTGAGTAAACGGACCCTCCGGGGAGCGTCGGCGCGCGAGCGGTCAGGACTTTGTCTTGATCTGGACGCGATATGCTTCGCGGGCCTCTTTCATGATTGGGCCGTAGACTTCCTTGTCGAAGGGTGGGCAGCCGGTGGGGAATTGGCCCAGCGGGTGGTTCTTCTGGCGCATCAGGAACGTGCAGAAGGTAAGTGTTTTGCACACGCGCGCTTCGTCCCATTCGCCTTTCTCCAAGAGCTCGGTTGCGAACTCGGGATAGGCGAGCGCGCCGCGGCCTACTCCGAAGAAGCGAATGTTGCCGTCGAGAATATTGGCGGCGGCGGCGTTTGGCGCGAACTTCTGCAGCCATGAATACCCGGTGCCTACCATCGGCAGATCGGGGAAAGCGCGCTGCAACTCGCCCGCAATCAGAAAGTGCCGGTTCACCCCTGCCAAGGGATGCTCGGGCATTTCGTAGTTGTCCTCATCAGGTTTATCAAATGGCCGGCCGATGTGCGGGTTGTAATAGGGACAGCCGGCCGAAACGTTGAGCAGCGCGACGCCCGCCTTTTGGAACAATGCGATGGCCTGCTTCACTTCGGTGAGGTCCGGGACCAGCGGATTGTTTTCGTCTACACCGAATCCATACGGATAAGGAACCGGGTATGGCAGAGGGACGCCGAGTTTGGTGGCCGGGTCGATCTTGTAAGGAACACCGTCAAAGCAGCCAAGCCGAATGGTCAGCATCAACTGATTCCCGAACCGCGCGCGGATCTTGCCGCATACGTTGCGTATGAAGCTGGTCCGGTTTTCAATGGAGCCGCCATAGGGGCCGGGGCGAGTCTTTGCGCCCAACATTTCTGCAAGCAGATAACCGTGGGTGGCCTTAATGTCCACCCCGCGGAAGCCGGCCTGCAATGCGAGTCCGGCCGCGTTGACGTAGGCGTCCTCGAGACGTTCGAGTTCGGAGTCGGAGATGACCGGATAGTCCGGCGGCGTGCCGGTCTTTTCGTCAATGAGAGGATTGTGATAAACAATGATCCGGCGCGGCACGCTGTAGCGGCCGGAATGGGTGAGCTGTAGGGGCGCGAGGAGATCATCGGTGGTGCCGTGGCGCTCGCGATGGCAGGCGAGTGTGCGCTCGAGCAGCCGCGCAAAGCTGGGGACCGTAGCCGGGCGCAACCATAGCTGCCGCGTATTCGCCTTGCCCTCTTCCACCACAGCGGAGGCCTCAAACCAGATCAGCTTGGCCCCGCCCGCGCCAAAGCGTTCATAGCGGCGGAAGGTGAGATCGTCCGGGTGTCCATCGAGGGTGGCATCGCAGCCTTCCATAGGGTGAATGGCCATGGAGTTGCCGGCGGTTACGGAGCCCACTGGCACTTTTCGGGCCAGGGCCAATTTCACTTGATTCGCGTCGGATTCAAAGCGAACCTGCGCCGCGCCTTGCCCGGCGGCGGCCTGCTCGATTTCAGCAAGCGTATGGTAGTTGAAGTACTTCATTCTTTTCGAGCGCCGTGTTTGGGCAGGAGTGCGATGGCCAGCGCGCCGATGAAGGCAACGGCGAACACGGTGAGCATGGCCGTCTCATAGCTGCCGGTGAAATCCTTGACCCGGGCGATCAGATTCGGGAACCAGAACTGCGAGATGGTATCGGAGGGGAGAATGGCGGACATGGCAACAGCCAAGGTCGCCAAGCCAAACTGCTCGGCGGCCATCAGCGGAATGAGCATGTAGTCGGCGCCCATGGCAAATCCAAACACGATGGCAAACAGATAGACGTAATTACCTTGGCCAGGGGTGACCAGGAAGAGCGTGGGAATCGCCAGAGCCACCACGAAATAGGTGACCAGCATGACGTATTTCTTGGAGAACTTGTCGGCGAGATAACCGGCGAGCAGGCGTCCGGCGATGCTGGACCAGAGGACCCAGAAAGAAGCTGTGCTCCAGATCTGGTTTCTTGCGGCCTGTGTGGAATAGCCCTGCGACTCGAAAACGAATTTCATGTGGAAGTTGACGGCGGCGATGGCTCCGATGGAGGCGGCGCTGCCCACCAGCAGGAGCCAGAAAGGCTTCTGGCGCAGGAGGAAGGCGAAGGAATGGGAAGCCTCCTTTACGATCGGCGGCGCGGCGGCCGCGGCGGCAGGTTGGAGTTTGCCATCGGGGAACTGGCCGATATCTTCCGGCTTGTCCTTGATGAGGAAGAAGGCGATGGGCCATGCCAGGAGGAGGAGGAAGCTCATGTAATGGAGCGCCTCGGTGTAGTGCATCTGCGAGGCCAGATAAGGACCAAGCTTGTTACCAAAGGATCCGACCACGGCGACGCCGACATAGGTGATGCCCATCGCGCGGCCGCGCTTCTCTTTGAACCAGTTGGAAATAATGATCTGGTGGGGAATGGGTCCGGAGAGAAAGTAGCCGATCATGTAGAGCGCCCAGGCGGCAAAGTATTCCCACGTAGCTCCGCTGAGGCGTGAGAACCATTGGAAAGCGAGGAAGGTCGTGCCCGTGCCAATGATGATCAACAGCCGCGGGCTCACTTTGGGAACGATGATCGGGCCGGCCCAGATGGTGAGCAGCACGGCCACGGGAGCGCCGAGCGTGATGAGGCTGATGGGCCAGCCGTGCTGATCACGGAAATAGTCGAAGAAGAAGGCGATGTTGTAGTAGGGGAACCCGGTGGAGATACCGAAGGTGAGGAAACAGGCTGCGACAATCCAGCCGCCGTAAAATTGCTTCTTCATACGGGTATTGTGGCTCCTTCAGAGAAAAATGACTCTCTACAGTAACACAGGAAAGTGAGGTGATTTGCGCCCACCGGGTGTATCATGTGGAAGGAATTCACTATGCCGTCCTCAAACCTTAGCCGCCGCTCTGTTTTGGCCGCCCCCGTGGTAGCTGCGTCATCCGCTGTTTCCTCCGGCAAGGAGGCTTACCGGATCATCGATCCGCACGTGCACGTGTTTAAGAGGGACCCGCGGTTTCCGTGGGCCAAGGAGACTGCGAAGCCGCCGGAGGAGGACGCCTCAGCGGAAATGCTGCTGGATCTGATGAAGAAGAACGGCGTCGCGCGGACGGTGATCATACAGGTGATCCATTACCGCTGGGACAACTCGTATCTGGCGTCGGTGTTGCAACAGTACCCTACGATGTTCAAGGGCGTGGCTCGTGTGAACCCGGAAGATCCGGCGGCTCCAGACCATCTATCGAAGCTGGTGGAGGAACAAGGATTCAAAGGCGTGCGGCTGTCGCCGGCGGGGAATGCGTCCGGCGATTGGATTCGTGGTCCGCTGATGGAGCCGCTGTGGAAGCGTTGCAATGCGCTGAAGGTTCCAATGACGATACTGGCTCCCATCACGCGCATGCCGGATGTGGGCGTGCTGGCGGACAAGTTTCCGGACCTCACCATGGTGATCGACCACATGGCGGACTGTCCGGTAGATCAGCCGCAGGAGCTGGAAAAACTGATCGCGCTGAAGCGGCACGCGAAGCTGTCGGTGAAGATCTCGCACACATGGTCGCTGTCCAAGCAAGGCTATCCGTTCCGCGATGCGTGGGATCACGTGCGGCGGCTGCATGCGGCGTTCGGCCCGGAGCGGCTGATGTGGGCCACGGACTGGCCGGTGTCGAGCCGGCACGCTACCTATGCGCAGACGCTGGCGGTGGTTCGCGATGAGATGAATTTTCTAAACGATGAGGACCGGCACTGGATGCTGAGCAAGAGCATCGAGCGTGTGTGGCCGTTCCCCGCCTGATAGAATCGCGGTTTCGAGGTAAACATCCATGAAGAAGACCATACTACTTTCCTGCCTGGTGCTTTCGGCGGTGTGGGCGCAGAAGAAGATCACGCTGCCAGACCCTGGACCTTCGGCAGCCAACCGGCCGCAGGTGATTGCGCGGCCGGACGGTGCTAATTTGAGCGTACCGAAGGGATTCACGGTGGAGGAGTATGCCACGGGGTTCGAGAAGCCGCGGTACATGACGGTGGGTCCGGGTGGCGAGGTGTTGGTGAGCGATAGCGTGGCGAATGGATCGGTGTGGGTGATACAGGGCAAAGGCAAGGAGAAGAGGAAGCTGATCAGCGGGCTGGACCGTCCGTTCGGGATGGCGTTTTGGAAAGACTACCTGTATGTGGCCGAGCCGACTTCGCTGAAGCGCTACAAGTATGACGCGAAGGCGATGACAGCGGGGCCGGGAGAAGAGGTGGTGCCGATGAAGGGTTTCGATAAGGGCCACTGGACGCGCTCGGTAATCTTCGATGCGAAGGGTGAGAAGATGTACCTGACGATCGGGTCGGGGTCGAACGTGGATGCGGGAGATCCGCCTGAGCGGGCGGCGATCCATCGATACAATCCGGACGGGACGGGGGGCGAGGCGATTGCCGGGGGTTTGCGGAATGCGGTGAGCATACGGTTTTATCCGGGGACTTCGACGTTGTGGGCGACGGTGCAGGAGCGCGATGGACTGGGGGACGATCTGGTTCCAGACTTTTTCACGAGCATCCAGAAGGGCGGGTTTTACGGCTGGCCGTACGCCTACATCGGACCGAATGAAGAGCCGCGGCGAAAGGGCGAGAATCCGGAACTGGTGAAGAAGACGCTCACGCCGGATCTGCTGCTGCCGTCGCATGTGGCCGTGATGGACGCGGTGTTCTACACGGGCAGGCAGTTTCCGAAACAGTATCAGGGCGGGGCGTTTCTGGCTTTGCGCGGAAGCAGCAACCGATCCAAGCGCGTGGGTTACTCAGTGGTTTATGTGCCGTTCAAGAACGGGAAGCCGGCGGGCCAGCCGCAAGACTTCCTGACGGGCTGGATGAAGGACCCTGAGCAGCGCGAGGTGTGGGGCCGTCCAGTGGGGCTGCTGCAGTTGCCGGACGGGAGCTTGCTGGTAACCGATGACGAGGGCGGCAAGAGGATTTGGCGGATTTCGTATAAAGGGTAGATGCCCGCCGCCCTCCTGATGATCGGGGTGTGGCTTCTATGGAAGGCAGCCACCGGTTGGAAGGGGTGCGTGGCCGCCAGCGCGATCAGCCTCATTATTGTTCTCGCGCCGCAGCTCCCCCAGCTTCGGGAAGCCGGGCTCGCGCCGCTGCTCGTAGTCCTCTTGACCCTCGCAGTCCTGACGGGAATGCCGATTTACGCGGCCATTACACGGTGGCGCTCCTCGCCGCTGTGCCGGCGATGACGCTGGAGGTTGTGCGTTTGGTCTATCCGTAGCGCAGCGCCTGATGTCGCGCGAGGCCCTCGCGCATGGTGAAGGCCTGCCCCACTGCCTTCACCAGATCGACGCCGAACTTCAGCCGGTCTTCCATTGTGGGATACCGGCCTGGCTTTTCTACTCGGCCTGCTTTTCGCTCTTGGCGAAATAGAGTTGTACAGCGCGCTCCAAATCGGGGCGGGTCATCTGCACGGGCCGGCGCTCATATTCGCTAATGGACGTTAGAATGTTGCAAATGTCGAGAGGATAGCAGGCGCGCAGTTCGGTGCGGCCATCGGTCAGACAGAGCCGCCGCAGGTATTCGGCGCTGTCCTGTTCCGTGGGCACGCGCTTGGCGCCGACCACGCGTTGGAAGATGGAGTCGAAGGTGGAGATGTCCACAGGCTCCACCAGGATCTTGTTGTGAATACGGCGGAGGAAGGCCTCGTCGGCCAGATCGGCCGGATCGAGGTTCGTCGAAAAGACCACCATCAGCTCGAAGGGGATCTGGAACTTCACACCATAGCGCAAGGTAAGGTAGTCGACACGGCGGTCCAGGGGTACAATCCAGCGATTGAGAAGATCGCGCGGGCTCATCAACTGGCGGCCAAAGTCGTCGATGATGAAAATGCCGTTGTTGGCCTTCATTTGCATGGGAGCCGCGTAAATGCCGGAGG